>JAITCL010000004.1 GCA_031283105.1 Treponema sp. | reverse complement strand
GTTTATTTGATTTTCAATTGATTGTCCTTCATTCCCCATACAATAGCTAGAAAAAACAAAATTTCCGGCTTCTATTATTTCAGAATGTGCCCATTCTTCGTTTACATCTTCTCTTTTTATTTCTTTCATAATGTTCCTCCTATCGGTGTACTATCTATGAACAATATCCAGTCTAAATTTATCCATATAAAGATAAAAACTCAATTAATTGATCAGCTTATTCAATCTAATTATTTCTTTCGTAGCTTAATTGGAACATAGATTTCAAGCTGTGAGTATCCCATTACTTTTTCAAGATTTGGATTAATTCCATGCGATAAATCATAATGTCCTGGTCTTTCATCCAATTCAAATACATCGCTGTTTTTAACCCATTCTTTTATTGCGCCATATACCCTCTGTTCATCATCAGAATTGCCTAATATAGCGATATCAGATGCGTATAAACCACCTTCAAAATCTATCACTTCGTAATTGCAATCAATAACGGTATTATCCGGCACGGCATAAAACCATATAATAGCCTTTTCTTCCCTGCCATACATTATAAAGTCTCTCATAAACCAGCGATCTGTTCGTTTTTTATCATATTCAGCCAACCAGTTTTCAAAGAGTTTCATTTTCCCATTTTCTGCAAAAGGGTCCTCGTCCATTTTACAGTACCCAGAAGAAACCATTTTACATTTTGGAAATTCAAAAATCCTTAATCCATTTTGTTTACTCATTACATTACTCTCCTGTTCAATTTCTTAATTTTTTATTGGTTTAACCGGTATAAGCCAACTAAAACCATTGTCAGGTTCACCGTCAAGATATAATTCTGAATTCCAACCATTATTATCATCCCAGTTTGGTTCATATCCAAGACTTTTTAATTCGTCAATTGTTTCAGGCATATCTTTTCCAAAAAGTCCTTTACCAACTAAATTTTTATGTAGAACCCTGTAATCAAATCCATCAGGGATTGGCGTATTCATCGGTACAAAAACGCCAATCATATAAGTAAAATTATGTTCAGGATTATCTGATTCTGGGCAATCACCTGTCCACCCTAAACAATGATTGGGAATAATTCGTGGTAAATCAGATAATTTACTAAAAATATCCTTTGAATCACATTCTTTCCAAAGCTCACCCATAGATATTTGCGAATTCTTTATTTCGTTGTTTCTTTTTGCTCTGCCGATAACAATAACACTTGGCATTTCAAATACTTCCACCTTTTCCATGTGTGGTACAATTTGCTCAATTGTTTTCATTTTTAAACCTCCATAAATATAATTTTTATACCATAACAGGTATAATTATGCAAATACTATCACAATATAAAAAATATAAATGAATATTTTTAATCATTTTAATAACGCCATTCCCGTACCGCCGGCAGTCTCAGCGTGTTAATGATAGACATTGATTATTTTTAAAAATACAACGACACATACGGTCATAACGCGGGAGATGACTGCAACAGATACACATTTATGAATTGTGGAGAACAGAATACTTAATGGTTAACGCATAAGTGCCGGGCGCTGCTTTTCCTGCGGCGCCGCTACAGGGAATTGGCTAACCTTCGCAAACCTGTACCGTCTCTCGGTCTTTTACGGTTAGTAATAGCCGCTGTTTCCAAGAAAAATTTCTTCATGCTTGCTTTGGCTTTGGCACTATTCAAATTGGCCCGTAGTCTCGGAATGGTTAATACCATACCCGGTTCAAGCAAGTCTTGATCCTTAATGGCAATATTAGAGGCCATCATGATAAGCGGATAATAAAAACCGTTTCGACTACCAAATTTTTTTCGGGCAATTTTCGAAAGCGTGTCCCTTCTGACAACAATATAAGTCTCGGCGCCATCAAGGACGAGATCGGCAGCAAAGGACGAATCTGCTTCAACGGACGGCGGCGGGGGTGCTTCAATGGGCGGCGGCGGGGGCGGCGGTTCGGGTGGCGAGGCGAGCTCAGGCGGCTGGGAAGCACAGGCAAAAAAACCACAAAAACTTAAAAACAGCACCAAACAAAAAACGGTGTTTTTCATTGATAACTCCTTTCATAACATTATACCGTTAATGGCGAATGTATTGCAAGAACTCGCATTATTGATACGCCGTGTCAAAAACCCTTGCCGATTGGCGCAGTTTGCTGTATAACAGTAGCATGGCTGCCATTCGAAGTAGTGTTACCAAAACATTCGGCATACTGACGGCGGGCGGGGACTGTCCCGGACTCAATGCCGCGATACGGGGTGTTTGCCGGGCGGCGCATGACCGCTATGGCATGAAAATTATCGGCATAGCTGAAGGTTTTCGGGGTCTTATCGAAGAAAATGTCCGTACCCTCAATCCGATTGATTTTTCGGGTATCCTGACCAGAGGGGGAACGATTCTGGGGGCGAGCAGGGAAAAGCCGTTCAAAGAAGAAATCGGTGATACAAGAGAAATTGTGGGCGAAAAAGTGGCGACCATCAAAAAAACCTACCGTAAGCTGGGGCTTGATTGCCTGGTCGTCATCGGTGGCAACGGCACCAACACCACAGGCTACCGCCTCGCGCAGGAAGGGCTTAATGTAATCGGCCTTCCCAAAACCATTGACAACGACATCGTTGGTACTGACCGGACTTTCGGTTTTCAGTCCGCTCTGGCTATCGGTACGGAGGCCATTGACCGTCTGCACTCCACCGCGCAAAGCCACAGCCGCGTAATTGTTATTGAGTTGATGGGACACAAGGCTGGCTGGCTGGCGCTGTATGCCGGAGTTGCCGGCGGCGGCGATATTATCCTGATACCGGAAATTCCCTACGACATAAAAACCATAGGCCGCCATCTTGAAGACCGGGCAAATTCGGGCAAAACTTTTTCCATTGTGGTTGCCGCGGAAGGAACGCTTTCCGTTGAAGAATCAAAGATGGAAAAACGCGACCGCAAAAAATATCGCACCGAAAACGGCCCTTCAGTTGCCTACCGCGTTGCCCGCGAGATACAGGCGGAAACCAACATGGAAACCCGCGCCACCGTTTTGGGCTATGTACAGCGCGGCGGCATTCCCAGCGCCTCTGACCGCGTTCTTGCCACAAGCCTCGGCACCGCGGCGGCTGACCTCCTCGCCAAAGGCGATTATGGCCGCATGGTTGCCCTTGACGGTGACACTATTACATCGGTAAATTTAAGCGTCCCCGAAGGCAAGGTAAAAACCGTGTCAGAAAATCACTACATGATCGACACCGCTATTGCTGTAGGAACTTGTTTAGGGAACCAGTAACCGCTGATTTATCACCACAACATAAGCCCATGCTGCCGCAGTTTTCTCCACACACGTTGCGCGTCATCGCCAAAAATGGTTTTGAGGCTGTCAAAAAATTTTAATGCGTTCATGCCCATGCCGCCGGATGCGGTTTTTAACAGGGACAATATTTTTTTCGTCTGTTCAGGTTTCAGCGGCAGACTGTAATCCCTGAAATGCCAATACCACCTGAGTTCAAGGCGCGCCGCAACTGAGCGGACAACGGCGTTTGAAGCGAGAAAAATGACGCATGACGAAGATGACGGCGCGGCTTTATGAATCTTGTCCTGACGGCGGATGTAGTCGGCGGCCAGAGTTTCTATTAAATCGGGGGCAACTTTTGGTCTCAGCAATATGTCATTATCCGGCCATGAGGTATCGCCCTGCATCCATTCACCGAGTAACCGGTTTAACGGTTCGGCATAACGGTTGAATTTCTTTTCACCGGCAAAGGAAAGATCGTTTAACGCAAAAATTTTATTTTTACTTTGTGCTGTTTTGCCACAGAGCGGGTCGCCGCCGGTCTTGAGAAGCGGGTGCAGTCCCCTTTGTTTTTCAGCGTAAACGCGGGAATGTTTGGTAAGGGTAAATTGATGCCAAAAAGCCGAATCCAGCAGCCCTTCGGCAAAAAATTGGCGCAGGACTTCGGCGGAATCCGCTATCTCCTGTTCATCCTGATCCCAATAGCCGTAAATGCAATACGCGTGAACCAGAATCTTCGCTTCTTTAAAAGCGGCGCAGACATTGACTATGCCCTGCATATCAACGCCTTTCCCTATCCGTTCAAGGCCCTGTTCCGTGGCGACTTCAATACCTGCGGAAACTCCCATAAGCCCCCCTGCCGCGAGAATTGCCGCTACATCAGGAGTAAAGGCTTTTTCAAAACGGATATTGCCCCAGAACACCAGAGGCAGTCCCGCTTCACGGTTGAGCAGGGCAAGGCGCAGCAGGGATGCGGGCGGGCAGGCTTCGTCCACCAAATGTACGCCGCGTATTCCCGTCGCTTCCGCCTGCGCCAGCAAATGACGGAACAGCGCGTCAACGTCAACCGGCTGGTAGCAGCGGATATAATCCAGGCTGGTATCGCAAAAAGCGCAGTTATGCCAATAGCAGCCGTGCGCCAGATAGACTTTCAGCCAGCGGCCGTCCGACCAAAGCCGATGCATGGGGTTTGCATCATCCGCCGGATGAATATAACGGGAAAAATCAACGCCTGAATAATCGGGGAATACCGTTACGGCAGCGTCATCGTCAATGGATATTCCGACATTATTTTTTATATCCTTAATGATACTGCCCTTACGGTTACGGTACATTGTTTTGTACAGCGCGGCATTGTTTTCAGTTTTTGTATGCACCGTTTCACGTTCCACAATAGCGCTCAGGGAACCGTAGCCGCGGTCAAATGAAAGATAATCAAAATAATCAAATAATCTTTCATCTTCAAGATACCTCAACTCGGTATTGACATAGCCGCCGCCCGCAACAGTAACAACCCTTTCGCCAAAAAATGCCTTTGCTGACTTTGCGCAGACCAAAGCCCCGGCAAGACAGCCGGGAAAAGGAATACCCAGGCCAAGCATCAATTTTTCCGGCATATCGGCGGCAAGTTTTTGCCAGGTATCTTCAAGAAACGGACGATAAAAGTTACTCATAACATATCCGTTCAGACCTTTCAGCACGGTGGAAAAATCACGGAATCCGGTATTGAGGGATTTCGAAGGTGATGGCACATAACGGACAAGGGAAAAATTTTCGTCCAATACATGGGTGATAAAATCGGCAATATCGGTAATAAGTTTATTGGCCAAAAGAGGCGCGTCTTCCGGCGCGGCTCTGCCGCTGCTGTCGCAGATATAGGAAAGATATTCGTTAAAGCGCGGGCCGCCGGGAAGGAATTCATTGGCCGCGGCGATAAAATGCCCCCACTCATGATCCCTTCCACGCAGAAGATCAACCGTTCGGTCTATGGTAGAAAGCCAGCGGTCTTCATTGCTTAAAAAAAGTTCAAGCATGGCAATAGTGAAAGCGTCACGAAAATTCTGTTTGTCCGCGTTTTTTTTCGCATCGGCAAAAATTCGGGCAAGTCCCTTGCGGCAAAAAATGGTCTCAAACAGGCCAATGGAATGATCCTGCACCGTAACGGTATGCCCCCGCCGCTCAAGAAAAGAACGCAGATAGTAATGGCCGGGATAGGGGCTGTTCAGTTGCACAAAGGGAGGCTGTACCAGACAAAAAGCGGCGGCGTTGCAGCCGGAAATTTTCATTTTACTCCCTTTTTTTGACGGAACGAAGGGCAGTTGCCACCGGCTGCCCGAAATATTTCCAGCGAGGGCATAAGGCGGGATTTTATCGAAAAGACGGTACAGGAATGGGGAAATGACGGATCCCAACTCACTTTGAAATGTATACACCGCAGACAGTTGGGAAGCCCCTGCGGATGTGCATTTGGCGAATGTACATTCGGCGGATTTTGTTCTGTTTCGGGAATTATGGCGCCCACTATGGCAGGTAATTTAGACGCTTATGTTAAAAATCGCTCCGGTAAGCGGCGCCGCCGGAGTATAGGGGCTGTTGGTGTTGACCGCCTGCCGCACCTGGTTCTGAAATTTATCAATAAGGGCGTTGATGCGCTTTTCATCACTTTGCCCGCTCATATCGGTCAGCGGTTGTACATCTGAAATATCCGGCTGTTTTTTCATTTTGGAAATCTGTTCAATAAGGGCGTCGATAATTTTCAGTTTGTTGATATTCACCCCTTGTACCCCGTCAGGGGCCGGTACGCCGGAAATATGCTTAAAATGCGCATAAATAGCAGCCGATGGCGCCACCGGCAGGGATGCCTTGCCGTTTTGGGAACCAATGCCCTGCGAAGCGGTTATCGCGTATTCTATAGTGGGAAACGCGTGATATGACGTTACCGATCCAATATCCATCTCTACCTCCCTGCTTTTCAAACCAGCCGGCAATCCCGGTTCCGGTTTAAAAAAGCACCTCCTTTTATACTTTAAATATCGGAAGATTGAGCGTACGGGTTTATATATAAAACACACTTGACTTTCCGGTACAATTAGGTATAATTAGGTACAATCAGGTATAATTAGGTAATATTCGGTAAAATCAGGTAAAACGGTATAAAGGGTAAGAAAATGCTGGATGTAAAAAACATTAAAATAACCCCGCAAATGCTGGCGCAAATTGCGGAGTTGGATGAATATAAGGGAGCCTGGACTGGTTTTTCACGTCTGCGGCCCGAACAGCTTAAAACCTTGAAAAAAGTCGCCACGATTGAATCTATCGGGTCTTCCAACCGTATTGAAGGCAACAAATTATCTGACGCGGAAGTAGAAGATTTTCTGTCTCACATTGACAAGAAGTCATTTAAATCGCGGGACGAGGAAGAAGTTGCCGGTTATGCCGAAATTATGAACATCATTTTTGACAACTATTCGGTTATCCCGCTGTCAGAAAATTATATAAAACAGCTTCACCAAATTTTACTTAAATATGTCGGTAAGGACAAAAGACATCGCGGTGAATATAAAAAACTATCCAACACTGTAGCCGCCTATGACGAAAAAGGCAAAGAAATCGGAATTGTGTTTGAAACAGCCAGTCCGTTTGATACGCCGATCCTAATGGAAGAATTGGTAGAATGGACGCGGAAGAACCTTGACGATCCGTTACTGCACCCGCTGATTGTAATTGGCGTGTTTGTAGTGCATTTTCTGGCTATTCATCCGTTCCAGGATGGCAATGGCCGCCTGTCACGAGCGTTAACTGCAATGCTGCTTTTGAAAAAAGGCTATGCTTATGTTCCGTATAGTTCTATTGAATCCATAATCGAAGCCAGCAAAGATGGTTATTATCGCGCACTCCGCCGGACACAAAAAAATATCCACCACGGCAAGGTTGATTACGAGCCGTGGCTGTCGTTTTTCCTGACAACGCTACAGAAGCAAAAAAAACATCTTGAAGGCAAGATTACCGCCATAACAGGCGATGATACAAAACTTTCGCGCAATCAACGTTCAATTTTGGGGTTATTTGACAAAAAACCCAAATGGACTTCCGCTGAAGTATCCGCCAAATTGAAAATGAACATAGAAACAACGAAGAAAGGCTTGCAAGCGTTAACCGCATACGGCTATCTTGTCAAACAAGGCACGACCAAAGGCGCGTGGTATGAACGGGAGAAAACGATTTGATTGTATGCGAAAGGTACATACCCCCTTTACTCTTTTTGAGTTATGCGAAATATATATTGACAATTTGCTTTTAATTTGGTAATGTAATTTATCAATCTTAGCGATGCCGATAGAAAATGATTAAGGAGGTTAAAATGTTGTTTTATGTATTTTTGGTATTAAACTTCATTATATCATGGCATAATTCAATAGCTGTTGGCCGAATGTGGTCTGAGTCAAAAGTTATTGGAGGATCGTTCAGAATACTTACTGTAGCAGGGTATATTATGGCTGTTACCGGATTTACTACGGTATACGGTTGTTTATTGTTGTTAATAGCGCCATATATTATTCCTTTGATACCTTATTTATCGGAATTTCCCATAAGCGATCTTTTAACGCTTACATCCGATATGCTTTATGTTTTGATAGCGACATTTATTATTCCTTCCGGGTTTATAATCTGGTATCACAGCGCTGTTCGTTTTTGGCGTGAAAAAACCCTAAAAAATGGTTTGGTTGCCGGATGGAACACCTATGCCCAAATAAGAAACACAGTAAATGCTGCAAAAAATATGCCCAGTGCAATAGGTCGAATAGCAAAAGCATTATTTGGCGGGAGAGGAAGAAAGAAGGGTAATGCAGTCATTGTACTTTTTGCTGTTTTTGTTTTAATTATAGCAGTTTGCGGAGGGTGGCTAACAGCATCTGCAATAATGAAAAAGGCTGATAGAGAATATGATGGATTAGCAGAATTAGACCCTGAACTGCAAAAAGACAGTAATTCTGAAAGTCAAAAAGTATAAGAAAAATAAAGGGTATTATACCGCAGGGCAAGCCCTGCACCCGCCGCCTACGGCGGCTTTCCGCGGCAAGCCGCGGGGTATTAAACCCTTCGTTTCCTCACTCGCTCGGTCATGTCCGTGCAAGCACGGTCGCGACCTCGCTCCGTTCGTCAATAAATAGATATTGATATATTTATACATATTTGATAGTATGTATTGTAGAGGCTCAAGGTGAATGTTGAATGGGACGTTGGAAACCATACGCATCATTTCCGCCCGGAAAGCAAACAAGCATGAGAGGAGATATTATTATGGCAATCGTTAGGCATACCCTGGAAACTCTGCCCCCGGTTAGCAAAAAAGACCTTGACCGGGTAGATGCTATTAGAGATGAAGACATTGACTATTCCGACATTCCCGAAATAACTGATTTCTCCAAATTCCGCCCCTGGGAACACCGCCAAATGTTCAAGCCGGTAAAGGTTGCTGTTACCTGCAAACTGGATGCCGATGTGGTAGCATGGCTCAAACAAAATGGGAAGGGCTATCAGACCCGTATGAATGCTATTCTGCGACAGGTCATGGTTCAAGCCCAATGATGATTTGTTGTATTTGTCTTACTTCATCAGGTTGCGGGGGTTAACTGTAACGCCGTTTTTGTAGACTGTAAAATGCAGGTGGGGGCCGGTACTGAGGCCGGTGCTGCCAACATCGCCGACGCGCTCGCCGGTTCCTACATAAGCCCCGGATTTTACCCGTACCGTACTCATGTGGCCGTACATCGTCCGGTAGCCTGAATGGTGGCTGATAACGACAAAGTTCCCCAGCACATCATCCCAGCCAACAGAACTGACCCTGCCGGACATGGCGGCGCGTACCGGAGACCCCGCAGATGCGCCAATATCAAGGCCGGAGTGGAACTGGCGGACATTGCCGCCGCCGAAAGGCCACCTGCGGTAGCCGTAAGGCGAGGTGATATAACCGGCTGCCGGCCAGATAAACAGATCGCCGTTTATTTCCTGCCGTTCTGTCCAGTCAAGCCGCGCCCCGGGAATAAACAAAACCGTACCGGACAGAGCCGCACCGGAAAAAAGTTCATTGGCAAGCTGAATGGCGGTAGCGTCCGATTTATATTTTTCGGCGATTGTTTCCAGGGTATCGTTGTTTTTGACCGTATATAGAATTCCGTCCTGATTGGGTATCCGCAAAACCTGACCTATCTGTATAAGCCGGGTGTTTTTTATGCCGTTTATCGAAATGAGGGTGTCCTCGTTAAGCCCAAAACTGATAGCCAAATCACCAATCATATCGTCTTTTTTTATGGCATAGGAATTGTACAGCAGCATTTGGGGTTTGGAAAAGGATTCAGGCTCCAACATTCCCATTTCCAGAGATACATCCGCCTCATGCTGCCCTTCCAGGGTGGCTTTTTCCGGGTAACCGCCGCCGCCCACGCCGGTTTGCGCCGCTCCCGGCCCCTGTACCTGTCCCGCTGAAACTGCCCCCGTCTCTGCAAAAGGCAGGGTAAAATGCACAATAAGCGCCCCGCACAGGCAAGAAGCGACCGCAAAACGCGCTATCGCCTGTTTCCGCTCCCGGCACATACGGTCAAAATCCCCCGAAAATGTCTTAACGTGCTGCACAACAATATCCCTCTGCGCCGCGATAAATCTAAAACAAGCCTGACCCGTTTGCACTAATTTACGGGAACTGTTGTACATAAACCCTTTTTTGCACAGGGCATTATAAAGGCGCTTATGATATTTTCGGCAATTTTTTGTCAGGGCTAAAAATTTCCTATTCCCCAGTTTACAGGTATTACGCAAGGCAGTATGAAGGCGTTTGCGATATTTTCGGCAACTTTTTGTCAGGGCCAGAAATTTCTTATTCCCCAATTTATAGGTATTGCGCAGGGCAGTATAAAGACGCTTGCCGTTTTTTGGGCGATTTTTTGCCATCTAAAACTTTCCTATTCCCAAATCTGTCATTGCCTTTTTCAAGACCGCTTCGCTTGCCGCCGAAAGTTTGCCCAAAGGCAGCCGTGTCGGGCCGCCGGGAAGGCCAAGCCAGTCAACGGCCTTTTTAATGGGAATGGGGTTGGTTTCGATAAAGGCGGCTTTGGTAAAGGGAATCAGTTCAAAATGTATCTTGCTGGCTTTGTCAAAATCGCCGGCAAGACAGGCCGAAACCAGAGCTTTTACCTTTGCCGGAACCACGTTGGAAATAACCGAGATAACGCCGACGCCGCCCAGCGCCATAAGGGGCAGGGTCAGCGGATCATCGCCTGACAGCATATAGAAAGGTTTGCCTTCCGCTGTGCGGGGAATGGCAATTTCACGAATCATATCGCCTATCTGGTTGATGTCACCGGACGATTCCTTTACCCCGATTATGCCGGGTATATGGGAAATTTTTTCCATAAGCGGCGTGGGGATGTTTCTTCCGGTACGCGAGGCGATATTGTATACGATTACGGGAATACCCGCGGCGGCGGCGGCCTCAAAATGCCGGAACAGGCCGTCATCATTGGGTTTGTTATAGTAGGGGGTTACCACCAGCGCCGCATCGGCTCCCAGCCGCTTGGCCCGCTCGGTGTACAGCACCATGTGTTTGGTATCATTTGAACCCGCTCCCACAATGACGGGAATTTTGCCTTTGGCGGTTTCCACCGCAATCTTAATCAGCCGCTCTTCTTCGTCTTCGTCCAGGGTGGGGTTTTCCCCGGTAGTTCCCAGCGGAACAATGCCGTCAATGCCTTCCCCTATCTGAAATTCAATAATGCGGCGAAAGCCTTCATAATCAACTTCGCCGGAATCCTTCATGGGGGTAATAAGCGCCGTAAATGCGCCGCGAAATTCTGCCATAATAGTACAGTATAACAGGAAAATGTATGTTTTTCAAGTGACGGGCGGGAAGAGATTCCACCACATAACCGAATACCAGCGCCCCGTTAAGGGGCGTTGAACGAATAAATGCGATACGTTACCGCGCACAATAAAAGCCACCGTGTACAGCAATGCCGACTACCTTTAGGTAGTCGAGTGCGCGGAAACACGGAGGAAGATGCCTTACGAGTGAAACCAAAACCTTTCGTTTGGGTGACAGTCACCATAGGGGAAATCCCCTATGGCATGGTTATTTTTAGCCCTTGACATTTTTTCCGAAATGGGGTAGTTTGTAAAAAAATGAAGGATTTAACTCGTGATTCATGAAATTTTTATAAGCTGTTGCATACCTCCCGTTGACCGCAGCGCGTACGACCAGCTAAAGCTGGTCTCCCTTTACTCATCTTGGTTACCTACGCCCACAGAAGATGCTAAAGCATCTTCTGCATTTTTTCATACAGTGAATTTTGCTGGGGCTTACGGCGTGTCGCATTTCTCATCTAACACCCTTCGGGTGCCGGTGTCTGCCGTGGCGCTGGGGCGATTGGGATTAATTCATCTACACGGCTTCGCCGTGCATTTATCCCCCCCCCCCATTATATAGACCAAATCAGCCCAGCGGGCGCCCAAATTCACAGCCCACAATCCCTATCCCCACAACAGCGGTCTGTGTATCGCTTTCAAAACGAATGCCGTCAGCGGCCACAAATAATTGTCACCAAAAAGGAGAGCATTAAAATGAACAAAACACTGAAAAAAATGGCATTAATCACGGTCATGGCTGCCGTTATTGCGGCGGCATGCAGCAATGAATCTGACTCGCCGCAGCGTCCGCCCACACCGAACGTTTCTGCCGGAGTGTCGGGCAGTGCTAATCCGACTCTGGCGTCAGGTTTAACTATTAGCTTGACCGGCAGCGCAACGGTTCAGAGTGGTAATATCGCGTCGACCGAGTGGTCGCTGAAGTCAGCCCCTGTGGCAAGCGTCACGTTTGCCGACAAGACAAGTCCGAATACCACAGTAACCGGGATAACAAAGTCCGGAGCATATGTGTTCGAGCTTAAAGCCACCAGCTCGGCAGGGGTGCCCGGCACTAAGACCGTGACGGTAAATGTTGCGCCGATGAAAAAGAGCATAACAGTGCCAGCAATTAATAACCCGATAACAGACCCTTGGAACTTTGGCGCGGTTTCAACTCTTAGCGGCTGGGACACTAATTTCCCGGCTACGGATGTAACTTATACTCTGACTTTGTCACAGGGAGACGTTACCAAAAAAACAGTAACAAGTACAAGCGCAACATCTATAAGCGGTTCCGGTCTGGCAGACGGTCAGTATACGATTACTCAAACTTTTCTTTACAAAGGTAGTCCTATTCCTAATGGTAGCCGTAGTGCTGGAGTAGTTATAGCTGGCAACATAATTGCGGGAATAATTGTTGACGAAAATACTTTAGTGGCAGGAAATCTTACTGAATTAATATTAAACCTAAGTAGAGATAGTTTGTAATAATTAAATGGGGGCAAAATGACTGCGGTCACGCAAACAGAGGCAACGCAACAGTGCCTGACACCAGAATCGTCTAGTGTTGTTTGTCAGCAGCCTACGCTCTATATGGTGTAGTTAGGTGTAATTGATAACAAAGAACAGAGAGAACAATGAGCAAGGAATAAATAAGAATATAACCACGGAGTACACGGAGTTTCACGGAAAAAAAGGAATTAAGATACTAATATTTTAAACTTCCGTGTTCTCCGTTACTTTCGCCGCTTGCGGCGGTCTCTTACTTTTTTGCGCAGGTGTTCCGCGCAGTTGAACAGGGCGTAAAGCGCCGGTTTGCAGGGGTAGTCCCAACTGCCCGGGCGGTGGATTATTGCGCCGCCGAAACCGGTTTTGAAACGGTACAGGCCGGCCATGGGATGATCGGGATTTTCATCAGGCGGTATGCCGAATAAATCGTATTGCGTACAGCCGTATTGTTGGGCGTCCCGCATGGCTTTCCATTGCAGGGCGTAGGGGGCCATTACATTACGCTTAACATTTGCCGATGCGCCATAAAGGTATACCGCCTGCTTTCCGCGAAAAAGCGCCACAATAGCCGCCAGAGCGCCGCCTTCGTGCCATGCGGTATACAAATGAAGCCGCGGGGGCATTGCCGCGCTGTTGTCCTGACATTCCGCAAACAGCGCCCGATAGTATTCGATGTTGTGAATGGCAATGCCGTCTCGTTCCGCAGTTTCGGCAAGAAGGCGGTAAAAAATGTCGATGCCCTGCTCCCCGCTGTCAATAACGGTAACGCCGTGTTTTTCAGCCAGAGCGATATTGTAACGCCATTTGGGTTTCATGGCGGCAAGTATATCTTCCGGGGGCGGAGTGAGGTCAATGAGCACCGTGTCCGGCGGCTGAATGTCCGCGGCAGCCCGCTTAAACGGCGCGGACAAATCCGGCGGCATGGTTCCCGCCGCATCGAACCAGGGCGGGTCAAAGCGGATAAAGGCCGTTGTCCGGGGAAGCACGGGACGCAGAACACGGGCAAGTTCCGCAATGGCAGCAGCCCGCAACGGGGGATCGTCAGGGAAGGCGGCGGGCAATTCCGGCCCCCAGGGAATGTAGGTCATGGAAAAGCCCGGCACAATACGGCGGGAAAGCGTCAACAGGGATTCAACGCCGCCCTCGTTCCAGTCAACGGTAAAGGCTTTTGCCTGCCACCCGAAACGGGATTTAAAGCGTCCCCACATTGCCGACTGCAAAAAAGAGTCCGCTTCATCGCAGGCCGCCAAATCGGCGCTCTTTATACTCCTGATAAATGGTATATTTTCATTTCTTATCATCGTAAACTTGTGGTAAAATTCTTCATCACTAATGCACTTCACCTTCGGGGATAACAGTGGTGCGAACCGGCTTACCGTCAAGGCAGAGGTTTTTCCCGCCGCTCAGTACGGAAAAATCTTTAACCGCTATCGGATGCGAAAAAAAAGTATCAATGTCAATTTCAGCGGGGGGCGGCGAAGCGGCCGCTCCTTCCGGGAGCAAACGGGTACCCGTGGGAGTATCCCCCGCATCAAGCACCTCGCAGCGTTCGACGGGCTGACCGTCCGGGCCTACGCCCCCCTTGTCTCCGGCGGCAAGCAGCATCCCCCGCGATTCAATGCCCCGGAGTTTTGCCGGTTTAAGATTGTACGCGACAATAATACGCTTGCCGAGTAACTGTTCCTCGGTGTAAAAGGGTACCAGACCGGAAACAATAGTCCGTTCCTCGCCTCCAATCTCAAGACTGATGACGTATAACTTATCCGCTTTGGGGTGACGTTCTATTTTTTCAATTTTGGCAACGCGCAGATCAAGGGTTTGTTCAAAGGCGGGAGCGGGTTTTGATTCCGCCACAGTTTCATGCTGCCGGTCTTTCTGGCTGCCCGAATACCGTTCCCGCAGGGTGTCAACCAGTTCATCTTCAAGCTTGGCAAAAAGAACTTCGCTTTTTATCTCGCTGCCGGAGGCAATCCCCTCCGCCCTGCCAATATCTTTCCAGGTAAACGACGGCCCCAGCGTAAGGCCGAAGAACGAGGCAAGCCTTGCCGCCGACTGAGGCATATACGGCTCAATCAACACCGCCATATCCCGCACGACATAGGCCAAGTCGCGGATAACCGCTTCGGCTCTGGCAGGGTCGTCATTGCGCAAACGCCAGGGTTCGGCATCCTGAAAATATTTATTCGCATACGATGAAAGTTCAAAAATGGTATGGAAGGCATCCCGCAAATCGGCGCGGTCAAGTTTTGCCGCGATTGCGGTTTCAAACTTTTGTACCGTTTCCCATAACACGGGATCGGGCGCTCCGGCGGGCATCTTGCCATCGAAATAACGGGTAATGAACGACAACGTGCGGTTGACCAGATTCCCCAAATTCCCGATAAGCTCGCCGTTCACTTTCTCCTGAAAATCCTTCCAGAAAAAATTGGCGTCCGATGTTTCCGGCCTGTGGTAAAAAATGTAAAAACGCCACACGTCGGCGGGTATTCCCGTTTCCATAGCGTCAGTGCCAAAAACGCCGATGCCCCGCGACTTGGAGAATTTACTGCCTTCATAATTCAGGTACTCGGTGCTGGACATATGGTGCAGCATAGTCCAGTTGTCGCCGCTTCCCAAAAGGCTTGAGGGGAATATCACCGTGTGAAAAGGAATATTGTCCTTGCCGATAAACTGAAACAGTTCGACATCGTTGGGGCTTTTCCACCAGTAATCAACAAATTCACGCCAGCCGGAAAATTGTTTCCCGCCGGACATTGTGCGAATGTCGCCTAACCCTTTCGCCATATCATCGCCGAGGCATCCGGTTATGGAAATGTAGCCGATAGGCGCGTCAAACCACACATAAAAAACTTTGTTTTCATAGCCGGGCCGCGGCACGGGGATTCCCCATTTGAGATCGCGGGTAATGGCCCGCTCCCGCAGACCGTCGCGTATCCACGCCTGGGTCATCTGCACCGCGTTATTCGCCCAAAAACCCTGTTCACTGGCGGTTTTTATCCACGCTTCAAGTTTGTCCTTTATTTTGGGGAGGTCAATGTACAGGTGTTTGGTTGATTGCAGCGAAGGGGTAGAATCGCATGCGGCGCAGCGGGGGTCTTTCAGGTCGGTGGGGTCAAGGAGTTTGCCGCAGGCTTCACACTGGTCGCCCCTTGCCCCGCCGGAACCGCAGTGGGGACACACGCCCCGGATAAAACGGTCGGCGAGAAAACGCCCGCAGGTTGCGCAGTACAACTGCTCAATAGTCTGCTCGGTTACAAAACCCGCCGCGTCAAGTTTTTTGAAAATGTCCTGCGTTACTTCGGTTTGTATGGGCGTAGATGTGCGCCCGAATTTATCAAAAGCGATATTGAACCATTGGTAAATATTGTCATGGATAGCGTGATAGCGGTCGCATAATTCGCGGGGCGTCAACCCCTCTTCAGCGGCGCGGGTTTCGGTGGCGGTGCCGTATTCATCGGTGCCGCACACATACAGGGTTTCGTAACCCCACAGCCGGCAGAACCGGGCAAATGCGTCCGCGGACAGCACCTGAATCAGATTCCCCAAATGGGGGACATTATTCACATAGGGCAGGGCGGAGGTTATCAATCGGCGTTTCATACCGGACATGGTAGCAAAAAACGGCAAAAAAGTCCACGCGCCGCCCTCTTTTAATTCCCTTGACAAACCCCGTAATTTATGCGATATTATTAACAGGCGGTAGCCGAAAGCCGTGTCCGTTGAGGCGTGCCAACCTGAAAAGGCGAGCATAAGTTTCCCGGCGGATGCGGTTTTTTTTACTGTGCATCGAAATTTGTCGCTGCATAGTAATATGCAAAACGGCGGTTTTTGTCCAGCATTTTCTTTACCGTAATGTTTATCTTGAAAAGTTTGCCGTTAATCTTGCAAAAATTCTCGAAATAACTGACATTTTCAATTCCGGGGGTTTTCTTGGTATCTTCAATTGCTTTAAGGAATTTTGCCCCTTCAATCATAACATCAAGTAACTGAATGGAGAGTATTCTTTCCCTTGTCCTGGATTTACCCCACCATTCGTTAATTACCCTGTTTGATAATTCGATAAGCCAACCTGTATTCCGGTTTAGTACTGTCATTGGCGGATTACGGATAAATCGGGACCGGGCAAAAACTATATATTTTTTCTTCAATGCGGTAATGGTAAGATTTTTTTCTTCCCCAGTTTCCCCAATTTCCGGGATCTGTCTTTCATTCAGGCTATTCTCCACGAATACCAGCATACAAAAACAGGGAAAATTGGTCTATCATTTCAAAGAGGTCTTTTGGGAGACTACTACGTGATTCCGGTGCCGGTCACCTGCGCACCGCCTCTGCTACGTTAGCCGCCCGCATGGATGCGGACGGTTATTTTACCATTCGCTACTTACTGTATTCAAACTTTTTTGTAAAGATGAAGTAAGGCTTTTCCATTCAACTTGAAGATTATCAGCCATTATTTGTGCTTTTACAGGTTTATCTCCACCATTAAATCCACCCATACGGACACCATAACCATTTACAAGATATTCTTTAAAAGATGGATCCGTAAATGATATACGACATCTGCCGTCTCTTGCTTCAACAGTTATTGTCGTTGTTGTTAAATACTGTTGATAACCACTAATAGTCATATCTGCAACATATTTTCCTTTAATTGTTCCACTTTGTTTATCAGAAAATTGTATAACAGAATCTGCATTTTTAAATGCATCAACAAACCACATATTTGCCTTTGTGTAAATGTCAAC
This sequence comes from Treponema sp., assembly GCA_031283105.1. GTDB lineage: Bacteria > Spirochaetota > Spirochaetia > Treponematales > Breznakiellaceae > WQXQ01. The sequence continues at coordinate 21,044 of JAITCL010000004.1, read as the reverse complement.
TGCTGACATTCCGTTAACATTGATTACTTCATTGTATTCAACTGGTCCATTAACATCTGGTCCAAGTGAAGCACATGAAGCAAGACAGAGGCAAACAATGCCCAAAACCCAAATCAATCTTTTCATAAAATCCTCCTACACTACCTAACTCCTATTAGGTTTAATTTATTTCAACAATGATCTTTTTTAGATCATTTATTGAGCATATCTCTATGATGGCAAGGATGCCGCCGCCAACAATTTCCCCCAAATCTCCAGAAAAAATGTTATTTAACTCCCTACTATACGCCATAAAATTATATATGCAGACTTTTTGCTGCTATGCAAAAACAGTGTCATGTATAGCTCTGACCTTCAAAACGCTTATAGTAAACTATTATGGATAAGTATAAGCAAATTGTCAACTGTGGATTTAGCCGTATTATGCTGGTATGAAGTCAAACCCCGATACTGTCCGCATGGTTTTTGCTCGAAATGTGCAAAAATACCGGACTTTACTGCTTTATTCACAGGAAAAATTAGCCGAAAAATCCGGCCTATCGGTTCAAACCATTAAGGATATTGAAGGTTGCAGACGATGGGTCAGCGACAACACCTTAACCAAACTGGCAAAATCCCTCAAAATAGCCGAATTTCAATTATTATTGCCTGAAAAATACGATTCAGACAAAAAATACCCGCCGTCTACCCTCAAAGCCCTCATTTCCCTCAAGAAAACCATAAAAAACTTTATGGATACCCAATTTGAAAACACCTTCAATGATTTGAAACGATAACGGTGTCAAAGATAGCGCTTCCCATGATTTATGCCAAACAAGTCTATTTCTTATTTTCCCCGGCTTTGTTAGTATCTTCGCATATGGAACTAACAGAACATTTATCTCTGCTCTGGCAATGCGCCTTGACATTTTTTGAAAGATTTTGTACGTTCATATTATCCAAAAACGAGGACTGAAAAGTCCCCTTCGTCTAGCGGTTAGGACACCGGGTTTTCATCCCGGCAACAGGGGTTCGATTCCCCTAGGGGATGTAGCACAATGACGGTAATAGCGAAGGCGATTCCCCTGGGGGATGTATCACATGATGGACTACGCTCTTGACAAAAATCGAATATTACGGCACTATACGCAGAATTACAGGAGAGTCCAACAATGAGCGGTGAAAAAAAGAAAAAAACAAGTACCACTACAGGCGCTACGGGGGGGCGGCGTTCCGCGCCGAAGGTGGATTGGCAGGCTTTTGTTGAAAAAATGGAACAGTCCCTTTTGGGCTTAAAAGCGGAAATAATAGAAAACCTCATTGCCGGTAATAAGGATTTTAAGGAAATTGTCGAGGGAATGGATCCCAAGGACTTTGCGGATATTGCATCTGATGACATAGACAGGAAAATGATTGAAGTTATTGGCTTTCAGGAACTTAAACAGCTTAGGCTGATAGAATCCGCCCTTACCCGCATAAGCCAGGGAAAATACGGGTATTGCATCAAATGTGAAAAGCGCATTCCGCCGGATCGGCTGGAAGCGATACCTTATGCGTTGATGTGCATTGAATGTAAATCTGAGGAAGAACGGCGCAACCGGTAGCCTGTTATAGCCGCCGGCTGCGCTTCTTAAGGGACGGTTATTCGACTACGGCGATAATGTCGGACATCCTGAGGATCAGGTGTTCTTCTCCATTAACTTTGATCTGACTGCCGGCATACTTGTCATACATTACTTTCTGGCCGGCTTTGACGTAAACCGGGTCTTTTTCCGTGCCCGGCCCCACTTCGACCACCGTACCCTGCTGGGTTTTTTCCTGGGCGGTATCGGGGATAATTATCCCTCCGGCGGTTTTTGCCTCATTCTTTTCCAGTTTCACCATAACCCGATCTGCCAAGGGCTTTACTTTCATTTTTATCCTCCATAAACAATTTATGTGTTTGTGCCTCACAATATACAAAAAACAGCCTAAAGGGTCAAGATTATTCGGAGAGAATATTTATAGCAAGAAATTGCCGGAGAAATGCTTGACAAATGGGTGACAATCAGGTACAAATATGGTAACAGGAGAATAGGTATGAAATTTGTTACCGTAAGAGATTTTAGGACTTCCCCGTCCAATATTTGGAGAAAATTACCTTCTGAACGTGAATTAATTATAACAAACAATGGAAAGCCAATAGCTTTATTAACTCCTTTGAACGATGAGACATTGGAAGATACTGTTTCCGCTGTCAGAAAAGCAATGGCAATAAACGCCATGAAAAAGATGCAGGAAATATCTGTTTCTTTAGGTAATGATAAAATGACGCTTGAAGAAATAAATAAAATAATTAAAGATGTCAGGGAAAAAAATAAGGAATGAAAGCAGTAGTCGATACGAATGTAATTGTATCCGCATTAATGAATGTAAACGGAACTCCGGCGAAAATATTGTCATTGATTTTAAATGGAAATATAAAAATACTATACGATAACAGAATTATTTTTGAATATATTGATGTATTGTCAAGAAAGGAATTTGGATTTTCTCAGGAAATTATAAATAATATAATCGATTATTTTAAACATGACGGTGAATTTATAAATTCTGAATATATAAAAACAAAATTTTCTGATGAAGCGGACAAAAAATTTTATGAGGTTTATAAAACCGGCGAGGCAAAATACTTAATAACCGGAAACATAAAACATTTTCCAAAAGAAGATGCCATAATTATACCAAAAGATTTTATGCAAATATATGAAAGCAAATAATCTTTTTACAGGCGGTCAAGTTCCATGCGGGCGGTGAGGTTATCGGGGTTGAGGTCAATGGCATACTGGAGGGCGCGGCGGCTTTCTTCAATTTTGCCCAGGCTTTTCAGACAAAAGGCAATGCGAACCTGAATGCGGGAGGCGGCTTTCCGCGAGTCGGTTACTCCTTCCGCAGAGGGGTCGTCTAATTCCAAAACAGCCGCCGCCGCCTTTTCGTAATTTTCCAGCGCCCGCGCCGGAGCGCGGCGGGATTCAAGAACACGCCCACGGTTGGCCGCCGCCGCCCAATGGCCGTCTTCCGCGTTTACCGCGGCAAGCATATCATCCGCAGCGTCAAGATTGCCCTCGTGAATCTGTTGCAAGGCTCCATATAAGTTTACCCAATAGCCGGTAAAATTATGCCGTGCGGCAGTTTTCAGCAGATTGGCGTTTTCGGTATAGTTCCGCTGGAGGTTAAAATACCAGGCGCCCCATTCGTACAGGTCTTCTGTTTCGGGATAACGATCCACCAAAAGCCATGTTTCGGCAATCATGCGGGGCAGTTCACCCATTTCCGTCCACCGTTTGAGTATCTCAAGTTCGATAAGGGGTTCCGCCGGTTTTTTTTCAGCGTTCAAAACCGCCAATGCCTCCGCAGCTTCCAACAGGCGGCTAAAACGGATAAAACCAAAGCGGCGGATAGGATCATCGCCGGCGCTGTGCCGTACCAGCCGTCCAAGCAGCGCCGCTTCTTCCTCCCCTGTTTGCGCGGTCAGGGCAAGGTTATACAAAGCCTTGCCATGCAGGGCGGTTATATTCTGCTCCGCCGTCAGCATTGCCCAGATGGTGCGGGCATTGTCGGTATAACCGGCAAGCCATAGCGCATCCGCCTGCCGGATCAGGGCAGCTTCATCAGGCAGCATGGAAAATAATTCCGCCGAGCGGAGAAGGTCTCCAAAATCGTAAAAATATTCGGCGGCAAGGCGGATAAGGGCGGGTGAAGGAAAAGCGGTCAGCGCGGCCTGAATATCAATGGCGGCAGCCGGTATCTCTCCGGCAAGTATTTTCAGCAGCGCCAAATCGGGGAAAATAAATTCCGCTTCCAAAGTTGAGGCGGCAGAATACTCCGATACGGTAAAACCACGGGGAAGGTTGGCCGCCGCTTTTTCGGGATTTTTGAAATCACCGAGCAGTACATGGAGGCTCAGGCGCAAGGGAGCAAAACGGGATCTTGTCAACAGGGGAAGGACTTCCCGCAGGTATGCCTCCCCCGCTGTGGTGATGGCGGCATTGTGAATAAGGGCGGCGGCGGCAACGGCGGCGATTGGCTCGGAATAGGGAAAAGTCTGGGCCGCCCGCCGGGCTGACTGCCGGTAAGGCTCTTCATGGCGGAAATCAATACTTGCCAACTGTCTGCGGCGTTTCAAAACAGAAAGCCAGGATTCAACCCCTTCGGCCTTTTTTTCCAATCGGTCAAGATCATTGTCAAGGCGTTCAAACTCCCGGCGCTGCGCAGTAACAGACCCCGATTCCAAAATTTGCCTGCTCTTAAAATCATATTCCCGCAGCAGACGGTGAAAGGCGCTTTCCTGTGCAAGCTCGCGTACAACAGCGCCGCCCCTGACAAAAATACCGGTAAGCCACCCCCCTATCAACAGCATAAGCAGAAGACCCGAAAAAAATGTTATACGCAATATTGACGTGGTGCGCCTTGGCGCATTACGCCTTGGCACGTTAGGCGGTTTGTTTGTTTTCATCATGCGCCAGAAGGGTCTTTTTTATGCTGTCAAGAACCCCATTGACAAACCGGAAGGAATCATCGGTTCCGAATTCCCGGGAAATGCCGATTGCCTCATCAATAACGATTGAAGGGGCAATTTCACCCTGATACATCAAGGTATATACGCTCATTCTAAGGATTGCCAGATCAACGCGGTTTAGCCGCGAAAAATCCCAATTTTGCAGGTGTTTTTTTATCATTGCGTCAATGGCCTTAATATTTTCAATCGTGCCCGTTATCAACAAACGTGAAAAAGCGGCCATAGCCTCGTCAAGAGCCGCCTGTTTTTCAGCGCCCAGCCAGGAAAATGCCATCAACTCTTCAATGGGAATATGGGTTGATTCCCAGCAGTACAGCGCCTGAAATGCCAAAATGCGGCTTTTTCTGCGGGATGCCACTGCCGCCTCCCCCTACCAGATCAGATTTTTTTCAAATACCTGAAAGGTCTTGCCCGCCCGCAATTCGGCTACCAGTTCCTGAGTAGCTTTGGTAAGCGTCTCCATTTGCCGTTCCTGCAACAGGGAGTTGCCAATATAATTGCGGACAGTTACGCGGCTGCCCAACTGAAAAATATCGTCCAGTTCAAGGTTTTTCTGGGCGTAGGTTTCGGTAACTTTAATAATCTGATAACCTCGCACGCCTTCCATCAATTTAGAAACATCACCCTGCTTGAGGTTAAAGGCGGTGGTGATAAAGTCCTGACCCACCACCTGCGCGGCTTCCATGTTCCGGGGCAGATAACCGCCGTCCCCGGCCTGAAAACCTGAACCGGGCGACTGTCCCCGCAGAACCACCTCATCAAATTTGGAAGGACTGGAACCAATTTCCTTAATGAGTTTATCCGCCAACTCCCTGGCTTTGGTTTTGGAAGCGGCATCCGGGCCGTATTCCACCTGAATCATGGAAAAACGGACGGTATCGGGTCTGACAAACTGGGCTTTGGTCAAATTATAGGCGGTGGCAATATCAGTGTCGGTAGGCACTTTTATATTTTCAAAACTGCTCTGTTTTTTCGACATGAGGTATTTTTGCGTAGTAAGCTGCCGCCGCGCCTGATCCCGGAATGCCGAAAATTCAAGACCGGTCTCGTTTTTGATTGCGGCGGCAAATTCCGCATCGGTGGGCTGCCGCCCCAAAACCTGAACCATCTGGGTTTTAAGCTGATTAATCTGCTGGTTTACTTCGTTTTCCGAAACGGTAATTTTATCCTTTTCCGCAGCCTGAATTGCCAACCGTTCATTTATCAACGAATCCAGAACATCACGCCGTTCTTTGTCGCTTAACGAACGACGGACGGTCTTTTCCACACGTTCAACTTCAGTGCGAAGCTGCTTAACCGTTATTGGCTCGCTTCTGGTCAAGTTGACAATGGCCGCCGGCTGTAAATCTGCCTGAGCAAAGCCAAGAGTTGCCAAAAAGAATGAAAACAGAACCAAAAATGCTATACGTTTCATAATAGTCCTTTCTGTCGTTTATAGTACCATATATTCAAACAAATGATAAGGGGGAAGGTTAACAGTCCAACACCGCCCTGATCCGCCTGACCCCCGCCGAGGAGGATTGTTCCTTTTGAATCGTGAATTTTCCCAGAATTCCGGTACGCTCCACATGGGGGCCGCCGCAGACTTCCTTTGAGAAAAAACCCTCCGATGAGCCTATAGTATACACTTTTACCTGGGATTCGTACTTTTCGCCAAACAGGGCGATTGCCCCACACGCCTTTGCCGCGTCCAAACTCATTATTTCCAGGGAAATCAGCAGGTCTTTTTGAATCTGCTCATTGACTATATCCTCGACCTTTTTGACTTCCTCTTGCGTCATGGGGGCGGGATGGGAAAAATCGAAGCGCATCCGCTCGGCGGTGATATTGCTCCCTTTCTGGGCGATATGATCCCCCAAAACCGCCCGCAGGGCCTGGTGCAGCAGGTGGGTAGCGGTATGGTATTTGGTGGCAATTTCACCGTGATCCTGTAGGCCGCCCTTAAAAACCTGCTCACTACCCGCGCGGGAAAGCTCCTGATGCTTCTTAAAAGCCTCGTCAAATTCCTGGCGGTTCACCTTCATGCCGTTTTCGCCAGCCAATTCTTCGGTCAATTCAATGGGGAAGCCGTAGGTGTCGTACAGTTTGAAGGCCAGCCGCCCCGGCATGATTTTGCGGGGGTCTTTTAATAGATTGGGGAGCAATTTTTCAAATTCATGTTCGCCTTTTTGCAGGGTTTCCAGGAATTTATGCTCTTCCCGATCCAATTCTTCGATAATGCGGGCCTTATTTTCCGGTAATTCGGGATACGGCCCCTTCATCTGTTCGATGAGAACCCCGGCAATGGGTGATAAAAGAATCCCTTCGGCAATGCCGAGTTTTCTGCCGTGGCGCACGGCGCGGCGTATCAGGCGGCGCAGTACATAGCCTGCCCCCACATTGGAGGGGCTGACCGCCCGCGGGTCGCCCAAAATGAAAGTCGATGCCCGCAGGTGGTCGCAGATAATCCGCACTGATTTATCTTTTTCGTTATCCGTTCCGTATACATAATTCGCCGCTTTTTCCACCGCTCCCCGTATCGGGGCAAAAATCTCCGTATCGTACACCGACTGCTTGCCGTTCAGAATCGTTATTGTCCGTTCAATGCCCATGCCCGTATCAACACACGTGCGAGTCAGCGGCTCGTACGCGCCTTCCGCGTTTTTATTGTACTGCATGAACACATCGTTCCAGATTTCAAGCCACTTGCCGCAGGAACAGCCGGGCTTGCAATCCGGCCCGCAGGGAGCGTCGCTCACATAAAAAAACATTTCCGTATCCGGCCCGCAAGGGCCCGTACTTCCCGCCGGCCCCCACCAGTTGTCAGCGCGGGGCAGATAGGCGATACGGTTTTCGGGGATGCCGATTCTTTTCCATACCGCGGCGGATTCATCATCGCGGGGTATATCTCCTTCCCCCTCAAAAACCGTCACCCCCAGTTTTTCAATGGGAATATTCAGCCATTGGGGAGAGGTGAGGAATTCAAAACTCATCTCGATAGCCTCTTGCTTGAAATAATCCCCCAGTGACCAGTTGCCCAGCATTTCAAAAAAAGTCAAATGGCTGGCATCGCCCACACAGTCAATGTCGCCGGTACGGATACATTTCTGGTAGTCAACCAGCCGCTTGCCCGCGGGGTGTTCCTCGCCCAAAAGGTAGGGAACCAGCGGGTGCATTCCGGCGGTGGTAAAAAGCACCGTGGGATCATTGTCGGGCAGCAGGGACTTGCCCTGAATCTGCACGTGCCCCTTTGACACAAAGAATTCTGTATATTTTTTGCGAAGTTCATCGGCTGTCATGGGGGTATTGTAGCAGAAATGGTGATGCATCGGCAACAGGGAAAACCACAAAGTACAAAGCCGCTACATTAGCGGTATAACTGTATTCACAAATCGCGCATAAGTAATTTCAACATCACGTGGTACAGTAACATTAAATCGGAATCTGCTTTTCCCGGATGGAATTATTGTATTAGCATATTGTGTCGATGCCGTTTCTGTTCTGGAAGTTACTCCATCGCCCGTTTGCTCCGTTGTTTGTGTCGTTCTAATTCTCGTATATACTAAAGGCAGTGTATATACAAAATCATCTTTATCGCAAACGAGTAAATAGTGATTCCCTATAAGATCATCCAAATACAGTTTTATTTCGGTTGGACTGGTATTATCAAATATAAGTTCAATATCATATATCTTTGTTTCATTTTGAATCTCATAATCCAAAGAAGAAGAATATATATGCAGGTTTTGAAGTTGTTGTAATCTATTTTTATCCCAATTCTTTTCAAAACTTTGAGCTGTTAATGCAAGTCCCTTACCTACCATTTCGGCGGGTATTCTTACAGATTTATCAATTAATTCTTCTCTGTTTCTATATAAATAGTTTACAATTAATATTATATTGACACCTATTAATACTCCCCAAGTAATCACTGAAGGGATTAATATTTTTAAACTTTTATTTTTTATAGTATCATTTTTGGCTACTAAAAAAACTATAAGAGATGCTAATCCTGTACAAAAAAACAGACCTATCATAACCGCAATAATAACGATAGCTAAAAACATAATTTACCCCCTGCCTCATCAATACTTCACAAGTATCTTATATTGTTTATTTTATGTCAATCTGCGGACACAAAGGTAACACAGCATGGAGCCAGTAAATGCTGCCCCCTGTTCACCCCGTATACTGCGAAAGCGGTATATGAGTATCTTGAAAGCAGGCCGAACAGGTTTGTTCTTCATTTCATTCCCACCCACTCATCATGGCTAAATCTTGTAGAACGATGGTTTTCTGAAATAACAAACAAGCGGATACGCAGAGGGAACTTTGAATCCGTACCGCAGTTAATAAATGCGATTAAAGATTATATTAAGACATGAAATAAGTCTGGACGTTCGTTCACATGGACTAAAAAACCATCTGAGATACTTGCTAAGATTAAAAAGACCAGAGCATGTTGGCATTTGTTTTTTTTACACAACACTAGCCGCCTACTGGTGGCGAAGCAGTTACAGTCCTGTTAGATGAAGTACCCATTGTTTAATAATTATTCAATAATTGTTTTTATTATTAATTCTTCATAATATTTAATTTCATCATCAATGCCTTTTATTTTAAATATTGTAGATATTGTGATTAATATAAATATTATTCCTAGAATTATTATTGGAATAATTGATTTTAAACTATCAACAGTAAAAACTAATGATAATATTAAAAATGCTAAATACATATATATGATTTCACCATGAAATATCCTTATTCTTATTTTTATATTTGTAAAATTATCACCATTTACCATTATTCCTTTAATTAATATTCTCCAATAATTTATTGTACGATACATAAATATCGATTTTTTATTATGTATTTCAAAATTATATAAATTGATGTATCCAGAAAAATTTTTATTCAAATTAGTATTATCAAAAATTGAACCATTAGAGACAATTTCTTCTAATTTGTTTTTAATTGTCTCTTGAGAATATATAGTCGAAAATTCTATTTCCTTATGTTTTACCATGATATTTAACCTTTAATTAAGATTAAAATCGCAGGGCTTCAACCATGTAGCGAATATCGTGTCCGTTTTCGGCATAACATTTCATTTCAATAACAAAGATAAGCGAATTACCCGAAGGAGCTACCAGCACTTTTTTGATCCGGTATGATGAAATGGACGAGCGCTCGAAACCAGGCGTACCTATGGTGAAGGTTTTTACCTCGCTGTCACTGTCAGCGCTTTCCAGCTTGATATAAAACGATGACCGCACTCCTTTCCCGCTGCCCTTTACCGTTTCAATCAAACTTGCCCGGTAGGAAACACCGGATATAAAATCCCGGAAAGTTATCATTTTGCCTTCATAAGCCGGATCTCCGTTCAGGGCAATGTAGAGGGGCTGCCCCTGATGGGGATATGAAACCTCATAACGCGCGGCAAGTCCGGTATTTTCGGTAATTACGCGATACAGGGCGCTTGAGCCGTCCTGTCCGGCCTCTATCGGCCTGTCGTGGGTATAGGAAATTCTACTTTCGGGAATAAAGTCATTACGCGCGACATCAACAACAAACAGGTCTGCCCAGGGCCTTAGTACGCCGGATTTTACCCCATATTGGGCAAACATATAAATACTGCCGTCAGATGAAAAACCCAGGTCTACAAAAGAAGCCGAATCGCCCGCCCATAGGACAGATACGCTTACCATCAATAACCCTGACAGAACAAGAAAAGTCCGTTTGAATAGCATACGGGTCCTCCCACTCTGATTATCGGACAGGCGGCAAAAACCCTTGAGAAAAATCACAACAATAGCTATGCTGAAAATATGACTTTATCCGAGAGAAACCTTGTTTTTAAGCTGGGAATTGTCTTTTCTTTCCTTTGTCTGCTGATATGTATCATTATATCCATAAAAGTATTTCCCGTTTATGCCTCAATGGAAACCGAAATAACCCGCCGTTCAGGGGGTATTTTTCAGGCACTTACCGGAAAATTGCTTGATGCAAAACTATTGGCGGTACATTGCTGTATTTTGGTTTCAGTTCTGTATTCCTTTTTTTCGATAATTTTCATTTACTATTTTTTTGAAAAAACCCAGTCGCCGGAAATACTTTTTGTCGTTCTTTTTGCCGCTTCATTTTCCCTTGAGGCGTTACGGCTGATCCTTCCCCTGGGTTGGGTTTATGAGCTTCCCTCGCTGTATCGGCTCATGGCATCGCGGATAATCCTGTTCAGCAGATACTTTGGCATTTTTTCGCTATTCACCGCCGGCGTGTTTGCCGTAGGTTTCAAGACGCAGAATCAACGTAATGTTACCATAATCGTAACCGTAACAACCTTGATTATTACCCTGGGCGTTCCCATTGATACCCAAGCCTGGGATTCCAGCCTGAACATGATTAACGGCTATACCTCGATGTTCAAGCTCATTGAAGCCGGGACTTTCCTTATCACCATGATTAGTTTTTTTATTGCCGCCTGGTCGCGCAGTTCACATGAATTTGTCTTTATCGGCGCGGGTTCTATTTTGACCTTTTTGGGCAGAAATATCCTTCTTAACGCCGATACCTGGGCAGGTTTGCCAATAGGCGTACTGTTCCTTGCTGCGGGAACATGGCTTATCTGCACCAAACTTCACAAGGTTTATTTATGGCTTTAGTGTAATGCTATCTGAACTACAGCGCCCACAACCAAAGGCAGGGCAATATTATCGTAATCTTCCAGCGGCAGCGCCTCTATAGCCGTGGCGGTAAAAGCGGCGGTCAGAGAAACAAAGCAACTTTGTGAAACCAGATAGGCAGAAATAAAAGTCGCCGTAAAACACGCCAGTGAACCTTCTACACTTTTGCCGAAAAGAAAGGCCGGGCGAATTCTGCCAAACAATTTTCCGGCAAGCCCGGCAAAACCGTCGCCAAAGGCCAAGGCATAAATGCCGATACACGCCGCAGGTGAAGGAAAAAGCAACAGGGCAAGCAGAGCGCCAATTCCCAGTGTCACCGGACCAAGCACAAAGCTACCCATGTCCCGCGACCGGGACGCCATACTGGTAAGCGAAGAAACCACGGGAACCTCTACGCCCGCAAGCCGCAGTTGTTCCATTACGGTATAACCCACAACACCGGCCATTAACGCCAGCACGGTCAATGGATAATTGATAGCCGCCATGCCGGGGCTTAAAGCAATAAGAAAATGTATGGATTTCCTGACCAGCTCAGTTTTTGCTTCAGCAAAAATTACCGCCGGTACACCACTACGAATAATGGGGGGAGAAAAAACAACACTTTTTTCAATAGACATTTCGCTCATTATTTTAATTCCCAGCAAATTCCGTGCCAAGCCGATATTTACGCAAAAAATATTCTTAATAAGCCCCTTTTTACCGTTTTTTACACCCAAAAACACAACCCTATGGAAAAAACTTACCCCAAAAACAAAAATTTGAAACCTTTTTGCTATCACATGAAACCCTTAAACAGCCCAAGTGTATAAAAAACAATACATTCGATATTCATAAAATACTATGGTTGTGTGGCTTTTATAAAACTATAACAATATGGATTTTTACTTGCTTTTACGTTCTTTAAATGTTTCCTTTACGGCGTTTATCACCGTTTTTTTCATTTCGGCTATAGCTTGGTGTTGTTGTCTATTTATATTGTCTATTATGGACTTCTCCAAATGAAGCAATGCCCTTTCTTCAGGCGTACCGGAAGCATCGAAAAGCTGAATAGTATCAATTTCAAGCGCTTCTGCAAGCCGGTCAAGCATTTCAGGTGTGGGGAACTTTTTTGATATTTCAACCATTGACAGGTAATTGGCTGAAATTCCTGCTTTTTCGGCAAGTTTTTCCTGCGTTAAACCGCATTTTTGACGATTTAACTTCAAATTGAGAGCCAAAATCTCCCTTATTCCCAATTTTTTCTTTGCCATGCCTGTCTTTAAGGTAAAAATACCCCTTTTTAAGGCATTGACTTACCGCCTATAAGATAGTAAATACTTATCTTTACGATTGAATTCTTTAAGTCGAAATGATATATTTGAATACGGGACTAGTTCCTGTGTTTCCTTACGTTTCATTAGAGGAAATTCAGGAAAAAGCACGTTTCCTTGTGGAAACGAAAAATCACGCTCCGCAATGAGCCAAAACTACAAAAGGAGTTTTGTATGAAAAACTTGGTTAAACTATTGGCATTGTCGGCAGTGGTACTGCTGACAACTCTGTCCCTGACCGCTTGCGACAACGGCGGCGGCGGTGGCACGCACACCCACACATGGGGCAACTGGACGCAGACAACCGCCCCTACTTGTACCACAGCCGGAGTAGATACAAGAACCTGTACCCTTGACCCAACACACAAAGAAACCCGCGCCGGAGCCGCCGCGCTCGGACACACTCCGAATACTGAAACAGGGCTTTGCACAGTATGTAATGCCTTAACTTACAACCTCGACGACACCGGACCGGGCGGCGGGAAAATCTTCTACCGGCTTGAAGCCGGCTTTACCATGACGGACACCAACGAGGTGTGCCACTACCTTGAAGCCGCGCCCGCTGATATGTCTACGGAACTTGCATGGGCATCATCAGGATATACGACTACCGATATATCCGGCACAGGAAGTAAGGTAGGCACGGGCAGGAAGAACACCGCTCTCATTCTTGCCACAGACGCAAACGCCCCTGCCGCCAAAGCCTGTAAGGACTACAGCAATGGCGGTAAAACAGACTGGTTCCTTCCCAGTAATGATGAATTATACGAACTGTATATCATAGATGCTTCGTTAGGCAATTACTGGTCTTCGTCTCAGAGTATCATCATCTCCAACTTCAACGAATACGCGGGTGTCAAGGGGTCCAGTGGCTTCATACAGAGCGGCAAAAAGGAGTATACGTATTCAGTCCGAGCCGTCCGGGCTTTTTAACTATTTGACCACCATAAGCGGCTGACACTAAATTTGCATAGTGCCGTATGGTAAAAAATAATAAAGGAAGCGCAACAGCGCCTGACACCGAATTTGTCTCCATAAAAACTGAAATTAATGAGGACAGCGGCATTTATGCCTATGTTACGGAACACTCATTAAATAAAGGATTTATGGGGTATAAAATAAAAACGACTCTTATGAGTTGTTAATCAAGCATCTTCAAAAGGAGATGAAATTTAGGAGTTTTTCAAATGAAAAACAAATTTATCGCTTTTTCTATTGTATTCGCAATCATGGTTGTTCTCGCAATACCCGTTTTTGCAGAAAATCTAGGTTCCAATGGGCGCTATACTGTTACACAATATGGTTCTACTTTTTATATTGAGGATACAGTTGCTGGGATATGCTTGGCTCCTATTGAAGTACGATCAACAGGTGAATCTGGTGTTTTTGATTTCTTCTGTGAAGGTAAATCTGCACGAAGAATTAGAAGTGCTATGCAACTTGCAGGAATAATTGCAGGTTGGTTAGGGGCAGGACCTGCGGGTTCAGTTGCTGGTTGGGCAGCCGGCTTAATTTATGATGAAGCTTGTGACTACTTCAGGTGATTTATTGAAGAGAACCATCGATCAATAAAGATTATCTTAGGCAACGCAACAGCGCCTGACACCGAAGAAGGGGAAATCAGGGAGTAGGGTTGTTGTTTGTAATCTGAGCGTTTTATCATCACGCAATGCTTACGAACTAAGCGCCAACAAAGTTGGCGACCCCACTCCCCATTCCCCATTCCCTATATTCTAGAAACAACACCTTTAAGCAAAGCCGTTACCCTTGCGGCATTTTCGGAAAAGACCTGCAAAATCGCTTCCCAGCTTACCGGCTCTTCGTCGCTTTTCCAGCAATCATAATCGGTACTCATGGCAACCGCCGCATAGGGAATGCCCATTTCATTGGCAAGAATGGTCTCGGTAGCGATGGACATATTGATAATATCGGCCCCTAAAATGCGGAACATCAGGGATTCGGCACGAGTTGAAAAGCGGGGGCCTTCAATGGTTACCACAACGCCGTGATCGTGAAAAGGGTATCCCCTGCGCTTGCACTCATCAATAAGAAGTTCCCGAAGCCGACTGTCGTACGGATCCGCCATAGGGCAATGAACGGGATTATGGGGAGCAAAAGATTCGTGAAACGTCATCTTTCGCTGTTTGGTGAAATCAATAAATTGATCGATAATAACCAGATCGCCCCGGTGGATTTCTTCCCTGAGAGAACCTACTGCCGTACTTGCGATAATGTGGGAACACCCCGCCACCTTGAAAGCGGCAATATTGGCACGGTAATTTACCTGAGTGGGGGGAATGGTATGTTCCCGCCCGTGACGTGCCAGCAGAACCACTTCAACGCCGTCAATTACACCGTGTTTCAATGCCGATGAAGGTTCTCCATATTGGGTCGTAACTTTTTCATCACGGGGATTGGAAAGAATATCAGGATTATCCAAACCGCTTCCGCCGATTATACCAACGATTGCCATATTTACCCTCCGTATTTTTTATTGAGGCGCACAATTAAATTCAACGCCCTTTCCACTGTGGGGCCCCAAACAATTAACCCTTCGTCGTGTCCGGCCAGAACAACGGCTCCTTCGTCCGTACCCAATTCTTGTACGCATTGGGCAATGGCACAAGCGATTTCCGGCGTTCCGTAAGCGGCATTTTCCGCCGTAGCGGGACAGCCATCCCGAATCATTGCGTTGAAAATAGCCCCGGAATGAATGTGCATCACACAGTTTGCCGCGGAACAGGAACGGTACACCGCACCGTGGGTCATGGCTTCAGATGACGCTTTAACCGGGCCCATAGAAACAATATGATTCTGCATTAAATCAAAGGAGTTTACCAGACAGTATTCCGCGGGGTTTAATTCAGGCGAAGCGCCGGTGGCTGTCCCGCTGACAAGAAATTCTTCACCCTGAAACCGTATGCTTACATTGCCAAAGCCTATACCCTCAGGGTTGACACCCAAAAGACCAAGCCGGAAGAGCTGAGTCCGTGCGTTATTGAGTTCCGCCCAATGGGGCGATTCAATGGCCGGGGCCATAGTGTGTGTCGTAGTATACTTTACATAGCCGTCGTTATGGTCACAGGCATACTCCGGGTATAAAGCGAGTATATCCTTTTCATCAGGCCGGCAGATTCCTCTTTCGGTAATAAGGCCGCTGATATAACGCGCGGGGGTAATATCAAAACCCCAGTTCCGAGCTGTTGTTGTATCGGGACAAATCTGCACGGTTTCTATAGCGCCCTCCGCAGTTTTTCCGGCGATGAACCTCACTTCCGAAGTATCCCGCTCTTCAATGGGAATTTCTTTAAGCCCGTCCCGCATGGCAAAATCAAACGTTGATGAAGGCAGGGCAACATAGAAGGGCACATTGTTTTCTTTTGCCGCCAAAGCCTTGAGGTATGTGCCGATTTTGTTTGCCGCATCTCCCTGCCGTGTTACCCGATCCGCTCCGGTTATGACCATATCCACCAGGCCGTTCTGCATAAGATGTCCCCCCGCATTATCGGGAATGAGGTTGTGGCTTACTCCATGCTGACCAAGTTCCCATGCGGTTAGAAACGCCCCCTGATTCCGGGGACGGGTTTCATCTACCCAAACATGCACATTTATACCCTGGTCAAAAGCCGCATATACCGGAGAAAGAGCCGAACCATAATCGACAAAGGCAAGCCATCCGGCATTGCAATGGGTCAGGATATGAACCGGTTTACCATCTTTTTTTTGAGCAATCTTTTGTATGATTTCAACACCGTGCAGCCCGATACGTCTGCAATAATCCGCATCTTCATCGGCGATTGTCTGGGCTTCTAGCCGTGCCGTCTCTATTTTCTGTTCCAAAGTTCCTGAATATCCGGCAGAGGCCATTCTGTCTACCGCCCAAGCCAGATTACTGGCAGTAGGCCGGGTTTTTTTGAGCATTCGTGCCGCCGCAGCCATGTCATCATTGAAAGAAGCGTCGGCGGCTTTGAGGGCGGCAAGGTACATGCCAAAAGCCGCTGTTGCGCCGATAAGACCGGCTCCGCGGACATACATATCCTGTATGGCCCTGCAAACGTCCTCAATCGTGTACAAATCGAGAATTTCAAATTGAAAGGGAAGCGCCCGCTGATTGATTATTTGTACCGTCCGGCGTTCCGGCTCCTGTAACCAGACAGTCCGGTAATGACGGCCTTCAACATTCATACAATGTCCTGTTACACGAAATATCCCTTGCCTTTTTTTTCAGGCTTTTTTGAAGTTAGGCGGTTTTTGCGTTACTCTCCTGTGTTTGCTGTTTTTGCTATTTCTCGTATTTGTCTACTTGGCGGTTTTTCCACCATCCCCACAACATTAGCCCAAATAAGGGTATTGCGGCAATCAACATTCCCCATATTATTAACATACACTATTCCTCCGTTGTTTTTCGTTCTTTTGCGGAAGCGATAAGACCGATAAAGATTAATCTTCCTGCGCCTACAATACCTGCTGTCATCATTGCTTATACTATACCGCTGTTCCCGTTCTTACGCAATGCCGCAATTCGTGCCGTTCTAAAAACGGTGTTCGGCGCTGTATCGCCAAAAATACCCCGCCCTTCGCCGGTGAAGCCTTACCTACACCTGTGCTATTAGTACCCATAGCAATAAATGCGGTCTGATAATCAGCAGTAGCTATAGAACCAATCTTCAGATACAACGTTCTAAACTCGCCGTCTCTTACTTCCCAATTTTTATCATCAGCAAGACTATCTACCAAAACTATTTCTACACCATTACCACCGAACGCGATTGTAACCTGATTTTGTATCGGAGGAGGTGATGCCGTATACGCCGCATTAAGCGCCGTAATGACACTTGCAACAACTTCGTCCCAATCTGCATTAAGATACAGTTCGCTTGTACTGATTGTTACCTTGCCGTTAAAACCCAAGCCGTTTGTTTGGGTAATGGTTTTGGGCTTTGGAACGTGCGGCTTTTCTTTTGAATCGCCGCTGTCGGCGGGGCACGCCCCCAATGCAATGACAAATGCCAATGCAACCGTCAGTACGAAAATGATTTTTTTTCGTTTTCATAAATTTACTCCTTTGTGTGAATTATTTTTTCGAGAAAATTGTTTGTTGTTGGAAATATTTGCTATTAGATACTTGATTGTATGCGAGGGGTACGAAGTACCCCGAGACAAATACCTTACCAAAACAAGACCCTTTAGGGTCTTGACACGATTTTTATAAAGTATGCAAAATGTCTGTCTGTCTGTCTAACGAAAAAACGGTTGCGCTGTTGTTTTTCAACTTCATTATATGCCTATTGTGTCGCTGTGGGCGGGGTTTGTCAAGTAGAAAGTTGGGGGGATTAATGCACAAAAGCAGGTGTTTCTTGGTTTTGTATATGCTCTTGCATAGCCCGCTCTCGTTCTTCCATCTTGTCAAAATTGACAGGACGAAATTCAGAAAGTTGTTTTTCAGAAAGCAAAGGAGAATCAGGGTCATAAACATAGGGGCGGCGAGCCGCTTCCTGTATACGCCGCCTTGCCGCTTCTTGCTCGTTAGCGGTTAATTCTTTCCCATCCTCCAGAGAGTGTCTCACTATTGGCATAAATCCTCCGTTCAAAAGGCTCTGCAACCCGTGCCGAAATTATACGGATAGCGTCGGTACGCTCCGTATACACCACAAACAGGACATCATGGTAATATCCCATTGTCTGATAGCGATCTTCATAATCGCTAGAATCATCGTCATGACGTTCAATCCGAAAGTAATCCCGAAATACCTCTGACGCATCAGTAAAATTTACACCATGAAGACTGATATTATCCTGTTCTTTTTCTTGATCCCATTCAAAATTTAACACACTTCACAACCTTCAAGTATGTCATGTTAAAATGCCGCCGTATCTGTTGCGTTTTTAACGGTTATTTCCGCAAATACGTTTCCCATATTTTATACTATACCACTTTGAGCGTCAGGGGGGCAATACATGCACCCCGTCAAGGGGTATTTCATACAGTCGATTGTATGCGAAGGGTACATATCCCGCCCCTCTGGGGCGTTCCTAAAAATGTAACGCCGATAAAGTATGTGGGTATGTACCCTGAGACAAATACCTTACCAAAACAACCATACCCCGTCCGCTCTGCGGCGGGGTTGGTTGATTGTAGCGCATATCCCCCAAATACATTATAATTACCCTATGAACCTTAATGAGCTTGCCATCAATATGGGTAAGGCCATGCCCCTGGGAGCTTCATTAAACGAAGAAGGGGTGAACTTTGCCATTTTCTCGCGCCATGCCACATTGGTTACCCTTGTTCTTTTTGAATCTCCCGCGCAGGATAGCGCTTACCGGGAAATTCCGCTGGATAAAAAGGGCAACAAAACCGGCGATATTTGGCACTGTTTGGTAAAGGGGCTTAAACCGGGCGCCTGTTACCTGTACCGGGTAGACGGCCCCTATCAGCCGGAACGGGGACTGCGTTTTAATCCCCACAAGGCTCTTATAGACCCCTACGCGAAAGCCCTCACCAAAATTGATAAATGGGACTTAAAAATATGCGCGGGTTTTGATCAGGACGCGCCAACGGGCGATTTGTCATTTTCCAGTGAAGAAAACCTGACCAGCCTGCCCCGGTGCATCGTAATAGATGATGAGGATTTTGATTGGCAGGGGGACGCTCCCCTGAATTACCCGCTGCGCTTCAGTATATTATACGAAACACATGTTAAGGGGTTAACCGCCCATCCCAATTCAGGGGTTAAGCATCCGGGAACCTTTTTGGGCGTTATCGAAAAGATTCCCTACTTTAAGGAACTGGGCATTACCAGTCTGGAATTCCTCCCGATACACGAATTCAACGAGTATGAGTTTCCCCGAATCAATCCCCGTACCGGCAATCCGTTGACCAATTACTGGGGTTACTCTACGGTGGCTTTTTTCGCTCCCAAGGAGTCCTATGCCGTTGACCATAGCCCCGGAGCGCAGGTAAGGGAATTTAAATTGATGGTGAGGGAACTGCACAAGGCGGGGATAGAGGTGATTTTGGACATTGTATTTAATCACACCGCCGAAGGTAATGAGCAGGGGCCGACTTTTTCTTTTCGGGGACTGGACAACCCCATTTACTACATATTGAACGATAACAAACGCTACTATAAAAACTATTCCGGCTGCGGCAATACGGTGAATTGTAATCACCCTGTTGTCCGCAGTTTTATCATGCACTGCCTTCATTATTGGGTCGTTGAAATGCACGTTGACGGTTTCCGTTTTGACCTGGGGTCAATTTTGGGGCGAGATCAGCAGGGACGCCTTATGGAATCTCCGCCGATGCTGGAGCGGATTGCCGAAGACCCCATTTTAAGCTCCGCCAAGATAATTGCCGAGGCATGGGACGCCGGAGGCGCGTATCAGGTGGGCTGGTTCCCCGGCGGACGTTGGGCGGAATGGAATGACCGCTACCGCGATAATGTCCGCAAATATTGGCGGGGGGATACCAAAGAAATCCGGCATCTTGCCACGCGGCTTTCGGGCAGTTCCGACCTCTACCTCCGTGACGGACGCAAGCCTTTCCACTCGATAAACTTTATTACCAGCCACGACGGTTTTACCCTTAAAGATTTGGTTACCTATAACGAAAAACATAACGAAGAAAATGATGAAGAAAACCGCGATGGGAATGACAACAACTACAGCTACAATTACGGCGCGGAAGGCCCGACCATAGACCCGGTGCTGGAAGGAATTCGGGAACGCCAGCTTAAAAATTTCTTTACCACGCTGCTGATTTCTTTGGGAACGCCCATGATTCTGGGCGGCGATGAAATGGGACGTACCCAGAACGGCAACAACAATGCCTATTGTCAGGATAATGAAATTTCATGGCATGACTGGTCTCTGCTGGAAAAAAACAAAAATCTATTTCGCTTTGTCAAGGAAATGATTGCCTTCCGCCTGCGGCATCCGGGCTTTATGCGCCCTGAATTTTACACTGGACGCGAAGGCGACTACAGCGCGACACCGGACATCAGTTGGTACAATGAAAAAGGCGCAAACCCCGATTGGGAGCGGACAAATTCCAGCCTGGCTTTGCAGGTAAACGGCAGCCGCGCCGATACAGCATTGGACAAGGATAACAATGACTTTTACATTATGTTTAATGCTGGCACCGACCCGGTGATTTTTTCCATTCCGCCCACCGCCAGCCCCGGTCACAAACGCTGGTTTCGGGCGGTTGATACCGGCATGAGTTCCCCCAAAGACATACTGCCCGCCGGCAGCGAAGAATCGCTTGACCTGCCGTATAAATACATAGTAAAGGCCCGCAGTGTGGTTATTCTTATCTCAAAAAGCGCAACATAGGGTGATATAGGAGGCTGTTCCAAAACTTCAGTTTTTGGAACAGCTACCTTTAACTATTAACGATACATAACTGAAGTAATTCAGAAATGTATGCCCAATAAAGTAATTTGGGGGCTTTTGGAACAAACCTTATAGGCAGCCGCACAAGCCGTTTCCGCAGGAAATGGCTTGTGCGGTGCTTGTTAGAATTGCCCC
>JAITCL010000143.1 GCA_031283105.1 Treponema sp. | reverse complement strand
TCCGCCAATTTGCGTATCTCATCGGCGACAACGGCGAAGCCCTTTCCCGCTTCCCCCGCGTGAGCCGCTTCTATCGCGGCGTTCATCGAAAGCAAATTGGTCTGGCTGGCGATGTTTTCCATTACCGCGTTGATCTCCAAAAGGCCCTCGGACTCGCGGGCTATTTCCTGAATGTCAGTCGCCACTTCCTGCAATCCGGTCCGTCCTACTTCGGAAGCTTCTTTCAGGGTATTAACATTGGCGGCGTTGTTAACCAGTGTGTCGGTAACTGAATTGGTATTGGCTACCATTTGTTCAATGGCTAACGAGGCCTGAGAAATATTATTACTCTGGTTTTCAACATGGCCGTTGAGTTTATTGATGTTGGCGATAACCTGTTTCATGGTTGTGTTGGTTTCGGTAACGCTGTCAGACTGATTAATGACGCGGCCCTTTATATTACGGATATTGGCTGTTATCTGATTTATCGCCGCGGCGGTTTCCGTCATGTTGCTGGACAGGTCGCTGCCTATATCGGACAAGGTATCCGCCTGTTTTTTAATGGCAATTACCAGGTGTTTGATTTTTCCCAATGTCTCGTTGAAATACTGGGCAAGGTCGCCGATTTCGTCTTTGCTGGAAACCTTAAGCCGTTTTGTCAGGTCGCCCTCTCCTTCGGCTATTTCCTTGAGCATTCCGGTTGCGGAATTAATGGGCTTTATTATAATAAAATGGAAACTGAGCGAGTTTATCAAAATGGAGACCGCTAAAATGCCAAGCGCAACAAAGATGATAATCTTTAACTGGCGGCTTGTATTCTGCTCAATGATCTTGCTGATTTCCGTCATCTCGTTACCGATAAACAAAATGCCGATAACGTCCGCGCCGTTTGCCGCGAAAACCGGCTTGTATTCGGTAAGGTAATTTTTACCCAGAATAACCGCCTGCCCCGAATAACTCCTGCCGGAGCGTATGGACGGATACGCGGCGCTGCCTGTTCCAAGAAAGGTATCCACCGCCCGTTTTCCCGCACCGTCCACGATACTGGTGCTAATTCGACGAAAATCCTCGCCGTCCCGAATAAAAACAGTCGCCACTATGCCAAGGTCATTGCTCAACTCGTCTATCATTCCATAATTATAGGTAAGAGAAACCCCGTCCGCTCCCTCAAGGTCGCCGTCTTTAAGGCTTAACTGCCCGTGTTCAATATCCATCCTGTGCTCAAAGTGAACTATGTCGCCGGCAAGTTTGTTTTTCCCCATGATGACGGCGGTTTCAAGGCTTGATGTCCGCACGGAACGTATGCTGAGAAACGAAATAACAACAATCGCTAAAAGCATAAAAACAACTGAAATACCTGACGATTTTTGTCCTAAGCCTATCCGCATTATGCACCCCTTCAATTTTACTTAAAATATGATTTAATACAAATTCTCTGTTATGTGAAAAAATATGCCGCTGGATAGTTGACAAGATTGATTAGAGGGAGAGTATAATTGCCCGTTGCCTTCGGCAATTCGGCAAGGTAGACCGCTTCGCGGTCATTACAAGAGAATTGCATTTGCCGGGGTCTTGTCTGTAAAGGCTGATTTTACCGCTCATCGTGGATATTTTGTCATTTCTGGCTGTTTATTTCAAGAAGGTAGCGCATGGGTGATAGTCACTTTTTATAAACGCCTACTGTTTGGCCGCGGCGGCGGCGCTTCGCTGTTGGGCGCGGCGGTAGTAGTCGGTCTGCCTGAGTACGTCTGAGGGGTCGCTCACGAGAAGTTTGCCCTGGACAATACTAATCCGCTTGGTCAGAAGAATTTTTCGCAGCAGGGCATCGTGTTCCCGGGGCGGAATCCTCGCCATGTCCGCCAGTTCTTTGAAGCCAAAGTTGCACATATAGGGATTGTTCTTATTCAGCGGCACGCGCTCCTTTTCAAGCTGGATAAGCAGGGCGTCATAGATGCGATCCAGAGGACTCGTGATCATGGCGTTGGCAAGCTGCCGGTACATCAACCATATCCGCTCCGCCATAAGGGTGGTCATGCGGGCTACCAGTTCCGGTGATGTCTCAATCAAGCCGGTAAAGTTGGCCCGGTTCACGGCAAGTACCGTGCAATTTTCAACTATCTCGGCAGTGGCGGCGCGGGGCTTGTCTTCCAGCAGGGCCATTTCGCCAAAAATATCCCCTTTGCGCAGTACCGCCAGCACCACTTCCTGATTGTTCATGATTTTGCTGATCTTCACCGAACCTTCTTGAATGACGTATAACTCATCTCCCGGTTCGCCTTCGGCAAAAAGCAGACAATCAACCGGATAGGTTCGTTCCATTTTATCCGACGGATACGCCGGTTTCGTGACTTTTACCGTGGGGGCAAGCCGTTCCATTTTCTGTTTGACATCATCCATGTCCGGCGCATCGGGACAATGGGCAGCGTACTGCTGGTAGGCATAAAAAGCCTGATTGGGCCTGCGCTGGCTTGCATAAAATTCGGCAATCTTCAGCAGATGGGAAGGGCCGCCTTCGGCGGCGGCGCTCAGGGTCAGGCGGGACAGCATTTCATCGAGGGTGCGCAGCCGCTGGGAAAATTGCTGGATAATCCTCACGGCAATGGGGGTGTTGTTCCGTATCAGATTGCCGTACTGCTTTTTTTCCACCGCCAGCACAGTTACATCGGTATGGGCTATCGCGGTCTCAATGAAACTGAAACCGGACATGACCGATACGGCGGCGATAATGTCCCCCGGCCCGGCAAGGGTATCCTTCCCCCGGACAACCTTGTCCACTTCCCGTATGATTCGTACCTTTCCTTCCTGAATAATATAAAACTTGTCCGTATTGGTTTTTCCTTCCACTACAAAAAAGGAATCTTTGCCAAATTTTATAATGGTGGGCTGAAAGAGATCGTTTGCGGCCGCTTCATTTGTTTCATTGCTCATGTTGCTATTATATACCAAATGCAGAATTGTGAAAACGGCTTACCTTTTGGCAAGCAGGGTTTCCGCAATTTCGGCAAAGCCGTCGCCGCCTTCCTGCGCGGAGACAAAGGCGGGCATTGTGGTAATCAAGCCCTGATAGCGGCGAATATTGGCAACGGCGCAGGACAGGGGGAAGCGGGCAAACATCGGCTCGTCGTTGGGGGAGTCGCCCACAAAAATCACCTCGGATACATCGCCCTGCCAGCCAAAGCGTTCCGTCAAAAAACGCTCCGTCATGCTGAGTTTATCGTAACTGCCCATCCAGATATTAATATGTATCGAAGAAATTTTTGCCGCCGCACCCTGCGCCAAAGCGATTTCTTTAACCTTTTCGGCGGCGCTCAGGGGAAGAACCGGCTCCTCTTCGGCAAAGTCCAGGGCAATGTCGAACAGCCGGGCAAATTGATCCTTTGCGTCGCGCAGGCCGGGAACTTCAGCCAAAGCCTGTTCCCGCACCCGCCGCAGTACCGGGTGATCGTTTTTTATTGCGTCAGGGTGATACATGGATTTAAGAACCGGCAGCCGCGGCGATTCCCTTGCGGGTGATTCTTCCCAAAAAGCCAGCGCGCCGTTTTCGCCGATAATGCCGTCCACCGGCCACTGGCGGACGATACAGTCGCACCAGCCCGCAGGCCGTCCCGTTACCGGAATCACTTTGAGACCCGCCGCCTTGAGTTTCCAGAGCGCGGCATAGGATGATGACAGGAGTTTGCCCCGCCGCGTCAGGGTATCGTCAATGTCCGTCAGGACATAGCGAAGACCGACAGCCTGGGCGGGAGTTATTTGAACAATGGATTTCAGAAATTAAGCCTGGGGGATTACCGACGCCAATTTACGGCCCCGGCGTTGGTGGAATTGGACAGCGCCGTCCGCTTTGGCAAAAAGGGTATAATCGCCGCCGCAGCCTACATTGGTTCCCGGATGTATCCTTGTTCCCCGCTGGCGGGCAATGATAGTCCCCGCTTTAACCAGCGTACCGCCCGAAGTCTTGATACCCAAATATTGAGGATTCGAATCCCGTCCGTTTTTTGCGCCGCTTCCGCCGCGTTTTCGTGCCATTTAAGTCCTCCGTATAGTCAATCTACAGTGCTGCGGGTATTCCTCAACAACGGACGCAAGACCCTCGGTCAGGAACACCCCGGCGGCGGAAAGAAAATCCCTTCCCTCCGCCGTATAATCGGCTTCCAAAAAAAGGAAGCCCGGTTCCGGCGCATCGCACCGTACCGTTATGCCCTCCCTGCCGGAAAGGGCGCGAACCGCAGTCCGCATTAAAACCGAAACGGCGGCGCAGACTATATCGGTTCCCGTTGGCCCCGCCCCGGCATGACCGACGGCTTTACAGGCCCGCAAAACGCCGTTTTCGTCCAAAACCGCTTCAATCTCGATCATGGGGTTTCGTCCTACGATGCCGCAATTTCCCCTATTTTGATAATCGAGTACTGCTGCCGGTGCCCCTGTTTGCGGCGATAGTCCTTTTTGGGTTTGTACTTAAAAACGATGATTTTTTTGTCTTTCCCGTGGGATTCCACCGTAGCCCGCACCTTCGCCCCTTTCACATAGGGGTTACCCACCGTTACCGTATCGGCGGACAGCAATAGCACCGTATCAATATCCAGCGCCGTTCCCGGCTCCGCATCGACTTTTTCAACCTTGAGCACGGCCCCGGTCTCGGCCCTGTACTGTTTTCCCTTAAATTCAACCAAAGCGTACATTTATCTCTCCAATTTCCAAATTCAGTTACTTTTAGCATAAAACGGGGGAACGTGTCAACTATGTTATGGAACAGACAGCAAGGCTTTTGCATTTAATTTTGGCAGTAGAAGCCAGTCGGAGGGGGCACATTGTTTGCTCCCTTTCCCCATCCTCTTCCTCCGTGTTCTCCGTGTCCTCCGTGGTGAAAATTCTTCCCTGCTTTCTCATCTCGCATAGCTCCCCGCTGGCTCGTACGCCCCCTTCGGCTGAATTACACAATCATAAAGTAAATGCAGAAATCCTGAAAAA
Source organism: Treponema sp. (assembly GCA_031283105.1). Lineage (GTDB taxonomy): Bacteria > Spirochaetota > Spirochaetia > Treponematales > Breznakiellaceae > WQXQ01. The sequence continues at coordinate 10,318 of JAITCL010000143.1, read as the reverse complement.
AATACTTGACATGATGACAAAAAAAGAGTATATTATAAAGTATGAATATGCACGCATTAACGGTTGCCGAGGCGAAAACCCATTTTTCCGACGTACTTGTCAGGGTGAAAAGCGGCGAAAATATTAAGATTCTCTATGGCAAGTCAAAAAGGCCGGTTGCCATGATTGTTCCCATTGAAAACAGGGACAGCCCCCGCAGACTCGGTATTTTGGACGGAAAGGCAATGTTCAAAACAAGCGGAAACGGCAAAATCACCGAGGAAGAATTTTTAGGGATATGATCTATCTCTTGGATACCCATACCTTTATCTGGGCAGTCTTAAAAACCAATAATCTGGGAAAAAAGACCAAAGAAATTATTTCCCGTAAAACCAATGAAGTCTGTGTCAGTACGGTTTCGTTTTGGGAAATTTCATTAAAGACCAGAATAGAAAAATTTTTGTTTGCGCATATCAACATCAATGATTTTCCCCAATACGCCAAAGATATGGACTTTACCATACTTGATTTGCAGGAAGATGAAACCATTTCGTTCCATGAATTGCCTCTCAAGGAAAATCACAAAGATCCCTTTGACCGGATGTTAATATGGCAAGCGATACGCAAAAATATGACCATACTCAGTAAAGACAGCTTGTTTGAACAATATCAGGAAGACGGGTTGAAGTTAATATGGTAGGATTTTCGCCTTCCAGTCATTACCGGAAAAGCTGTACAAACACTTTTTGAAGCAGGGTCAAAGAGGCCGGAGTACGGCCAGGATGCCGTAAAAGCCGTACCAATTCTATTACTGCATGTTCGATAATTTTGCGTTCTTCCCGGTTCAGTGGTTCAACCTGTTCCGTTATGGCCCTCATTTCCGGGCTTAAAGAATATTTTGTCCCTTGTTCTTTTTTCGGGTGCTTGCCTGTTACCAGATATTCCACGGATATGCCCAGCGCCTGGGCAATAGCTACCGCCTTGTCTGCGGGAGGCATACTGCCGTGGGCAAGCAAATATTTATCAAGGGTTTGTTTCGGTATGCCGGTTACATTCGCCAACTCTTTCACCAGTATACCTTTATACTCTAACTCTCCCTTGAGATATTCGTTAAACCCCATACGACATAATATCCGGAATTGGATACCGCATTATTGACAGTATCCATGTATTGATATATTGTGTATTTATCCAAATATGGATAATACAATGAAACTTTTGGTGATTATTCCGACTTACAACGAAGCGGACAACATTCAGAACCTGATACAAGCTGTTTTTACCGTCATTCCTCCCAACGGAGAGATTCTGGTGGTTGATGACAATTCCCCCGATGGCACGGCGGAAATTGTTGAAAAAACCGCCGCGGAATATTCCTGCAGACTGCATATCCTTAAACGTCCGGAAAAACAGGGAGGCGCTTCCGCGTTTTTACAGGGCTTTGCGTGGGGAATTGAGCGCGGCTGCGACGCCATGCTTGCAATGGATGCTGATTTTTCGCATGACCCCAGGTATATTCCCATGCTGCTGGAAAAAGCCAATGACCACGATGTGGTTTTGGGTTCGCGGCTGGTAAAAGGCGGCGGAATTGAAAATCGTACTTTTGCGCGAAATCTTATTTCCCATGGAGCATCCTTATACTGCAAATTCTTGCTTGCCGCTCCAATCAAAGATTGGACAGGCGGCTATAACCTGTGGTCAAAAAAAGCGCTTTCAAAAATTGGCCTTAAAAGCATAGTAACGCGCGGTTATTCATTTCAAATTGAGATGAAATACAAGGCGTTCAAGGCAGGTTGTAAAATAACCGAAGTGCCCATCATTTTTCCCGACAGAAAATACGGCGTGTCAAAGATGCCGGCGTCGTATCTTGTAAAAGCGCTCTTTGATGTATGGCGCATAAAATGTATGCGCATGAATAACGGTATCAAACAGTTTATTAAATTCGGTATAACCGGCGGGCTGGGAACCGTAACCAATTTGGTTTTATTTTTTCTATGCGCGGACAAAGCCGGGCTGCCCGAAATTCCGGTCAGTATCGGCTGTTTCTTTATTGCCGGGACGCAAAACTATATCATCAATCATAATTGGTCGTTTGCGAATAACACCGGAACAGCAAAAGTATCCGTAAAGAGATGGGCTTTGTTTTTGGTTTCTTCTCTTGCCGGGCTTTCGGTAAATATTACCGTCATGAAATGTATGATTATGAATTTTTATCTGCCGTATAAATTTATCGCGCAGGCCTGCGGCATTGCGGCGGGAATGGTAATTAATTTCTTATTTTCTAAATTTGTTGTTTTCAGGGGTATATCATGCTTGAAGGAAAAATGAACGCTCTCTTTTCGCCAAAACTGCGCAAGTTACTGCTAATAATCTCGTTTTTATGTGGTTTTGTGTGTTTATTGTTCCTGCGTTATTCTCATTACAAAACAGTAATGCTTTATGCGGCAATTGTATGTTTTATGCATTTGATTGTTTTTTATAAAAATTCCCTGAATAAATATGAAACAGGAATATTTTGTTTTCTCTGCGTCCAGTTATTCGCTGTCGCGCCAAAGCCGTCACAAATGGAAGATATTGTTTCGACTTCTTATCTTTTATCATACCGTTACGGCGTTTCATCAAGAAGCCTTATCGCGACAATTGTCGATTTTTTTACCAATGGAGCCTTTATTTCAAAATATTTTATCTGGCATTTTATACTTTGTGTAACAGTTTTTCTTTCTTTTATTATATCTGTGTATCTTGGGGAAGTAATACGGAAAGCAAAAGATGATATTAAGATTTTTTTGGTTTTTCTGTCTCTCTTGTATTTATCATGTTTTACCTCGCCTACAGCATATTTTATTCCGGCAAATTATGGCCGCATTGAAATATTTGCGTTTCTTTTTATGCTTTTACTTATTGTCATAATTGACAAACCAATAATCCGGTGGCTGATACCCTTACTGGCGTTATTTACTTTTGCTACGCATCTTATTCTCGTATTTTTTTATATCCCGTTTATCATCATCATGCTGCTGTATGCATTATCCACAAAAACAGAAAGAATTAAACGAACTGTGCTTTTGCTGGTCGTTACCATTATTATTCTATCATTATCATTTTTATTGTATCTTTTGTTTCACGAAAAGACTTTCGCTTTTGAAGATGCTCATGAATTTTTTGAGTATTTAATCGTAAAAAGCGATCTAAATTTTTCTGAAGATCGTTTGCACATGTTAATGTTTGCGGAATTACAAGAGCATCTGAATGGCTGGAAAAACAGAATGGGTTTTAATTTTTCCGGAAATTTCAGCATAATTATTAATATTCCGTTAATGCTATTATGTATCTTTTTTTGGATAAGATGTTACTTTATGGAATCAAAAAAAATAATGAAATATTTTTTTCTTTTGCCGGTAATTGTATTGCCGTATCAATTTCTTGCATTTTTGATGTTTTTTGATTTTGGCAGATGGATGATTATGATACTTAACGTTCAATTTATGCTGATTTTTTATTTGGCTTTTAAGAGGAATAAAACGGTTATATCAGCCGCGCAGATAACAATTCCATTTATTAAGCGAAATGGTTTTTTTATATTATTGATTTTTCTAATTATGATATTCCTGGGACCTGTAGGATATATAGGGCCTGGCGATAGAACATTGCGTTTTTTCAAATGCCTTATTCAACTGATAGGATACTTAACGCCTACATAATTTCCAAAAAGGGAATACACGTCAAATGCAGAGCGTCTTGTAACACCCGCAGTACCGCCCGCGCAAGGCCCAGCCGGGCGGCGGATACATCGGGGTTTTCCGCGTTGAGAATCGGGCAGTCGTGATAAAAGCGGCTGAAACATTTGGAAAGTTCGTAGAGATAGGCCGCCAGACGCGAAGGGTCAAGGGCGGCGGCCGCCTCGCCGACAGCCTGGGGATATTGCGCCAACGTTTTGACCAGTTCCCATTCGGGGTCGGAAACCAGCAGTGAAAATGGAGCGGTATCATGCACAATATTCCCGCCGTCCGTCTCCTCATTTTTTTTACGCAGCATCGAGGAAATTCGCGCCCCCATGTATTGCAGATAGGGGCCGGTGTTGCCGTTAAACGAAAGTGACTCCTGGGGATCAAACAGCATATCTTTGGCGGGGCTGGCCTGGAGCAGGTAGTAGTGCAGCGCGCCCAGGGCGATTTTTTCCGCCACTTCCACAGGGTCGCCGACTTTTTCTTCGCGTTCCTTTTCCTTTATTTCGGCAAGAGCCATATCCCGCAAACTGTCAATTAAATCATCCGCATCGACTACCGTTCCTTCGCGGCTTTTCATCTTGCCTTCGGGAAGGTTCACCATGCCGTAGGAAAGGTGATAAAGATTTTTCGCCCAGTCATAACCGAGTTTATCCAGCAGGACGAACAGCACTTTAAAATGGTATTGCTGTTCGGAACCGACTACATAGATCATCTGATCAAAAGGCCAGTCTTTATAGCGGTTGATGGCAGTCCCGAAGTCCTGGGTAATATAAATCGAAGTGCCGTCGCTGCGCAGTAAAATTTTTTTATCAAGTTTTTCCGCGCTCAGGTCAACGGCAACCGCCCCGTCAGGCTCACGGTAAAAGATGCCCCGTTCCAGTCCTTTCAGTACTTCATCTTTGCCCAAAAGCCAGGTATTGCTTTCATAATAATATTGGTCAAAGGAAATACCGGTGCGTTGATAGGTTTTTTTCATGCCTTCAACAGTCCAGGAATTCATCAGTTTCCAGAGTTCAACCGTTTCCGAATCGCCGGCTTCCCATTTACGCAGGAGTTCCTGTGCGCGGGCCATAAGCGGCGACTGAGCCTCGGCTTCTTCTTTTTTCAGCCCTTTGGCCTGCATCAGCTCTTCCGTTTCTTTTTTCAAATCCCTGCTGAAGCAGACATACCAGTCGCCGACAAAATGATCGCTTTTTACATTTTCAGATTCAGGCGTTTTATTTTGGCCCTGTTCCTGATAAGCCAGCATTGACTTGCAGATATGGATTCCCCGGTCGTTAATGATACACACTTTGCGCAATTGTGCGCCGCAAGCCGCCAGAATACGGGATATACTTTCACCTAACACATCATTGCGCAGGTGGCCCAAATGCAAGGGCTTGTTGGTATTGGGGCTTGAAAATTCCACCGTGACTTTTTTTCCTGTCAGGGTATCGGGTCTGCCGAAGGTAAAATCCCCGTCTGCAAGAACTTCCGCAAGAATAGCCTGTGCCGCCTGCCCCCGGTTCAGCCGGACATTCACATACGGCCCCAGAGCTTCAAATGTACCATTTTTTTCAGCGCCGTCCGCGGCTTGCGCAGCAAGCCGGGCGCAGACCATTTGCGCTATTTGCGGCGGCCCCTTGCGCAGTAATTTCGCATAACTAAACATGGGAAAACCAATGTCCCCCATTGCGGGTTCGGGGGGAATTTCGGCAATAACCTGACCGGGGCCAATGCCGTCCGCCGTTATACCCGCTTCCTTGAGCAGGGCATTAAGCGCATCGGCTATTCGTATTTTCCAGGGTTCTTTATAATCGCGCATGGTTATTCAAAAATACCGGGAAATGGGCAGATGTACAAGGCGGAGGGGGGTTGCCGCCGGGCAGCGGAAACATTGTAGAAGTGATCAAGATGTATGCCTAAAGATTTTATTTGGGGACAATTCTAACAAGCACCGCACAAGCCATTTCCTGCGGAAACGGCTTGTGCGGCTGCCTATAAGGTTTTCCCACAAGCCCCCAAATTATTTTATTGGGCATACATCTTACAAATACCAACAATCTCACCATAGGGGGTTGCCCCTTCCGACCAGTCTCTATCATCACAGGTGGCAGCATTTACCCTGATAATAGGTACTATATCAGCATAAGCCGCCTGAGAGAGGCCGGCGGGGCGGCAAAAAATTCTGGAGTTCTCTGCCGTAACAGACCAGGGAGCAAAAGTAAAAACTAGGTGTACGGTAATAGCCCAGCACTTAAATACGACATGATTTCATAGTGTTACGATGTACATGGTAATTTAAGTGCTGGGGGGCTGTGGAGGCAGGTTCCTCCAGCTTTTTTGCCGCCCCGCGCGGCCTTCTCAGGCGGATTGTTCTTTATGTAGTGATTTGATAGAAAAGTAAATGCTGTTGCCCTGCTTATGTGCTATACTACTATGAGGAGTGATGTACACCGATACGGTCGCCGGAAACGGCGGAGATTTTATTATACAGGGCGATGTCTGCTGGAGCGCCGGCCCCCATACCCTTGAAATCAAACCTGATTCTTTTCTGGTCTGTAAAGGGGGAAAATCCGCCGGCGTTTTTGAGCAGTTGCCCCAACAGTACGCCAACCTGCCCCTTTCCTGCTACCGCGGCAGACTCGTTATCCCCGGCCTGGTTGACCTGCATACCCACGCCCCGCAATTTGTATACCGGGGGCTGGGCATGGATATGGAACTGCTCGACTGGCTGACATCCCATGCTTTTCCCGAAGAGGTCAAATACCACGACCTTGCCTATGCCGGCAAAGCCTATCACTTTTTTGTGGAACATCTTAAACATGGCCCCAATACCCGCATTTTGGTATACGCCACTATTCATGTTCCCGCTACCCTGCTTCTCATGAATATGCTGGAAGAGTCCGGCCTGGTCAGTATGGTGGGCAAGATCAACATGGACCGGAATTGCCCCGACGGCCTGCGGGAGGAAAGCGCCGCCGCCTCGCTGTCCGCCACCAGAGAATGGCTTGAGGCTTACGCCGCGCGTCAGGACAGGTACGTTAATACCAAACCAATTCTGACCCCCCGCTTTATCCCTTCGTGCAGCGATGACCTGTTGCGGGGGCTGGGGGCAATGCGGCATGAATTGAAATTGCCCGTTCAGTCGCACCTTTCTGAAAACCGTAAAGAAGTTGAATGGGTCAGAAAACTCTATCCCGCAAGCGAAGGCTACGGCGCGGTTTACCGCGAGTTTGACCTTTTGGGCAGTGCCCCGCCGCAAGAGGCCGCCCCCACGGTGATGGCCCACTGCGTCTGGTCTGATGAAAGGGAAATAAATCTTCTGGCCGAGCGGAGAGTGTTTGCCGCCCACTGCCCCCAGTCAAACGCCAATCTTGCGTCGGGCATTGCCCCGGTGCGGCGGCTTCTTAACGCGGGCGTTCCGGTCGGTCTGGGCAGTGATGTTGCCGGAGGAACCAACTGCTCGATTTTCCGGGCAATGTCGGATGCGATACAGGTTTCAAAACTCCGGCGCACGGTGCTTAACGTTGACGAAAAACCCCTAAGCCTGGAAGAATCCTTTTATCTGGGCACTGCCGGGGGCGGGGCATTTTTCGGGAAAGCCGGCATGGGCTATTCCGGTTCCTTTGAGCCGGGCGCCGATTTTGACGCGCTGGTAATTAACGACAATACCCTTGCCGCTCCCTTTAATCTGTCAATCCGCGACCGGCTTGAGCAGGCCATAAACATTTATGATAATCATCATATTGAGGCAAAGTATGTGCGTGGCCGCCTCATTAGCTAAACAGAAGGTAGCAGTGTGAGTTTTTGGGAAATTTTAGTAATCGCGGTCAGCCTGTCAATGGACGCTTTTGCCGTGTCAATAACATTGGGTTTATCGGTAAAGAAGCCAAAAATTATTGAGATTTTAATCCCCGGCCTGTACTTCGGTTTTTTTCAGGCGCTTATGCCGCTTGCCGGTTTTTTTGCTGGAACTTACTTCGCCCGCTCTATTCAGTTTCTGGATCATTGGGTGGCGTTTATACTGCTCGGCCTTATCGGCGGGAAAATGATAAAGGACAGTTTTTCACGCGGGGAAGAACAACCGCAAGAGGATTCGCTTCGGTTTATTAAAATGCTGCTATTGGCGCTGGCGACCAGCATCGACGCGCTGGCGGTAGGAATCACCTTTGCCTTTTTTACAATAAATATTTTCACGGCAGTTTTAATAACCGGATTAACCACCTTCTGCATATCAACCGCGGGCGTCAGAGTGGGCAATATATTTGGGACGCGGTTCAAGTCAAAAGCGGAATTTACCGGAGGGGCGGTTTTGGTATTGCTGGGGTTAAAGATACTTGTTGAGCATTTGTTGGTTGCTGGTGGGTGAAAATGGCGCCTGACATTCGTAGAGGTTTACACAAATATTTCCCGCAATTTTAGGGGAAAGTTGGCCTAGTAAAAGGCATCTCTTCAAAAAAACATTAAGTTTTCTCAATTTTAGGCATTATTAGTAATACCGAGTTAAAACGCGGGAATACTAATTAAGAGAGGGTAAAAGTCATGTTTGAATACAAAAAAACCGAAAAATTCGACATTGGCGCGGGTTATGGTGAATATGAATACGACTTCTTTACGATTAAAGATAAAGATGACTTTTGGACGATTATAAATCACTACGGCGCTATTTACCGGCGTTTCGATTATTTTCTTGACGGGTATAAAACAATAGAAAATAACACCCGTCTTTCGCCTGTTGTGCAGGTAAAAATGAAAGAACATAATGCTAATCTCTGTCTTACGCTTTTAGAAGAAGAGTTTAATAAAAAAAACGTAGGCATAAGGCAAATGATCGTGAACGAACAAAAGCCGAATGGGATATATGAAACATACTGTTTCTATTTTTACCATTTCGCCACGGTAAGGGTAAAAGATTATCTTAATGAAATGAGTAAAGCGTAACAGAGGAGGAAAAAAATGCAAGCACAAATACCTGACAACCCGCAAGAAAAAGATGACAGCTTAATACATACTCTCACATTATTAATTGGAATTCCATTAACGATTGCAATTATTGAATATAGCGACTTTTTGCGTTGGTACCACTTTCTTTGGGTTTTCATGATAGTTGGTGCAGGTGTTTGTATAATTTTGTTTCTTATTGGAACTTTTATTTCGGACGGTTTGGAAAAAATGGGAAACAGACAAGATTTACCTGTTAAAAAACCGAATAGGAATGAACGGCAAAGTGCTGCAAGTGTTGATTCCAAGTCTAAATCTGTCGTCCATAAAAAGGAAGACGCTCCTGTAAATATAGACAAACTCTTGAAAGAACTAAATGCCCTGACTGGTTTACATCAGGTAAAACATGAAATAACCACGTTAATAAATACGGTGAAAATCAATAAATTACGAGAGAAAAAGGAACTGAAACAATCTCCTCTTTCGCTCCATCTGGTTTTTTCCGGCAATCCCGGAACAGGCAAGACAACAGTGGCGCGGATACTCGGCAAGATTTACTGTAGGCTTGGCATATTATCAAAAGGACATTTAATTGAAACGGACAGGTCAGGACTGGTTGCGGGCTATATTGGACAAACCGCAATACATACGAAAGAAATCATAGAAAAAGCAAAAGGGGGCATTCTTTTTATTGACGAGGCATATTCGCTTACACCTCAGAACGCAGTTAATGATTTTGGGCAGGAAGCGATTGATACGCTTTTAAAGGCCATGGAAGATTACCGTGATGATTTTATCGTTATTGTCGCGGGTTATCCTGATTTAATGAAAAATTTTCTAAAATCAAACCCAGGTTTACAATCACGGTTTAATACGTTTATTAACTTTGAGGATTACAACTCAAGTGAATTGTTGGAAATATTTATGTTTCTTTGTTTCCAGAATAATTATGTTGTAGAAAACAGTGCAATTAATACACTAGCCGGAATTTTTTGGGATATTTATTCTCAAGCAGGTGAATCCTACGCAAATGCCCGAACAGTTCGGAATTTTTTTGAGAAAACCATAAAACGCCAAGCTAACAGGCTGGCCAATAGCGGTACGCTTTCAAAAAAAGATTTACAAACACTTGTTATAGAAGATTTTTTTGATCAAAGGGAATAAAGGGGCAACAATTTATCCTTTGTTGCTTTGGAAAACGACGATAACCTTTTTCAGCAACTCGTCCAGAAAGCCATCGCCTACTGTTTCAACATAGCTCCATTTCCGAGCGTTATAGTCAATGGTAACCAATTGATCAAGCAAAACAACCCCGGTTGACTTGGTTTTTTTTAATGGAACATACAGGGGATACCGCCGAGACGTGTTTGAAATTGGCGCAAATACGGCAATATTGGCATAATCACTTACCAGATGATGGCTTAAACAAATATAAGGACGATTACCTTTTTGTTCATGCCCCTGCTTGGGGTTAAGGTTAATTTTTATGATGTCGCCTTGCATCGGAACTTTGTTTACCATTTCTCATTTCCAACTGGTTCAACAGGATTTGTAAGTTCTGTCCTGAATGATTCTCCCGAATAGTCTTTGAAAAGATATTCGATAGTTCCTTCTCTTGGTGTTGATGGCTTGGAAACGGTTAATATATTTTCCCTAACTTCCAAAACCACTTCATCATTTGCTGAAAT
>JAITCL010000062.1 GCA_031283105.1 Treponema sp. | reverse complement strand
TCAAAATCGACAATGTTGATAGCGATAACATCGGGCAATTCGCTATAATCCTGTCCCGATTTGATGCCTTTAACGAATTCGCTGCTGGAATAGTACAGGCTGCGCTTGTCCATGTTGTACTGGTTGCGGATTTGGACTTCGATATTGACCCTGGTTTTACTCTGGAGGACGGCGCGCACGTCGAGGACGCTGGCCTTGTCGCCGATGACTTTCGGCGTAAAAGATTTGTTTTCGATGATAGTCACGGAAGTGAAACAGTCCGCCCCGGTTTTACCGAGGACAGCATTCAGGAAGCCGAGTAATTGGACTTCATCGCCTTTTTCGCCCATGATTTTGTAGAACAGGTAATCATTAAGCGGGTTGTGACGCTGCCGGAGCAATGGTTGCTCAAGCAGCTTTTTTAATTTCTTCATACATTATATAGGGTGAAAAGTGGTAAAAAGCATTAGTGGTTTGGAATTTTTTTTTATTTTTTTGGTGACAGTCACTCAAATGATTAACAATGAGGAGTGGTCACTGAGCCCTTCGGCAAGCTCTGGGAACCCCTTGTCGCTTCGGTCGCTGAGCCTGTCGAAGCGCCGAAGCGACCATCCCCTATTCCTCATTCCTCATTTCTCCCTTTGCCGCCCCGCCTTCGCAAACACATAAACGGTGTAACGGCGCTATTTTCCTGTTGATAACCATTTATACTTTTGTTATACTGTATAATATGAAAACAGCAATTTCTTTACCTGATATGGTTTATTTTGAAGCGGAAAAAACAGCTCAAAATTTAGGCATCTCAAGAAGCGCGTTATTCCTTAATGCGTTAACGGAATATTTAAAAAAAATAGCCGCAAAAATATTACCCAAAAATTAAATGAAGTATACAATGATGACTATTATAAAGAATTTGAACCAATGGCAAATGCGGCGCTTGAGAGTATAAGGGAATTAACGAAAAATGATACGTGGTGAAATTTGGTGGGTGGAATTTGGAATCCCATATGGAAGTGAAATAGGTTATACCCGTCCGGTATTATATAGTACAGGATGACAGCTTTAATGAAAGCAGAATCAAAACTATTGTTGTATTACCCTTGACAACAAATTTACGTTTATTGGATGCGCCCGGTAATGTATTTATTGTATGCGAGGGGTTTAATACCCCGCCCTTCAGGGCGGTTAAAAAGGTATTAAACCCCGAGACAAATACCTTACCAAAACAACATACCTCGCCTTTCAGAGCGAGGTATGTTGATTCGAAAAAAAAATCAAAATTGACAGATGATTCTATAATAATAGTTGCTCAATTATATGCCATAGACCGTGGAAGATTTAAGAAAAAAATATCGAAGGTTACTAAAGAAATAATGGAACAAGTAGAAGTAGGGGTGAAATTAGTTTTAGGAATAAATTGGTGACTGGCACCTGCGGGGTGGGTAACGCAAACAGTGCCTGACACCTTTTGCGTTGCCTCAGTCACCCATGCGCTACCACTCTACCTGCCCCGCTGCCGCCGCGCGTTTTCAAGCCATTTTTTGCAATCGGCGTTATTCGGATCAAGGCGCAGCGCGGCTTCATAGTCGGCGATAGCCCGGTTCCAGTCGCCCTTGTTGGCGTACACATTGCCCCTGTTTGCATACGCTTCGGCGTAATTGGGGTTAAGGCGGATAGCTTGGGTATAGTCCGTAATGGCCCGGTCAAGGTCGCCCTTTCTATAATATGTGTTGCCCCGCATTATATAGGAATCCACATGATTGGGGTCAAGGCGGATAGCCTGGGTATAGTCCGCGATGGCCCGGTCATAGTCCTTCTTGGTATCGTACGTTTTGCCCCGATTGTAATAGGCTATCACATTATTGGGGTCAAGGCGGATAGCCTGGTTATAGTCCGTAATGGCCCGGTCAAGGTCGCTCTTGCCAATATACGCAGTAGCCCTGTTTGCATACGCAATGGTGTAATTGGGGTTCAGACGGATAGCTTGGGTATAGTCTGCTATTGCCCTGTCATAGTCGCTCTTGTCGGAATACGCATTGCCCCTGTTTGCATACGCAATGGCGTCATTGGGGTTAAGCCGTATCGCCTGGGTATAATCCGCTATGACCTGCTCGTAGGCGTGTGTCTGGTTCATAGAAATTTGCCCCTCAGGAACGTAAGTGATAATACTACCAAAATCGTCCGCAACATATATAATCCTTGACACGCTGGCATACAAAGCCGCGCCCCGCAGTTTATAGGCCGCGCCCATGTTCGGGTCAAGCTTGAGGGCTTCGGTAAAATCCGCGATTGCCATTTCAAACTCGCCTCTGCTTGCAAACATAATACCGCGGTCAATGAAGGTTCCCGCCGTCTGCGGCGTAGTCTTTTCGCTCACGCCGTATTTTGCAACCTTCGTCGATGTCTGCTGTCTGGCAATTGCCGCTATCATGCGCCGCGCCGCCGCGTCACTACGCACGTTAAGCCGCGTAACGCTGGCGCGGGTGGCTTCTTCCACGCTGACAGCGCTGGTACGGTAGCGGTACGCGCCGTCAAGGTCGATTAACTGTCCCGTAATCACCATGTCCGCGCCGAGGAATTTGCCGATGGACTTTGCGCTTTCATCGCTTACGTCCCCTGACATCTGCAAATTAAGTTCTTTGTACACGTACTCAAGGTTTTGCCGGTCGGCAACCTCGATGCCCCGGTCAAAGAGCGCGCCCGTCAGTTCTTCCATGATGTAGTCCGAAACATTGTCATTCATGGACTCAAACGCCACGATTGCCACACGGCTGCCTTTGGGCAGTTCGCCCGCTATCTTTTCCCCGGTTTGTTCTATCGCGTCCATGAGGGAAAGCCCTGTTCCTGTCCCGCTTCCACTGCTTGCGCAAGCCGCGAGCAAAAGAACGAATAATGCCAACGTTCTGTTAATTATTGTGCGATTCATGCAAAACCCCTTTGATTAATTTTGACATATTTGGGCGGGGGCGTCAAAGGGAAAGCGGGGGTTATAAAAGCCATTTACCAAGTCCATGGCAAATGGCTTTTAACCGTTGAAAAAACAGCAATTCCGTAATGCGGTTACTGACCGTATTTCTTTAACAACAACAACAGGGGTAAATGGTCGCTCATGCCGGAACCGGTTCGGGGGTTATACGCAACCGGAAATCCTTTTGCGCTGACAAAAGGCGGGGAATTGACCACCTCGCAGCTTTCAAAACCCCAGCCGCTTTCGTTAAATAACTGCGGCGAAAGCAAAAAATGGTCGATGGTTTCCCAGTCATTTTTGTAGTAATAGGAACCGTCCTGCAGTTCAGCGGCCCAGGGCGAATACAATGTCAAAACTCCGGCGGGAAAGTACCGTGTCGCGGGCGGCTTGCTCTTGCTTAAAATGATAAAATCTTTTTGCCGTTCGCCGATTATCGCGGCAATGTTCGGATCATCATCGTCAAGCCCGTACAGTCCGGTAAATTCCGCCGCGCGAAGATCATCGGGGAGCAGGGCGCTGATGGCCGTCCCGCTGCGGCGGTAAAATTCATCATGATTTTCGTTCAGGTCGCCCATGATGATTACCGGAAGATCAGGATCGGTTTCCATCAATTCCCTTAACCGGCGCAGAATAATCCGCGCCGAAGCCCGGCGGGTTCTTTCGGTGGCGTCTTCGCTGCCGAGTTTTGATTTCCAATGGCAGATAAACAACGCCAGCGATGAACCGCCCGCGCCGGTTTCGTCTCCTGCCGCATGGGCGGCGGTATTGATCCGTACCTCCAGCATGGGCCGGGGCGCAATATCGCCGTCAATATTAACCGAATGAGACTTTGCCCCGGTCAGCGGGTAGCGGCTTAACAAACCGACGCCCAACGACATTCCCGGAATATTGGCAAAGTGAGTCCAGCCGTAGCCCTGTGCCGAAAGCGCCGCGGCAAGGTCGGTGGTGACCAACGCCGACTCAATTTCCTGCAGGGCAATAATATCCGGTTTTCGCCCCATTCCGCCGATGGCCCCGGCAATAACATTCAGCCGCCCCCGGTATTTTTCCGGAGTCCAGCCCGTTGATTCCCGGTAGTCATCGTACTCGGTTCCCTCATCAACCCCGTCAAAAAGCGCCTGCACATTCCATGTCATAATGGCAATGGAATCGCTTTTTACAGGGGCCTTTTCTTCCGTGCCGGGTTGATTACACCCGGCACATCCGACTGCCAAAGCCAGCAGTACTACCGCGCACAGCAATCCATGCACGGAGTTTTGATGCACATAGTTTCTTTTCATATCAATCTCCATATAATATATAGGGAGTAAATATGCATTTTGCATTAGTGTTTTGAAAAATATTTTTAATCATTCTTCAGCGATAAAAACCGCTTCCCCTTGGGGAATATTAACCGATTTCAAAATCAGTTTAAGCGGATCATTAGGCGCAATTTCTTTCCGCAGGGGAATCTGGGTTTCCAGGGCAAGGGCGGGAATCATCACCACCCAGCGGTTTCCTTTTTTCTCCAGGGCAACAGCGTCCCATACCGAATCCTTTTTGTCCGCAAGATGCACCATAATCCAGTGGCTGCGGGACGCCCGTTCAGCCTGGGTAACGGCTGCCGCCGCCGCTTCTCCGGCGGCAATCCGGGTTGAAACTTCATCGGCGGAAAGAACCACGCCGCCCCGCAAAAACCGGCGAATCTGGATATGGGCGGCAAGGTCGGTGTAGCGGCGCAGGGGGCTGGTTACCTGGGTATAAATCTCCAGACCAAGGCCGCCATGCCGTCCCGGTTTTACCGAAAGAAGCCGGGGGCGCATACAGCGGCGGAGTTGATATGAACCTGCCATGCCGGGAAGAATTTCATTGGGCATTTCGGCAATTTCCTGTTCAATATAGGGAAAGGGCGCCGTGCGCTGCATGGCCCACAAGCCGGCCCCCTCGCCGGCAAGCAGCATACATTCCCGTACCATCAGCGCCGAACGGTACGGCACAATAGGCTCAATGTTTACCTGCCCCTGATTCAGGCTGATGTGAGTCTCCGGCAGTTCAATGTTGATTGCGCCTGCCGCATTACGGCGGTTGAAATTCCGTTCCGCCATTGCATAAAGTTCGCCTAACATGGCGGCTTCCGCGCCGCCGGAATTTTCCATAAGGGTATCCGCTTCTTTATAGGTCAGGCGCGATACTTTTACCTTTGACGGAAAAATTTCCGTGACCTCAATTTCACCGCTGCTGTTAAGCGTCATTTTGAAAGTAAGGGCCGGTGATATTTCCGCAAGTCCCAGGGCAAACAGGGGCAGACTTTCTTCGGCAAGCATACGGAAACTGCCTTCGGGGATATACAGCGTCGCCCCGCGGTTACAGGCTTCCTTTTCAGGCGGACTGTCAAAATTTATGGAAGCCGCCGGGTCAGCGACATGAACGTAGAGTACCTGTTTGCCGTTTTCGGTTTCAAGGGAAACCGCGTCGTCGGGGTCATGGCTCCAGGGGCTGTCAATGGCAAAAGCAGGCAGATGACAAAGGTCGCGGCGGTCTTCATCAGGCGGCGGTTCGGGAATATATTTTACCGGCAGCAGGGAAATGCCGAAGCGGGCGGGGTGGGGATTTATGTGTTCAGTCCAGAAGCCGCTTTCCAAAAGCACGGCATGGGCTTCTTCCGGCGTTTCACTCCGGCCAATATCCTTCATGGTGCGGCTTTTGTTGGACTTCCCGTAGGCGAGCGCCTCAACATCCTGCATAAAACGCCGGTCATCGGGTGACAGATTGCGCCGCCGCAGTCGTTCCAGAAAAAGTTCGCGCTCTCCGCTTGCCTTGCATTTTTCCGCGCGTTTCTTTTCATCCGCCTCAACCTGTTCCTGATGCCGGGGATAAATGGCGCTGATTGTTCCCGCAAAATAAAGGCCGTCCAGCAGCAGACAAAAGGCGGCCCATGCGGAAGCGGGACTGTAACCGCCAAAGGCAAGTTCTGCCAGTTCCTTGAGTGAAAGCGGCTTTTCTTCGGTTAATAAAAGTTCCCATGTTTCCCGCACGGCGCTGTCAGGTTGTGCGCCGCCTTCAATAATGCCATTAAAATTGTTGACCGGGCCGGGGTGGATTATCTCTATGTCCTTTTCCCTCACCTTTATCGAAGCGCCATCGGAAAGAGCAATAACTATTTTATCCTGAGTTTTTTCCTTTACCAGCGCGGGCTTATTTTTATACACGGCCAGCGCGTTTTCATTAATCATTAAAAATGATTATTGCATATACCGGTAATTTTTGATACTGTACCAGTTATGGTAGTAATGAAATTTGGCGGAAGTTCCGTTGCGGATGCCCAGCGGATACGCCATGTTGTTGAAATTGTAAAAACACAGTTGGAACGGAAGCCGGTTTTGGTGCTTTCCGCAATGGGTGATACCACCGACCATCTGCTTGAAGCGGGCAATGATGCGTTTCAAAAAGGTGAAGTATCGGTCGGGCGGATTGAAAAACATCATTTTGACACTATAAAGAAACTCAAATTGCCGGGTAAGACCCAAAAGGAAATCACCGCGCTGTTGGAAGAACTGAAACGGCTGCTTTCCGGCATTTCTTTAATCCGGGAAATGACCCCCCGAACCAAAGATTTTCTGGTATCGTTTGGCGAACGGCTTTCGGTGCGGATAGCCGCGGCTTACTGTAATTCCCTGAAAATACCGGCTGTAGCCTGCGACGCATGGGACATGGGCTTTATCTCTGACTCCAATTTTACGTCCGCCGAACTGGTTAAAGAAAGTTGGGATGTTATTCCCCAAAAAATACTCCCCGTGCTTAAAACCGGCGTAGTGCCCATTGTGACGGGCTTCATCGCCAAAGATCTTAACGGCAACATTACCACTTTGGGGCGGGGCGGCTCCGACCTTTCCGCGACGATGATTGCCGCCGCCTGTAAAGCGGAAGAGGCGCAGGTCTGGAAAGATGTTGACGGCATATTAACCGCCGACCCCCGCATTGTCACCAACGCGCGGCCTGTTGAATCCGTCACCTACGAAGAGGCGGCGGAACTTGCATACTTTGGCGCGCAGGTTCTGCATCCCCGTGCAATGCAGCCCTGCATCAAAACCGGAACCCCGGTTCTGGTAAAAAATTCGTATAACATCACCGCTCCCGGTACCCGAATTGCCGCCGCGATTGAGAAGAAAAGCGCCCTGGTGCGGGCCATTACCTTCCGCCGGAATATAACGCTGGTTGATATTGTTTCAACCCGTATGCTGGGGCAGTACGGTTTTCTTGCCGAAGTTTTTTCCGGTTTTGCCCGGCATCACATTTCAGTTGATATGGTGGCCACCAGCGAAGTTTCAGTCTCGCTTACCCTTGACGCGGCGCATGACCTTGCCGCCCTTAAAAAAGACCTTACCCACATTGCCAGTGTCGATATAAAAACCGGCAAGGCCATAGTTACCATTGTCGGCAATGTCAAGCAATCTTCGGAAATTCTTGCCACGGCTTTCAAAACCTGCCAGCTTATCGGCGTACCGGTGCAGATGGTTTCCCAGGGGGCAAGCAAGGTAAATATCAGTTTTATTGTCAATGATTCCGAAGCGGTAGAAGTGGTCAAGGCGCTGCACCTTGATTTCTTTGCAGATAACGGGAGTCAAAAGTGAAAGTCGCCATAATTGGTTACGGAAAAATGGGGAAAATGGTTGAACGGACAGCCCTTGATCAGGGGCATACCATTACCGCCATTGTTGATCCCCTAACGCAGGATTCAAATCCGCCGTCCGCAGCGAAAATGTTTCAGGGAATTCCCGAAGCGGGAGACCTCTGCGAGGCTGAAGCTGCGATAGAATTTACCCAACCCGGCACGGCGCTTGCCAATATCAAGGCTCTGGCGGAAAAGAAAATTCCCTCGGTCATCGGCACTACGGGCTGGTATGACCATCTTGACGAGGCCCGGCAGACGGTGGAAAAGTCCGGCGCGGCGCTTATCTGGGCTTCCA
This sequence comes from Treponema sp., assembly GCA_031283105.1. GTDB lineage: Bacteria > Spirochaetota > Spirochaetia > Treponematales > Breznakiellaceae > WQXQ01. The sequence continues at coordinate 970 of JAITCL010000062.1, read as the reverse complement.
ATTTTTCTCTGGGCGTTAATATGTTTTACCGTATCGCATGGTATGCCGCGCAGCTTGCCGATTATTTTCCCGAATACGATGTGGGTGGTTTTGAGTCTCATCACAACAAAAAACTGGACAGCCCGTCGGGAACGGCCAAGACTCTGGTTGAAGGAACGCTTGCCCGAATCAAACGGAAAGACAAGGCCGTATGGGAAACCCTCGACCGCCGCCCGCAGCCCAACGAATTGCACTTTCCCAGTCTGCGCCTCGGTTCCATACCCGGCCAGCACAGCCTTGTGTTTGATTCTCAGGCGGACACCATCGAAATTACCCACACCGCCCGCAGCCGCGAAGGTTTTGCCTCCGGCGCTGTTCGCGCTGCCGAGTGGCTGTTAAACTCCGGTACGGCCCGCACGGGCATTTTTACCATTGACGATATGCTGAAAGATATACTGGGGTAGATGTAAATATGGTTGGTATCCGTCATTAAAACGGCAGATACCACCACGATAAACGGCATTAATGCGAAATTATAAACCCGACAACTCGGTTAGGCGCAATACGGCCGATTTTGTTGACGAACGGAGCGAGGTCGCGGCCGTGCTTGCACGGACATGACCGAGCGAGTGAGGAAACGAAGGGTTTAATACCCCGCGGCTTGCCGCGGAAAGCCGCCGTAGGCGGCGGGGGTGCAGGGCTTGCCCTGCGGTATAATACCCTTTATTCCGGAATCTGTCGCGGATTCCACCATAACTTTTGTTCTAAGTACGCGGGAGATTTTTTCATAAGTAGCGGTAAAACTTAACCCATGATCAGATTTTTTATTCGTCAATTAAAAACCTCAAGCCACCGCCGGCGTTACGTTTCCTTGAAAATGGCAGACCATTTTATCTTTGTCATCAAAACATTCTTGTATTAAAAAAGTGCCTAATTCTTCGGTTTTCAGCGTGGATTCCAGGGCGTTATTAAAATTTTCATATATCCCAAG
>JAITCL010000016.1 GCA_031283105.1 Treponema sp. | reverse complement strand
GGAATGTCCAGTACCTAAGGAAGTACTGATTAATTTGATGAAGAAATTAAAAACCACGGAGGTCACGGAGAACCACGGAGTTTTGATAAAGGGTATTATACCCTTCGTTTCCTCACTTGCTCGGTCATGTCCGTGCAAGCACGGCCGCGACCTCGCTCCGTTCGTCAATACGATAATCTTTATTCCTCCGTGAAACTCCGTGTACTCCGTGGTAAAAATTCTTGGGGTTGAATTAATGAGCGATTTCCTATTATTGTTAGGTGATAGGTAAAGGAGAAAAATATGTTTATAATCGACGAAAAAGACAAGGAATACCGGTTTGGGGATTCCGGCCCCAAATACCTGATGCAGGGGCCGCGAATGAATTTCGCGGTGGTACAATTTATGCCCGGTAAGGATTTCCGCGCCCATTACCATGAGGTGATGGAAGAAAACTTTTATATTCTTGAGGGAACCATTACCGTTGTTGTAGACGGGACGGCGCATACCTTGAATCCCGGTCAATTCATGCACATTGAACCCGGAGAGGTTCATTATGTGATCAATCAATCTTCCGCTGTAGTCCGCATGGTTTCTACTCTTGCGCCTTTTCAGCAGAATGATAAAGTCGAGGTTGATAACCCTCCGATTGGATAACGCGGACAACAGGGGCGCACCCTTCGTATTCAATTAACATATATTTTTTTTGTTTTTCTGTTGCCGATGTTCGTTACTATATGATACCCCATAGCCTCAACTTTGTTTTCCAGACAACTGCGGCACTGCGCCGCTCCTTCGTAAATGCATATTTTATTGTCATACAGTTCATACTGCTTTCTGACGTTGACGGGACTCAGATTGGGCATAAGCACATTTGCTCCCGCCGTTAGTCCCAATTCGCGTCCCTGCACGTCAATGGTTCCCAGCGCGGTGGTGGCCGGAAGCAGTATGTCGGGAAACATAAGGCGTAAAATGGCTATGAGCCGCAGGCATAAATGCAAATCGCCGTTTTTTTGGTCACGAAAGGGCGTATTTTGATGCGCAATGTAGGGGCCAATGCCTATCATGTCGGGTTGTAATTCCTGCAAAAACCGTAAATCTTCAATTAAACATTCGGTTGTCTGAGACGGAGAGCCAACCATAAAACCCGACCCAACTTCATACCCGATTTTTTTTAAATTCCATAAACATTGTTTCCGGCTTTCCAGACTCATGCTGTCGGGGTGCAATGCGCGGTAATGCTCCGTGTTTGCCGTTTCGTGGCGGAGCAAATAGCGGTTCGCCCCCGCGTTAAAATAGGATTGGTAACTGCCGCATGATTTTTCACCTAACGATAACGTAACCGCGCATTCGGGATACAGTTTCTTTATTTCCGAAACAATGCCGCATATTAATTCATCAGAAAAAGCGGCATCCTCTCCGCCCTGCAATACAAAGGTGCGGAATCCCAGCGCATACCCCTGCTTGCAGCATGACAGAATTTCTTCCTTGCCCAGCCGGTAGCGCTCAACCTTTTGATTATCCCGGCGGATTCCGCAGTAATAGCAGTTGTTTTTGCAATAATTGGTGAATTCTATTAAACCGCGGATATATACATCTGTTCCGTAATAAGACCGGCGGACGCTGTCTGCCGTTTCAAAAAGTTTCTGTTCACATTCACCGTTTTCTATTATTGTTTTTAATTCAGCGTCCGGTAAATCTTTATTTTTATGCAGGGCTTCGATTAAATCTGTCATATTGTACCTATAAAATTGTCCCGCCGCCAACAACGACATCACCGTCATACAGCACAACCGCCTGACCTTTTGCTATTGCACGTTGAGGTTCGTCAAATTCAATATGAACCGTATCATCTGAAGTTTGTGTTACCGTCGCCCATTGTTCCTTTTGATTATACCGTATCTTTGTTTTAACATGAATAGGGCTGTTTAGTTTCTCACAGGCTATCCAGTTGAAATCAGCCGCATCAAGCGATTTTGAAAATAATATATTATCTTCACACAGCGTTACGGTATTATTTTCCGTGTTTTTTGAATGTACATACAGCGGCCTTTTCAAAGAAAGCCCCAATCCCTTTCGCTGTCCTATGGTATACCAAATTAAACCTTTATGTCTTCCCAGTACATTTCCCTGCATATCCACAAAATCGCCTTCTTCATATTTTTTGCCGGTATAGTGTTCAATAAATTCCGCATAGCAACTGCCGTCCCGCACAAAGCAAATGTCCTGGCTGTCGTGCTTGTCCGCGTTTATAAAACCCTGTTCCCTGGCAATGCCGCGTACCGCGGATTTATTGAGAGCGCCGAGCGGAAACAGGGTATGCGATAATTGTTCCTGTGTCATGGCGTATAACACATAGCTTTGGTCTTTTGTTTCGTCAGTTGCTTTTTTCAGCAGATACCGTCCGCTCCCCGCGTCATATTCAGTTCTGGCGTAATGTCCGGTTGCGATACAATCCATTTCAAGCTGCTGCGCCCGGTCAAGCAACCTTGCAAATTTGATATACCGGTTGCAGTCAATACAGGGATTGGGCGTCGCGCCATTTTGGTAACTTTCAATGAAATGGTTGATTACCTGTTTTTTGAAATCTTCCGTGAAATTATACACAAAGAATGGAATCCCCATTGAATAAGCCACGTTACGCGCGTCCGCCGCATCTTCGAGAGAGCAGCATTTTTGCGCTTCGCCCGCTCCGATGTCCTCATTGGTGAACAGCTTCATGGTTATGCCGGTGCAGTCAAATCCCTGCTGTTTCAGGAGGTATGCGGCGACGGAACTGTCAACGCCGCCGCTCATTGCGATTAACGCTTTTTTGCCCATACGCAATTATACCATTATTTGCCCCCGAATGCCTGTTCCAGATCGGCGATGATGTCGTCAATGTGTTCGGTTCCTACGGAAAGCCGAATCGTATTGGGCTTTATGCCCTGCTCCAGCAATTCGTCACCGGAAAGCTGGGAATGGGTGGTGCTTGCCGGATGGATAACCAGCGATTTGGAATCCGCCACATTGGCAAGAAGGGAAAACAGCTCCAGTTTGTCAATAAAATTTCTTGCCTGTTCCGCGCCGCCCTTGATTTCAAAAGTAAAAATAGAACCTGCGCCTTGCGGAAAATATTTTTGATACAGGGCGTGATCGGGGTGATTCGGCAGGGCAGGGTGGTTTACGCTTTCTACCTGCGGATGTTTGCGCAAATAGTCTATCACTTTGAGCGCATTCTCTACGTGGCGTTCTGTCCGCAGGGACAGGGTTTCCAGCCCTTGCAGAAAAAGGAAGGAGTGAAACGGGCTTACCGTCGCACCGGTGTCCCTCATTAAGGTGACGCGGATTTTTATGATATAGGCAAGATTTCCCGCCGCTTCGGTAAGGACTACGCCGTGATAACTGGGATTCGGTTTGGACAGGCCGGGAAATTTGTCATTCGCCGCCCAGTTAAATTTTCCCGAATCTACGATAACGCCCCCGATAGCCGTTCCGTGACCGCCGATGAATTTGGTGGCGGAATGGACAACTACATCGGCGCCATGTTCAATAGGGCGGAACAGGCAGGGCGGCGAAAAGGTATTATCCACAATCAGGGGGATGCCGTTTTTGTGGGCGATTGCAGATAACGCGTCAAGGTCAACAATGGTGGAATGAGGATTTCCCAAAGACTCAACAAACAAGGCGCGGGTATTTTCGTTAATCGCTTTTTCAAAATTCTTGGGATCGCCGCCGTCCACAAAAGTGGTGGATATGCCAAAATCGGGCAGGGTGTGGGCGAACAGGTTATAGGTTCCGCCGTAAATGCGTTTGTCGGACACGATGTTGTGCCCCGCCGTGGCAATGTTCTGTATCGCGTAGGTCACCGCCGCCGCCCCGGACGCGGTTGCCAGCGCGGCAACGCCCCCCTCAAGAGCCGCTATACGCTGTTCAAACACGTCCGACGTGGGGTTCATCAGGCGCGTGTAAATGTTGCCGCTTTCCGTTAAAGCGAACCTTCCCGCCGCTTGGGCGCAGTCCTTGAATACATAGGACGTTGTCGCGTAAATGGGCACTGCCCGCGCGTCGGTAGTCGGGTCGGGCTTTTCCTGCCCGGCGTGGAGTTGAAGGGTCTCAAACCGGTAATTTTTCTTCATAATGACACTCTCCTTAAAGATAATTAACCCGTATTACCTATGGGTTTACTATGATTATAGAGAGAAATGGCAATTCTGTCAAGGGTAATTATGCCGCCGGCTATTATGCCGCGGCTACAGCCATTTGACCGCGCCGCTCTGTATGTCATAGTAAGCGCCGGCAACGGTAACGCCCAAATGCCTGACTATCTCGTCCGCTTTAATATGTTCAACCATGATCTTTACATGATGATGAATGACCGCGTCTATATCGCCGCCTTTTTCCACCGCGGGTTTGATATGCTTTACAATATGGCTGATGTTTGGCGGAAGCTTCCCGCCCGAACATGCCGCCGTTACCGCGCCGCATTTGCCGTGTCCGCAGACAACAACCAGCCTGCTTTTGAGATGTTCAACCGCATACTCAAGACTGCCAAGCGCCGTTGTGTCGGCAATATTGCCGGCATTGCGTATAACAAAAATGTCTCCCAATTTTTGATCAAAGAAAATTTCCGGCGCAACCCGTGAATCAGAACAAGTTAAAATTACCGCAAAGGGCTTTTGGCCATTGTTAAGAATTTTCCGATCATCGCTATAACTGCTCTTGTTGACAAGCTCCCCTTTCAAATAGCGTTCATTTCCTTCTTTCAGCATCTGCAATGCTGTGTTTGCATCTTCAATAAGTTCCGCGGGCTGATGAATTTTCATAAAAACTCCCTACTCAACTTTGAACCGCGCAACCTCCCTTGTCAAGGCGTCAATGCCTTCGCGGTTTTTGGCGCTTATCTCGTTAATTTTGTGTTTTTTGTATGGATATTTTAGTGCTAGTGTGGTGTAAAAAACATATATCGAAATAAATTCACACAGCGGCACGGCGGCACAAAGATGAATGAAGGGGCTATGCGTTCAAAGCGAAGTTATGGAAAATCCTCAATTATCATTCATTCATTTTCCTCCGTGTCCTCCGTGAACGCTGTGCCTCCGTGAGAAATTTTGCGAGTAAAGTTTTAGCCGTTACAATGTACTAGTAAAGCGGCATACTCTTGTCTACATCGCGCGCCCAGGCGTTCAGGCCGTCTTGCAGGTTCAGCAGTTTGCCGGTGTATCCGGCTTCCTGTAAAGCCCGTATTCCCAAAATACTGCGCTGGCCGATTTTGCAGAGAAATACCGCGTCTGCGGACGGGTCAAGTTCGTCCATGCGCCGTTCCAGCTGGCCAAGCGGAATAATTTTTGCGTTGGGGAATTTTACAATGGCGCGTTCATGCGGTTCACGAATATCTATAAATTGAATTTTGTCTCCGTTATCAAGACGTTTTTTTAATTCAAGGGCGGTTATGGCGTCTATTGGTTTGCTGTCGGCGTTCTTTTTCAAGCCGCAAAATTGTTCATAATCAATAAGTTCGTGAATGGAAGGATTTTTGCCGCATACGGGGCAGTCGGGATTTTTTTCCAGTTTTAATTCGCGGAACGCCATGCGCCATGCGTCGAACAGCATCAGGCGGCCAATCAATGGCTTTGCCCCGCCTACGATAAGTTTAATCGTTTCCGCCGCCTGTATAGTCCCGATAATGCCGGGCAGTACGCCCATAACCCCGCCTTCCGCGCATGAGGGGACAAGTCCGGGCGGGGGAGGGGAGGGGTACAGGCAGCGGTAGCAGGGGCCGTCTTTGGCGCCGAAAACAGTCGCCTGCCCGTCAAATTGAAACACCGAACCGTACACATTGAGTTTGCCTAAAAATACGCAGGCGTCGTTTACCAGATAGCGCGTTTGAAAATTATCCGTTCCGTCCGCGATAATGTCATAACCGGCAAAAAGTTCCATCGCGTTTTGGCTGGTGAGCATTGCGTTATGCGTCACTACATTCACCAGCGGGTTTATTCCCTTTATTCTGTCTTTTGCGGACGCGGTCTTGGGTCTGCCCACGTCGCGGGTGCTGTGAATAATTTGCCGCTGAAGATTGGATTCATCTACCACGTCAAAATCCACCAGGCCGATTGTTCCCACGCCCGCCGCGGAAAGATACAAAGCCAGCGGCGCTCCAAGACCGCCCGTGCCGACAATAAGGACTTTCGCCGCTTTTAATTTTTTTTGCCCTTCAACGCCGATTTCCGGCAAAAGCAAATGCCGGCTGTAGCGGGCGATTTCTTCGTTGGTAAGGTTTGTGTCTGAGTCGCAGCCGCCGGCAATGGCGGGGACTATCATCAGTTCGCCGTTATCTGCAACGGGCGTGTCCAGCCCCTGCACACTGTTGATGTTGACGCCGCCTACAAACAAGTTGATAAAATCACGAAGCTGGCCGTCTGTTGTGAACAGGTGGGTTTTAAGGGCGGGATAGGCGTTTGCCAGCGCGTTAACCGCCTCTCCCGCAGTGCTGGCTTCTACTTCCACCTCCGCGTTGCGCTCGGTAAATGCCCTCAACGCGTAGGGAATAAGAATCTTAATCAATGAAGACCTCCTTTGAGTAGATTATACCGTTTGTGGGGGTGACTAGGGAACGGGGAACGAGGGAACAGGGAAGAATTTAACCACGGCGGACACGGAGAACACGGAGGGGGAAGAAGAAGGGGTGGGGATTTGTTGTTCGTAATCCAAGCGTGAAAATAACACGCAACGCTTACTAACAACAATCCCTACTCCCCACTCCCTACTCCCTATCCCCTACTCCCTATCTTATCAACTTCTCTACTTTTTCCCGCAGTTCGGCTTTTTGGGCGGGTTTATGTATAAAGTCAACCGCCCCCATTTCCTGCGCTCTGGCCTTGTCTTTCGGGTCATCCGAAGTTGTGTAAATGGCAATCGGAGTCTGGTGCAATTTGCTTATGTCCCGTATTCTGAGAAAAGTATCCCATCCGCCCATTTTAGGCATATTCAAATCCAATAACGCCAGATCGGGAACATAACCCTGGAAGAACAAGTCCAGGGCCGCCTGGCCGGATTTAACCGTGGTGATATCGTAATCGTTTTCCAGCATACTTCTTGTCAGAGTAAGAACGGTTTCCTCATCGTCAATCACGATGACCTTTTTCTTTTCATCTTTTGATTCAACCTTGAATTTTTCTGATTCCGATTTTAGTTCATCAAAGTTTTTGCTGTTCTCGCTGCTCATTTCGTCTACAAGGTTTACCGCAGTTTTTATTTCCGCCATAGCGCCGTTCACTATGTTGTTCATGCCGTTTACCACGCCGTTGCTGGTTTTTATGAAATCACTGGTCTGCCGGCTCACCTGGTCGCCGGATTCCAGCATATCCGCCGCCCCTTTCTTGACCGATTCGCTTATCTCTTTCAGGTGTTCCATGGATTCCAGTATCTGCTTTCCGCCGACTTCCTGTTCTTCCATCGCGTTGCGGATATTCAGTTCATGTGTTGAAACCGTTTTTACGCCGGTATCAATGACTCCAAAGCGGGAAAGAACTTCGTTGGAAGATACGGTGATGCTGTCTATGGACGTTTTTATTTTTTTTAACATTGACGCGGTCGTTTTCGATTGCTCCCCCGACGATTCGGCAAGTTTGCGAATCTCATCGGCGACTACGGCAAAGCCTTTGCCCGCCTCGCCCGCATGCGCCGCTTCAATGGCGGCATTCATGGACAAAAGGTTGGTCTGGCTGGCGATGTTGTTCATGACCGAGTTGATTTCCAGAAGGCCTTCGGAGTCGCGGGCGATTTCCAGTATTTTCTCCGCCACCGTTTGCAGTCCGCTTTTGCCGTTTTCAGACGCTTCGGTCAATTCATCGACATTTTTGCTGTTTTCTACCAGCGTTTTGGTTACCGAATGAATGTTGGCGGTCATTTGTTCAACGGCGGAAGACGATGTGTTGATACTTTCAGACTGGTCTTCTATCAGCCTGTTCAGGCTGGCAATGTTGTCTTTTATGGCTTTTACCGCTTTATCCGCTTCGGCGGCGCTTTCTTCCTGCTTGCCCATCTGCTGTTTCATGCCGTCAAAGTTTGCCGAAATGTCGTCTACGGCTTTGGAAGTTTTTGTCATGTTTGAGGAAAGTTCATGGCCGGTATTGGTGAGCGCGTTGACCTTGTATTTTATTTTTTTAATAAGGCCGCTGATAGACCCCAGCGTCTCATTAAAATATCTGGCCAGATCGCCGATTTCATCTTTCTGGCGCACCTCAATCCGTTTCGTCATATCCCAATTTTTTGCTATTTGATTCAGGGCGGCAACCATTCCGCCCAAAGGTTTAAGAAAACGTATAATTGAAAAATTCAGTATCAAAAAAATCATCAGGATAACGGCAATCATGATGAGAAAGACAACGGTCATGTCTGTTTTAAGATAATCCGCAAGGGTAACGGGATAGACTACAACCACATACCAGCCCAGCGCGGGTACCGGGCCTGCGGCAATTTCCCCTTCGGGGCCGGAGAAGGTATAAATGCCCGATAAATTATTTTTAATCCGGGAAAGAATGTGCGCTCCCGATTCTTCAAGCTCATCGCTTATAAGTTTTTTTTCCGTAATCAGCCGGGCGTCTTTTGCCCCGGTAATCTCACCGGCCTCGTTGATAAAGTAAAGGTCGGCGCTCTCTTTATAATCTTTGTAAATAGAATTAATAAAAGAAGTCAGATTAATGCCCGTCCCCAGTATGCCGATGGGCTTGTGATTGTCGTCAAACACCGGCGCGTTTATCCAAAGATTGGTCACCCCCAGGTCGGGGTTATAATTGATATTGAAGTTATATTTTTCCGTTTCGTTAAGCGTCATGAGATACCAGTAATTATTGGGATCGGCAGCGTCAAGCACAAAAGAAAAAGCGTCATCGGAGTAAAACTTTTTATCTTTATCGTTTACCCAGAACACCGAATTTGCCGCAAAAGCGCGGCGGTATCCCGCAATTTCCTCAAAGGCGATTTTTTCCAGTTCCGGGTCGCCGGAATTGGTAAAGTAACGTTTAATCAGGGGAGAATCCGCCATTTTAAGAGCAATGGCGATTTCGCCGTTTACCGATGCCTCAAGATTAATCCGCTCCATACTGACAATTTGGCTCATCTCTGCGCTCTTGCCGGAACTGACGATCTTCTTCATGGTGAACATAAACGCGGTTCCACCGCCCGCGGAAATGACAATAAACAGGATTATTGAAAAAACAATAATCTTGTACTTTAACGAACCCGTCCGGGTATTGACTGAAGTACGCATACTGGTTTCACGCCTCCTATTTCATATGAAAGATATATTTCCATAATATAGCATAAATGAAACTATGAGCAAGAGGGAAGAAAAGAGAAGAATTTAACCACAGAGCTATGCGAGGTAAGAAAGCGGGAAGAATTTTTTACCACGGAGGTCACGGAGGACACGGAGTTTTGATACGAGAACCATTTCTTCCTCCGTGTACTCCGTGTTCTCCGTGGTGAATTTCTTCCCCGTTTTCTCGCTACGCACAGCTTCCCGGTGACTGTCACCCTAAAAAAAACCCGCCCGGCACTCAGTGCTGGACGGGCTTTCTCATTACTCCCTATTCCCTATTTAATCAACTTCGCTACTCTTTCCTGCAGTTCAGATTTCTTGGCGGGTTTGTGGATAAAGTCAACCGCGCCCATTTCGTGGGCTTTTGCCCTGTCTTTCGGGTCGTCCGAAGTCGAGTAAATGGCAATCTTGGTTTTGTGCAGTTTGCTGATGTCCCGTATTCGAATGAGGGTATCCCAACCGCCCAGTTCAGGCATGGTTAAGTCTAACAATGCCAAATCGGGAGTGTAGCCCTGGAAGAACAAGTTCAAAGCCGCCTGGCCGGAATTGACCGTGGTAACGTCGTATTCATCGCCCAGCGCCGCTTTGGTCAGGGTAAGGACGGTTTCCTCATCGTCAACCACAATGACCTTTTTCTTTTCATCTCTCGATTCGGTCTTGAATTTATTCGATAAATCTTTAAGTTCCTCAAAGTTCTTGCTGTTCTCGGCGCTCATTTCATCAACATGGACTACCGCGATTTTTATCTCCTTCATGGCGCCGTTTACGATGTCGTTCATGCCGCTGACCGCTTCGTTGCTGATTTTGATAAACTCGCTGGTCTGCCGGCTTACCTGGTCGCCGGATTCAAGCATATCCGTTGCCCCTCTTTTGACCGATACGCTTATCTCTTTGAGGCGTTCCATGGATTCCAGTATCTGTTTGCCGCCGACTTCCTGTTCTTCCATCGCGCTGCGGATATTCTGTTCATGCACCGAAACCGTTTTTACGCCGGTGTCGATAACCTCAAAGCGGGAAAGAACTTCGTTGGAAGATACGGTAATGCTGTCTATGGACGCTTTTATCTTTTTCAGCATTGCCGCGGTTGTTTTTGACTGCCCGCTGGACGATTCCGCAAGTTTGCGGATTTCATCGGCGACGACGGCAAAGCCTTTGCCCGCCTCACCCGCATGAGCCGCTTCAATAGCGGCGTTCATCGAAAGCAGGTTGGTCTGGCTGGCGATATTGTTCATGACCGAGTTGATTTCCAAAAGACCCTCGGAGTCGCGGGCGATTTCCAGTATCTTTTCCGCAACCGTTTGCAGCCCGGTTTTGCCGTTTTCAGACGCTTCGGTCAATTCGGTAACATTTTTGCTGTTTTCTACCAGCGTTTTGGTTACCGAGTGAATGTTGGCGGTCATTTGCTCAACGGCGGAAGATGAAGTATTGATGCTTTCGGACTGGCCTTCTATCAACTTATTCAGGCTGGTAATGTTGTCTTTTATGGCTTTTACCGCCTTGTCCGCTTCGGCGGCGCTCTCTTCCTGCTTGCTCATCTTGGATTTCATGCCTTCAAAATTTGCCGAAATATCGTCTACCGCCGTGGAAGTTTTTGCCATATTCGAGGAAAGCTCGTGGCCGGTATTGGTGAGCGCGTTGACCTTGTATTTTATTTTCTTGATAAGGGTGCTGATAGACCCCAAGGTTTCATTAAAGTACTTCGACAATTCGCCGATTTCGTCTTTGCTGGCAATATCCAGCGATTTGGTCAGGTCTCCCTCGCCTTCGGATATTTCCTTCAGGCTGTCGGTTACCCTGACGATTGGCTTGGTGACCGTGCCCAACACAACATAAATGATGGCAATGGCGGCGGCTATTGCCAGGCCCATCAGAATAAAGGTGAACGTTCTCATCTTGTTAACATCTTTCATGATGTAGGTTTCCGTTACGCCGACCATCTCCGTCCAGGTTGTAGCCGCATTCCCCAGGGTAATGGGAACTAACGCGAGTTGTACGTGTGTTTTCAGCAGGGGGGCATAACTGTAACATTCAAAGTCTTTTCCCGCTTTAACAGCCTCGAACGCGGCGTCGCTGTACTCGCCGAACTGGATTTCCGCTTCCTTAAACGTTTTCCCTATACGGTCGGGCCACCGGTGGCCTAAAATAAACCCGTTGCTGGAGTACATGCCCAATAAGGAAATTTCTTCAAAGTCTCTCACCGTGGCCTCTATCCGGGGCTGTATCAAATCAATATTCAACTGGCAGCCTATGCACCCGACTACTTCGGTGGTGCGGGGATTGATTATGGGAACCATCAATCTGACCGCGTACACCTGTTTTCCCGCCACCGTCATGGGGCCGGGCTGGGCTATATTTTCTTTGCGCGAGTCGGGGCCGTTCACAAACGTCATTGCCTGTTCCACGATGGTGGAAGTGATAATCCGTATATCACCGTACTCCCTGGTTAAGGAAAAAGCGACTTGTCCCGTCTCGGTGGTTCCCGGCCTGCCCAGGTATTGGGCGTCCATGTTGTCCATGGCGTTTGGTTTCCAGACGGTAAACAAACGGATAAAATCGGGCTGTTTTTCCATAATAGCCATCAAATTTCCTCTGAACTGGTTCCGCCTGTCCGCCGCCGCTATGCTTTCATAATTGCCTAATATATCCGCCGCCGCATTCAATACCTCTAAATAACCGCCTATACGGCCGCTCCAGTACTGGGCGCGTTGGTGGGCAAGGTAGCCGGCGCTCTTTTTGCTCAGATTCAGGGCGATTTCAGACGCCTGATTGAGTTGTATCAGGGCAATACCTATCGCGATAACTGCCACGATGACCGTCATAATAACGCTCAATTTAATCTTGAGTTTCACTTGATATACCTCCTTGTTTCACTTGCACAAAATAAACCATTATGTCATAATAATCTACCACAAGCTTCATTTTGTCAACTGGTAATATGCCAGTTACTAAGAAAAAGGAGGAAAATATGGCACTCGGAATACCCGGAGTAGACGAAGGCGTTTTTAACGACTTATTTGACGGCGACGAGGAAGTGTATGTTTCTGTTTTGAGCAGTTTCATCGACAAAACCCCCTCGGTCTTGAGCAAGCTGGCAACCGTAACGGCGGAGAATTTAAAGGATTATGCCGACACCGTACACGGCTTAAAAGGAGCCTGTGCGAATGTATGCGCCGAAGAAGCCCGAAAAATGGCATTAGACCTGGAATTAAAGGCAAAAGCCGGCGATTTGGCCTATTGTCAGTCCAATAACGGGGCTTTTTTGAAGTATGTGCAGGATTTATTGCCCAAACTGCAGGATTGGTACAAAAAACACCAGTAAAAGAGGGAATGGGGAGTAGGGAATAGGGAGTAGGGTTGTTGTTAGTAAGCGTTGCGTGTTGCTTTCACGCTTGGATTACAAACAATACCCCCTACTCCCCACTCCCTACTATCCACTCCCTACTCCCCACTCCCCACTCCCTTATTAAAAAAGGAGAACTAGATTGAAAGGAAATAGCTTTATACTATACACAGCGCTCATTTTGGCGTTTATTTTGATTTTATTTTCGGGATGCGGGCAACGCGCTGAAAAAGAGTCCGCCGCGGCAATAGAAACCCTCTCGTTCAGGGATATACCCGGCATAACCCGGGACGAAATAAGAGCCATTGAAGCTCTGCAGAGCAAGTACGGCTCTTTTGTGTACGGAATCAACCCTACCACCGAGGCGTTTACCTGGAAAGACGGCGAATTGGACGGCTATGCCGTTATGTTCTGCAAATGGCTTTCCGAAATGTTCGGGATAACGTTCAAGCCGGTGTACTATCAATGGGGCGATTTGCTGAACGGGCTTGATGCGGGCGAGGTTCATTTTACCGGCGAGCTGATGGCGACCCCCGAAAGCAAGACGGAATATTTTCAGTCCGGCCCCACCATTAACCGCACGATAAAAGGCTACCGTATCCAGGGCGGCCGTTCCATTGATGATATTCTTCAGTCGCGCCTGCCGCGCTACGCGTTTTTAAGGGGGGCGGTTGTCGCCGACGACATCGACATGAACACGCCGGGGTACACCTTCGAAAGGATTATTGTCGAAAGCCACCGGGAAGCGTACCAACTGCTTAAAAGCGGCGAGATTGACTCATTTTTTGGCCTGGATACCGCCGAGGGCGCTTTTGCCGCATACGAAGACATTGTAAGCGAGGATTTTTACCCGCTGATTTTCCGTTCTTCCTGTCTGTCGGCGCATGAAGAGGAACTAAGGCCAATCATTTCCGCCCTTGACAAGGCGATGAATATCCGCGTTCTTGAGTATCTGACCGGCCTGCAAAAAAGGGGGTATGAACGATACCTGAGAAACAGAATGGATACGCTGTTAACCGAAGAAGAGCGCTTGTACATTGTAAAACACCCGGTTATACCGGTCGCCGCTGATTTCAGCAATTATCCGATTTCTTTTTACGACCACCGCTCCGGTAAATGGGAAGGCATCTATTTTGAAGCGCTGGGTGAAATAGCCAAGTTTACCGGGCTGAGTTTTGAAATTGGCAACGACCAGAACGCGGCATTGTCAGGTTTGATAGACAAGGTTGAAAAAGGCGACCTGTTGATTGTACCGGAGCTGTTTCATATAAAAGATTATGAGGGACGTTTTTTATGGTCGGAAGTCCCGCTGTTAAATGACAATTACGTGTTTATATCCAAGGCGGATTTTCGCAACATCGACGTGAACGAGGTTTTCCATTTACGGGTCGGTATCCGTAAAGACACTTTATATTCCGAAGTTTTTAAAACGGTGTTTCCCGCCCACCGGAATTACATTGAATATGATTCTCAGGAAGACGCGTGGGACGCATTAGACCGCGGCGAGTACGACGTGCTGTTTGGAAGCCGGCGGCGGCTGCTTATTTACACCAACTACTATGAGCAGTCGGGGTATAAGTTAAATTTGGTATTTAATCACTGGTTTAATTCTTATTTTGGTTATAACAAAGACGCGGCTTTATTGAAATCAATTGTCGACAAGGCGCTGCGCATTATCAATATAGATAATATTTCGAGCCAGTGGATATATAAAACCTACGATTACCGGAATAAAGTGGCGGCTGCCCAGCGCCCCTGGCTGATTGGCGCGATGGCTTTGTTTTTAATGGTTCTTGCCCTTATGGTTGTTCTGTGGAGAAGAAGCAAAAACGCCGGCAAACAACTGGAAACGCTGGTAAAGAACCGGACGAGCGACCTGGCGTTCCAGACATCAAAACTTGAAGCGGTGCTTGATTCAATTCCCGACCTTCTGTTTTGCAAGGATTTAGACCACAAATACACGCAATGTAACAGTTCTTTTGAAAAGTTTATGGGCATTAAAGAAGCGGATTTTCTGGGAAAGACCAACAAAGACAATACGTGGTTCACCCCTGAACAGACGGAAAAACTTGACGGCATAGAACGGCAGGTAATAACTGAAAACCGGACGATTACTTTTGAAGAAATAATGACATCGCCCTCTACCGGACAAGACCGTAATTTTGAAACGGTTAAATCCCCCATCAGGCAGAACGGCATTGTCGTGGGGACAATCGCCATCAGGCGCGACATAACCCGGCGCAAAAAAGCGGAGCAGGACCTTGCGTTTCAAACTACGATGATGCAAACGATGTTAAGTTCCCTTCCCGACGCCGTATTCTGCAAGGATTTGGAATTTAAGTATACGCTGATAAACAATTACATGACGGATTTATTTAAAAAGCAGGCGGAGGATATGATTGGGCTGGACGATGCCGGCGCTCTGGGCTTGTCTCCCCAGGCGGCGGCTGTCGCCCGTAACGCCGACATGAAGGTAATAAACAACCGCGAGCGGGTAATATTTGAAGAATGGCTGCCCTGCGGCGACGGCGTTTCACGGCTTTTTGAAACGGTAAAAACGCCGCTGATACTGGACGACAAGGTAATCGGGGTTATGGCAATCGGGCGCGACATAACCCAGCGCAAAGAAATGGAGAGAAACCTCGCGTTCGAGACTTCCAAACTTCAGGCAATGTTTGATTCCGTTCCCGACATTATGTTCTGCAAGGATAACGAATTTAAATACACGCAATGCAACAATTCCTTTGAACAATATATGGGCGTCAACGAAGCCGACCTTCTGGGCTTAACCAACAAAGACGGCCCCTGGTTCACCCCCGAACAGACGGAAAAGATTTATACTGAAGAACAAACGGTAATCAGCGAAGACCGGGTAATTACCTTTGAAGAAACCGTCTTCTCGCCGGTTTTCAAAAAGGAATGTGTTTTTGAAACGGTTAAAGCCCCCATCAGGCAGAACGGAACGGTCGTCGGGTTAATTTCCATTGTACGCGACATAACCCGGCGCAAAGAAATGGAAGAGGAAGTGCAGGCCGCTTCACGCGCAAAGTCATCGTTCCTTGCCAATATGAGCCATGAATTAAGGACGCCGCTTAACGTGGTTATCGGGCTTACCGAATTGGTATTGGAAGAAGACACTCTGGAAAAACAGGTTACCGATAACCTGATAAAAATAAACAGCGCGGGCACTACGCTGTTAAGCATTGTCAACGACATTCTGGACTTCTCCAAAATTGAATCGGGCAAACTGGAATTAAATCCGGTTGATTATTATGTAACCAGCCTTTTGAACGACGTGATTACCCTGGTGATTACCCGCCTGGGCGAGAAACCCATAAA
>JAITCL010000059.1 GCA_031283105.1 Treponema sp. | reverse complement strand
AAAGACTCAATTTTAGCAGTATAATCGAAGAAGAATTGGGGGATATTTCCGGCAAAACGGTAATTCATCTTCAATGTAATACAGGAGCCGATACTGTTTTGCTTGCTCAAAAAGGGGCGATTGTTACGGGAGTTGATATAGCGCCTGAAAATATTTTTTATGCAAAGAAAATGTCTGCGGAATTAGGCATCAAAAATATTGATTTCATTGAATCCGATATTATGGGATTCAAGGAAAAACATGAAAAAAAATATGACATGGTGTTTACAACCGAAGGCGTGTTGTGCTGGCTTCCCGATTTGAATAAATGGGCGGAAACCGTAAAACATTTATTAAAGGAAAACGGCGTTTTATACGTTTTGGACGGACATCCGTTTTATATGGTCTTTGACGAAGACAAGTTACGCGAAAATAAACTTGAGGTAAAATACCCGTATTTTATCAGAGAACCTGAATATAATGAAGAAATGCCTGATTATTTTTCAGAAAACAAAATGGGAGTTAATTACGGTTGGATGTATAAAATCAGCGACGTAATCAATCCGTTGGCAAAAGCGGGATTGACAATAGAATTTTTTAATGAATATGACACTTTATATTTCGACATGGGCGGAATGGAAGACAGCAGTAATGGGCAGTGTCATTTTCCTTTTTTCGACAAGAAAATACCATTTACTTTTAGCCTTAAAGCAAGATTAAAAAAATAAGGTTATTAAATGTAATTAGGATTTAATTATGATGTTTGAGCAAAAATATTTCCCAATAAAAGAATCACGGAAATATTTTAAAGAGAATAATTTGAATACTGATATATTTGATATAGATATAATAGAAATTAAAAAAAATATGAATAAAATATACGGCATAATTGGTGATAAAAAAGCCAGAGGTGTTTATAAAGGTTTAATAATTATTAGAATGGAAGAACATAATTTACTTGATGGTTTTATTTTGAAATATTGGAAATATGGTAATACTGATGATGGTAAAATAAGAATAGAGAAATACAAGAAAATGTATTACGAATATGAAGAAAGGGATAAAAGGAACACATTATGAAAGAAATAAAGAGAACTGAAATAAGTGATGAATGGGCGTATTCTGGAATAGTTGAAACCGGAGATTTCGTTTTTATCAGCTATTGTATGGGAAATGAAGAACAATCAATTGAAAACCAAATAAATGGCGCATTTGCTATTTTGGGAAAAAGGTTGGAATTAATTAACTTAAATTTAGAATCAGTTGTGAAAATGGACTGCCTATTTAAGGATATTATGGATATACATTTATTGGGAAAAATAATTAAGGAAAGATTTAATGGTAAATATCCTGCCAGAAAAGCATTTGAAACAAAATTCTTAAGAGATGGGATTTTATTCCAAGTTGACGCTATAGCATTTAAAGGATCACAATAAATAATGATGAAAAATGTTAATTTTTTATGTGTGTAATATGCTATAAAAATATATTAAGGAGATAAATTATGGATATAAATTTTGGTGAATATAAATTCAGTGATAATAAAAATATGATTTCAATAGATAAGGTATGCGAATTATTGGGAAATACTTATTGGGCAAATAATCGAAAGAAGGAAATAACAATAAAAGCAATCGAAAATTCTTTATGTATTGGAATATACTTAAATGAAGAAATAATCGGGTTCGCAAGAATTGTAACTGATTATGCTACAATGTATTGGCTCTGCGATGTGATTATTGATGAAAAGCATCGCAAAAATAGTTTGGGCAAAAAATTAATGGAAATAATTACACAAATGAAAGAACTGGACGGAATGTTTGGAATTTTAGCGACAAGCGACGCGCATGGGTTATATGAAAAATACGGCTTCAAAAAAATTGGAGAAAAATTTATGAGAAAAGACCCCGAATATGATATTTAAAGGAAAATTAAGAAAAAACATATTTTTCAAAAAGAATAGAAATAAAAATCCAATATGGCTTGATACCTATGAATATGGATTATTAAAAGAAGATATAAAATAAGAATTCAAAAATACAAAAAAATGTATTACGATTATATAGATAAACTGCCAAAAAATGAACCTCCCCGCCCTGAGGGGCGGGGTATTAAACCCCACTGCGAATAAACAACGTATTGTGACACGAAATGCTCTTAACCTGGCCGAAATTTTTATAAGTGACTGACACCAATCAGTAAGGTTTTGCTTCCATTCGTAATAACTACTTACTCTTGATTCCGTGGTTTAAATTCTTCCTTGCTTTCTTGCTTGCCCGCATAATCTGTTCCGCGCCGGCGCGGTCGCCCAGAGCATACAGCCCCTGCGCCAGCGAGCGCAGCCAGTAGTTGGTGTCGCGGGCGGGAAAGTCCAGCCCCAGCAGCGTTTCCATACACTCAACCCATGTTTCATCATCCACCTGGGGACGCAGACGCAGGCGCACAATCTCCCGAATGAGTTTTTCTATTTCCGGGGTAAACAAACGAAAATAGGGCTGCCGGCGTTCCTCGCGGATAACCAGCGTCAGCAGCCGGAACGCCTCGTAACTGTGCTGCCGTTTGTCCAGTTCTTCGGCAAGGATAAAACAGCAATCCAGCCAGTCGTCCCGGTCTAAATATTTTTCCAGAGGGAAATTAATGCCGCCGTTTTGCCGCCAGATGGCGATTGCCTCGTCATCTTCAAGATGCAGCAGTTCAAAAAACACGAGTTTTGCCTGACTTGCCGGGTCGTTGCCCTGCTCCCGCAGCCACGTACGGTAATTAAAACCGGCGGCCTGTACAAAGCGGGAATAGGCGCGGTCGTACTCATGGCGGCGCTCCCCGCTGGAAAGCGTTTCATAAGCGGTAAGGAGCTTGCGCATCTGGCCTTCGGCGGTCTTGCCGGCAATATCGGGGTGCAGCCGTTTGGCCTTTTCACGGAAGGCTTTTTTTATTTCACCGGTAGAGGCGCCGCGTTCCACGCCAAGGATTTCGTAGTAATTGTTCATCGCCGCATACCGATTATACTCTGCTTTAATGGTAAATGTTAAGGCAGCGCTACGGGCGAGCGGGGAGCTATGCGAGATGAGAAAGCAGGGAAGAATTTTTAACCACGGAGGACACGGAGGAAGAGGGCAGGGGTGGAATTACAGATTGCGAATGAAAGGGAATCCTTTCGTATTGGTGACAGTCACCATAGGGGAAATTCCCTATAAAAAGTGACAGTCACCGATTCGAGTTCCCCCATCTGTTTTGGCAGCCCCGGCGCTGTTCCCTGTGCCGGTATTTGAGCGTATAGCTTTCAAATGAAATTTTTGGTATTATGAATGAAAATAATGAGGAAATTCAGGGAAAAACGGTTAATTCGTCTGCTCATCGACATTGGCACTTCTGGAAGGTACAAAGAAGAAGGGAAATTCAGCATGTCCGATTACCTTATCCGGTATGTGCTGATGAACAGCATTATTATTTTGGGTTCCGCTATCCTTGCGTGGTTTATCGTGTTGAATATCCACCTGGGACAGTATTTTACGGCGGCTGCCTGCGCCGGCATGATAATGATGGCTATGACGTCGTTTGTGCTGGCACGGACAAAGATACGGCAGATTATTCCCGCCACCATGCTTATGATTTTTTACGCCCTGCTCTGCATTATGATTACCTGGACAGGGGAGTCCGATGGGGCAAATTTTCTGTTTATGTATGTGTATCCTTCGCTGACGATTATGCTGTTGGGGATGCGTTACGGCAGCACATTGTCGGTTATCCTCGGCGTGATGATTTCTTTGGCAATGTTTGTTCCCGGCATGGTAAATTTTCATTACAAGTTTGATTTATCAATCAGAATGCTGGTAAATTATTTTCTGGTTTTTGCCGTGATGGTCGTGATAGAGATTACCCGGAAAGCCAAAGACCGGTTTATAGAAAACCAGAGCCGCCGCCTGCAGGAACTCAAGGGAGAGGCCGAGACGGCGAACCGCACCAAAAGCAATTTTCTTGCCAGCATGAGCCACGAGATACGCACCCCCATGAATGCCATTACCGGCATGGTGGAGCTGCTGCTGCGGGGCAATCTTTCCGATGAGGCCCGCGGCTACGCGCAGGACATTAAACAGGCGGGGAATAACCTTATTTCAATTATCAACGACATTCTGGATTTTTCAAAAATTGAGGCGGGTAAACTGGAATTAATTCCCGTTAAATATATGCTTGCTTCCCTTGTTAATGATTCTGTCAATATTATCCGTATGCGCATCGGAGAAAAGCCTCTCCGGTTTTTCACCAACATAGACGCAAATATTCCCAACACCCTTCTCGGCGACGAAGTGCGTCTGCGGCAGATACTCCTTAACCTGCTGTCCAACGCGGTTAAGTATTCGGAAAAAGGGCATATCGGTTTATCCATTATTATACAAAAGCAGGAAGATAAACAGGTCTGGCTTAAAATCATGGTGACTGATACCGGCAAGGGGATTAAGCCTGAAGATCAGGAAAAACTTTTCGGAGACTTTGTTCAGGTTGATACGAAGAAGAACCGCGGCATTGAGGGGACGGGCCTGGGTCTGGCGATTACCCAGCGCCTCTGCCTTTTGATGGGCGGGAATATAACGGTGGAAAGCGAATACGGCATTGGCAGCACCTTTACGGTTACCATTCCCCAGGATATTTTTTCACCTGAACCTTTTGCCACAGTAGTGGACGCGGCAAACAAAAAAGTACTGGTCTACGAAGGCAGGTCATGTTACGCCAAATCGGTGTGTTGGTCTCTGGAAAACATGAAAGTTCCCTATGCTATGGTAGCGAATAAAGATGATTTTATCGCGGCGCTGTACCGGGAAAAATGGTTCTATGTATTTTCAGGCTACGGCCTTTATGAAAAAATCAAACCGCTCATTGAGCAGCCCGATACCGCTTTTACCGGCGGTCAGAGGCCGCCTTTGGCTCTCATGGTGGAATGGGGTACTGAAGCCTACGTTCCCGGTGTGCGCTTTGTATCTCTGCCGGTACAATGCCTGTCCATTGCCAATACCCTGAACGGTCAGGCAGACCGCCGGGAATATTTTGAAAGCACCATCAATTCCGGCACGATACGGTTTACTGTTCCGCGCGCGCGGCTGCTGGTGGTAGACGACATTTCCACTAACCTCAAAGTAGCCGAGGGTCTTCTTGCCCCCTATCAGGCGGCGGTGGATACCTGCCTGAACGGTTTGCAGGCCATAGAACTGGTAAAACAAAATGAGTATGACATCGTGTTCATGGATCACATGATGCCGGAGATGGACGGGATTGAAGCGACGGCAGCTATCCGCGGACTGAAGAACGAGCGCTTCCATACCATGCCCATAATAGCGTTAACTGCAAATGCCGTTGTAGGTATGCGGGAAATGTTTATTGAAAACGGTTTTAATGATTTTCTTGCCAAACCGATAGACGTTTCCAAACTGGACGAAGCTCTTGACCGCTGGATACCAAGGGAGAAGAAAGAAAAAAATACAGGGAGTGGGAGCGCTGTCAGCAATCACAGCGAAGTTATAAATACGCAAAGTCAACAAACAAAAACCCCACTCCCCGCTATTCCCGGCGTTGATACCGCGAAAGGCATTGTCCTGACTGGCGGGACTATGACCACTTATACAAAAGTGTTGTCCCTGTTTTGCAAAGATGTTGAAGAACGAATGCCGCTGCTGCGAAAAACGCCGGAGGCGGACACCCTGTCCGCATTGGTAACCCAGATTCACTCCCTGAAAAGCGCGTCCGCTTCCATCGGAGCGCAGGAAGTATCGTCCCATGCCGCGGGACTTGAAGCCATTGGTAAAGCCGGAGATGTAGCGTTTATTCGTGAAAGTCTGCCCGACTTTGTAAAACAACTTGCGGAACTGGTAAAAAATATCCGCGCCGCTATAGACCTTACCGAATAGAAAAGGAGAAGTCATTATTATGCCGGCATACAAAACAACCCGTTTTCGGTTTTTGACTGTTATCATAATTGCCGCCGGCATATTTGCCGCAAATAGCTGCGCTCCAAAACCGGCGCAGCAGGAATATATAACCATAGGCGCACTTTTACCGCTTACCGGAGAAGATTCGGACGAAGGTTTCCGCGCGCTCAACGGTTTATATCTTGCCAAAAAAGAAATCAATGAAAACGGCGGCATTTTGGGAAAAAAACTGGACGTTATCATATTAAACGACCGGGGAGACGAGGAATATATCGTATATCAGTATAACGCATTAAAAGAAAAAGGCGTAACCGCCATTATCGGGTCAAGCTACAGTGGTGTAACCATCGCGCTTGCCAAAGCGGCTGAAAAAGACGGTATACCGGTCATTTCACCTACCGCCTCAAACCCCGACGTAACAAAAGGCCGCAAAAATGTTTTTCGGGCGATTTTTATTGACGATTATCAGGCGGAAGTAATGGCATATTTTGCGCGTAATTCGCTGAACGCACAAACGGCGGTTGTTTTCACCAACAAGACCAATGATGGTTTTGACCGGCTGGTTGAAATTTTTACCCAATCATTTAAGGAGCGCGGCGGACGTATTACGGCGGCAGAGTCATATTCAACATGGAACGATTTTGCGGGTATCATGCGCAAATATGCCGCCAACCCTCCCGATGTCATTTTTTGCCCCGAAGATTATGTCCCCGCCGCAAAACTGGTTAATGCCGCTTATGAAGCCGGCCTTGTCAACACGCGCATATTGGGATCAGACGCGTGGGACGGACTTTTGGCGTATGTATATCACCCGGACGCAATGAAAAATGTTTATTATTCGGCGCCTTTTTCATTTGATGATCAAGACCCGAATGTAGTGCAGTTTGTCAGAAAATATTTTGACGCTTTTTCTCAAATGCCCCTGTCCGGTTCCGCCAGCGCTTACACCTGCGTATACATTTTATCGGAAGCGATAAAAAAAGCGGGGAACATTGGGAAAAATGCCGTTATTTCCGCCATTAAAGAAAATGAGCTGGACTCAATAATAGGCCGTATACGGTTTGACGAAAATAATAACCCGCACACCAATGTATATGTTATTCAGATAAAAGACGGGGAATACTCCACCTATCAAAAATTGAGGTTATAATGCTGAGAAAGTTTCGGATTAGAACGCGGTTATTACTGTCGTTTTTTATGGTAGTTTTTTTCACGCTGATTGTAGGGCTGACCGGTTTTGCAAGCCTGAGCTCTATCGGAAAATCAGCGGTCAAGACGATACACAATGTCACCATATTGAACGATATTTATGATAATAATGTTTTTATTGATACCGGTTTATTTAATATGCTGTATATCAGCGACAGTACGCTTACCGATTATGTTGTGCAGACAACCAAAGAACACACAGAACACTTACTTGTCCGGCTGAATGAATATGTTGCGATTCAGGATCAATTCAGCGATGTTTTTACGCCCGGAGAAATGCAGGACATGACAAACTTACTGGAAATATACACAGAATCCTATATTCCCGTGATTTATGAAATTTTTGATTTGATGGAACAAGAGCGCAAGGAAGAGGCGCTTGCTGTGTATATAAACCGGCTTTCCCCTATTTATAGCACATTTACTTACTACCTCAATGTAGGCTTTATAAAAAATCTGGAATACTCCGACGCCAGAATGAAAAAAAACAATGAGAGCGCGGCATTTAACGTATCCTTAATGCTGACGCTGGTGGTAATGTCGCTGATTGTATCCGTGGTGCTGGCGCTTGCCGTTACCAAATCTATCGCCATTCCGCTTGCGGGACTGGAGGAATCGGCGGAAAAAGTGGCAAACGGAAAACTGAACGTTCAGTTTGAACAATCCCAAAGCAATGATGAAATAGCGCGTCTGTCCTACAGACTGCAGGAAACGCTGCATCGCCTGAATCAGGCGCAGCAGTTTAAACTGGAAGTCATAGAAGCGCGGCATGAAAAAGAAAAGGCCGAAGCCGCTTCAAAATCCAAAGATGAATTTCTGGCGAAGATGAGCCATGAAATACGCACACCCATGAACGCCATTATCGGCATGGCGGAGCTTGCCCTGCGCGAGGATATGCCGGACGCCGCCCATGAGCATGTTATTACGATTAAGCAGGCGGGCGCGAACCTTTTGTCCATCATCAACGACATTCTGGATTTGTCAAAAATTGAAAGCGGAAAACTGGAAATCGTTCCGGTTAAATACCTGCTTTCATCTCTGGTCAACGATACGGTCAACATTATCCGTCAGCGGCTTATGGAAAAACCCCTGCGCTTTTTTACCAACATCGACGGGAATATTCCCAACAGCCTGATCGGAGACGAGGTGCGGCTGCGGCAGATTATTCTTAACCTCCTGTCCAACGCGGTCAAGTATACAGAAAAGGGGCATATCGGTTTGACCATTACCGTGGACAAGCGGGAAGCCGGGCAGGTTTGGCTGAGGATAGCCGTGGCCGATACCGGAAAAGGAATTAAACCGGAGGAACAGGCAAAACTTTTCAGTGAATTTGTCCGGGTGGACACCAAGAAAAATCAGGGTATTGAGGGAACGGGGCTGGGCCTGGCGATTACCAAACGCCTTTGTGTCGCTATGGGCGGGGATATAAACATGGAAAGCGAATACGGCGCGGGCAGCGTATTTACGGCGGTCATTCCCCAGGGTATTGAATCGGAAACGCCTTTCGCCGTGGTAGAGGAACCGGAAAAAAAGAAAGTTCTGGTTTATGAAGGCCGGGTTGTCTATGCCAATGCGGTATGCTGGTCTTTGGAAAATATGGACATTCCCCATACTATGGTAACGAACCATGATGATTTTGCCGCGGCATTGTACCGGGAAGAATGGTTTTATGTGTTTTCCAGCTACGGCCTGTATGAAAAAATTGAACCACTCATGGATAAGCCTGCCGCGGCTTTCCACGGCGGAAAAAAACCGTCTCTGGCTTTGATGGTAGAATGGGGAACCGAAGCCTACATACCCGGCGCGCGCTTTGTGTCGATACCGGTGCAATCCCTGTCGATTGCCAATGTGCTGAACGGCAGGGCGGACAGCAAAGGTTTTATCAAAAGTTCCGGCGTAATCCGGTTCAGTTTCCCCAGTGCGCGGCTGCTGGTGGTTGATGACATTGCAACTAACCTCAAAGTAGTTGAGGGTCTTCTTGCCCCCTACCGGACAACGGTAGACACCTGCCTGAACGGTTTACAGGCGATAGAAATGGTAAAGCGCAATAAGTATGACCTTGTATTTATGGATCACATGATGCCGGAAATGGACGGAATTGAAGCGACGGCGGCTATCCGCGCTTTGGATGGCGATCGCTTCCGTAACGTGCCCATAATAGCGCTGACCGCCAATGCCGTTGTAGGTATGCGGGAAATGTTTATCAAAAACGGTTTCAATGATTTTATATCCAAACCCATAGACGTTTCCAAACTGGACGAAATGCTTGAACGATGGATACCGAGAGAGAAAAGGGCAGATGCAGGGAACAGAGCAATGAGCAATGAGCAATTAACAATGAGCAAAGAAAATAAGGATAACAATTCCTCATTCCTCACTCCTCATTCCTCATTATTTACCATTCCCGGTATTGATACCGCTAAAGGCATTTCCATGACCGGTGGAACTCCGGCGGCTTATAAGCGGGTATTGACCATGTTCTGCAAAGACGCGCACGACAGGCTGCCGCTGCTGCAAGAAACGCCGGAGACAGACGCCATGCCCGCGTTTACCACCCATGTTCACGCCCTGAAAAGCGCGTCCGCTTCTATCGGCGCACAGGAAGTTTCCGCACGGGCTGCGGAACTTGAAGCCGCGGGTAATGCCGGGGATACGGCTGTTATCCGCGATAATTTGCCCATCTTTGCCGAACAGTTGGCGGAATTGGCGCTTTCCATTAAAAAAGCCCTGAAAACGGAAGAGCCGGAAAAACAGAAGCCGTTTGATTCCTCATTCCTCCTTGCTCATTCCTCATTATTGGAAGAACTTGCCGAAGCGCTAAAAAAACAAAACGCGCCGGAAATTGACCGCATCATTGCCGCGTTAGGCGAAAAGCAACTTGATACAAAAACCAAAGAAACTTTAGAAAAAATATCCGATGACGTGCTGATGACCGAATTTGAAAGCGCCTTAAAAACCATTAATGAGGTATTGCAAACATGATAACAAAATTCGTCAACAAAACATTCATTGTTTTTTCCTGTATTCTTTTCCTGATTATCGCCTTGCCGGCCATTGCGGCATATACCATTTCCGCGCGTCAAATCAACCGTTCTTTTATCGAACAGCAGCTTTCCATAGCGTCTGAAACAATGCGGCTGCGCTTGGCGACAACGGTAAACAGTGAACTTGCCCTTGTGCTGAAGATGGCGGATACTCCGGTTATCCGCCAGTACTTTATGAATCCGTCTGATCCGGTTCTTAAATCTCTGGCGGATACCGAATTGACCCTTTATCAGAATCATTTTGAAAATAAAACTGTTTTTTGGGTCAGTGATGTGGATAAAATATTTTACACAACGGGAAACGCCCCGTACATTATTAATCCTGATGACCCCGCTTCTTATTGGTATAAATTAACGCTGTACGAAACGGAAAAATTTAATTTTAACATTAATTATAATCCCGATTTGGATCAAATAAACCTTTGGGTCAATGTTCCGGTATTTGTTGAAGCAGAGACGGGCAAAAAGCCTATCGGAATGCTTGGCATAGGCATAAATCTTACTGATTTTTCAAACTTTGTGGCTTCCAGCTATCAGGAATTCGATAAAAATATTACGCCCTATATGTTCAATAAATACCATGAAATTACTTCGGCGGTGGATTATGATCTGGTTGAAAATAAAGTCCGTCTTGACGAACTGCTGGGCGAAACCGGAAAAGAATTAATCAGGGCGGCGCATGCGCTTTCCGAGGGAGAAAGCCGGAGCTTTATCTACGATAAAAAAATATATCTGGTAAATTCAATCCCGGCAATGGAATGGTATCTGGCCGTGAGTTATCCGGTGCCGGGCCTCTTGGCGCTTAACCGCGCCATGAACATCGAATTTTTCAGTATGCTGTTTCTTATTTTATTTTTGTTTATTGTTATTAATATTTTTATTGCCCGTTCGGAAAACGCAATGGCGGAGCAGAACCTGCGGTTGATTGATGCAAACCGGAAAGCGGAATTTGCTTCGCGGGCAAAAAGTGATTTTCTCGCAAAAATGAGCCACGAAATCCGCACCCCCATGAACGCCATTACCGGCATGGCGGAACTGCTGCTGCGGGGAGAACTTTCCGACGAAGCCCACGGCTATGCGCAGGACATTAAACAGGCGGGGAATAATCTTGTCTCAATCATTAACGATATTCTGGATTTGTCAAAAATCGAAGCGGGCAAACTGGAAATAATTCCCATTAAATATCTGCTTTCATCCCTTATCAATGATACGGTCAACATTATTCGTACGCGGCTTATGGAAAAGCCCCTGCGGTTTTTTACCAACATCGACGGGAATATTCCCAACAGTCTTATCGGAGACGAAGTGCGTCTGCGGCAGATACTCCTTAACCTTTTGTCCAACGCGGTCAAGTATACGGAAAAGGGGCATATCGGTTTGACCATTACTGTGGACAAGCGGGACGCCGGGCAGGTCTGGCTCAAAATAACCGTAACCGATACCGGAAAAGGAATAAGGCCGGAGGATCATGCGGAACTTTTTGACGAGTTTGTTCAGGTAGACATGAAGAAGAATCAGGGTATTGAAGGAACCGGACTGGGGCTTGCCATTACCAAACAGCTCTGTATCGCTATGGGCGGGGATATAAGTATGGAAAGTGAATACGGCGCGGGCAGCGTATTCACGGCGGTTATTCCCCAGGGTATTGAATCGGAAACGCCCTTCGCCGTGGTAGAAGAATCGGAGAAAAAGAAAGTGCTGGTTTATGAAGGCCGGGGCATCTACGCCAGAGCGGTAAGTTGGTCTTTGAAAAATATGGGCGTACCTCATACTATGATAACGAACCATGATGATTTCGCCGCAGCCCTGTACCGGGAAGAATGGTTTTATGTATTTTCCGGCTACGGACTGTATGAAAAAATCGAACCGCTTATGGATAAGCCCGCCGCAACTTTCCACGAAGGAAAAAAGCCGTCTCTGGCTTTGATGGTAGAATGGGGAACCGAAGCCTATATACCCGGCGTACGCTTTGTGTCGATACCGGTGCAGTCCCTGTCGATTGCCAATGTGCTTAACGGCACGGCGGACAGTAAAGGGTACATCAAAAGCTCCAGTACCATCCGTTTCACCGTTCCCCGCGCACGGATTCTGGTGGTAGATGACATTGCAACTAACCTTAAAATAGTCGAGGGCCTTCTTGCCCCCTACCGGGCGGCGGTGGACACCTGCTTCAACGGTTTACAGGCTGTCGAAATGGTAAAGCGGCATGAGTACGACATTGTATTCATGGATCACATGATGCCCGAAATGGACGGCATCGAAGCGACGTCGGTCATAAGAGAATTAGAAATGAAGAATGAGGAATTAGGAAAAAGCGGAAAGCAAATTCCTATAATAGCGCTGACTGCCAATGCCGTTGTGGGAATGCGGGAAATGTTTATGGAAAACGGTTTCAATGATTTTCTTTCCAAGCCCATAGACGTTTCCAAACTGGACGAAATGCTTGACCGCTGGATAGAGAAAGAGAAGAGGGCAATTAGCAATGAAAATGATGGACAACCATCGGATAACACTCCTCATTCCCCACTCCCCAAGGCGGCAACGCCGCCCCCCTACTCCCTACTCTCCACAATTCCCGGCATAGATATACAAAAAGGCATTTCCATGACCGGCGGGACGATTGCCGCTTATAAGCAGGTGTTGATCATGTTCCGCAAAGACGCGCACGACAGGCTGCCGCTGTTACAAAAAATACCGGAGGCGGATACTCTACTTTCATTTATTACGCAGGTTCACGCCCTGAAAAGCGCGTCGGCAAGTTTGGGAGCGGCAGATATTTCCGCACAGGCAGCCGCCCTTGAATCTGCGGGCAAAGCCGCGGACATAGTTTTTATCCGCGAACATTTGCCCGCCTTTGTACAGCAGCTTGCGGAATTGATTGGGGGAATAGACGCCGCTTTGGAAACGGACAAAAACAGCGGCAGCATGACGAATAACAATACCGCAGGAACAGCGCCTGTTGGAACAACGCACGCCAGAACAGCAGCCGATTCCGCGGCGCTGGTTTCCCTGTTAAGCAGTCTTGAATCAGCGCTGAAATCCCAAAAATCCGCCGAGATAGACCGTATTCTGGAAGAACTCAGCCGGAAACCGCTGAATATAGGAACCAAAGAAATTTTACAAAAAATTTCCGATGATGTGCTGATGACTGAATTCGACAGCGCCGTAAAAATTGCGGGCAGCCTCCGGGCGCAGGTATCCGGTGCGCTTTAAGCCGCCCATTGCTGACGGCGGGGGGTGCAGGCATTAACTATTTTGACAATAGAGTATAACATGATGAAAAAGGAGAAATATATAGAAATGAAAAACGAATCTTCCCGGAAACGCCGGACTTCGATAAAGCGCCAGCTTATCGTTTTTTCCGCCGTTCTGTTTGCGGTCATTATTATCAGCGGGGGTACGGTCTTTGTCTTTTCAATGTGGCAAATGCTTCACACAAATACGAGCAGTGAACTGGCGCGTTCCGTGGAAATTGAGAGAATCAAGCTGGAAACCTCGGTGAATGGTGAGATTGCCATTGCCCTTAAAATGGCCGATTCGCCGTTGATACAGCGTTACTTCCTGAATCCCAATGACAACGATTTGCAAAAGATTGCTTTTGAGGAAATAGCCGGTTATCGCAGGGCTTTTGCGGGTAACACGGTTTTTTGGGTAAATGATGTGGACAAGAAATTTTATTCCGATGATGCCTATGCGTTTACGCTTGATACGGCAGACCCCAACAACTACTGGTATTTGATGACTCTTAATGAGACGGAAAAATACAATTTCAATATCAACTACAACCCCGATCTTAATGTAACGAACCTCTGGATAAACGCGCCGGTCTTTGACAGCCGGCACAGGCCTGTCGGTATTCTGGGAACCGGCATTGACATAACGGCTTTTGTTGATTCCATATACCGGAATTACAGGGGTAACGCGGAACTGTACTTCTTTAACGCTTTGGGTGAAATAACCGGCGCGCGGAACGCGAAGCTGGTGGCGGATAAAGCCATTATGGACAAAACGCTGGGCGATACGGGCGCTCAACTTCTCGCCGGGGCACAGCGTATACAGTCCGGCGAAACGCTTTCCTTCAGCGTGTCAGACACGGTGGTTGCCCTGGCGGAAGTGCCCGCTCTGGACTGGTATATCGCCGCTATCCTTCCCCTTACCTTTGCAGACGCGCTGAATAACGGCATGACCGCTCTCTTTCTGGTAACGATGGCCATTATTGCGGTTATCTTTATCATCTTCTATGTATTTATCACCAGTATCCTCAAGCCCATGAACCGCATGATACAGACATTTAACCAAATAACGGTAAACAGAGACCTGACCCAACGGGTTCAGTTCAAGCAGCATGACGAGATCGGAACGTTAGGTGAATTTTTTAACCGGACTTTTGAAACAATGCGGGAACTCTTTGCCGGCATCAACGGAAGGACAGCCTCTCTTACCAAGACCGGCGAAAAACTGGATTCCCATATGTCCGATACCGCCGCCGCCATACATCAGATAACCGCCAATATTCACAGTATTCTGACAAGAATCACCAACCAGTCAACAAGCGTTACGGAAACTGAAAAAACCCTGAATAATATATCCGGTACCATACATACCTTGAGCGATCATATTGTTTCCCAGGAGGCCAAGGTTAAACAGTCCTCCGAAGCAATCGAAGTTATGGTCACCAATATCAAGTCCGTTACCGAAACATTGAACGAAAATGCCGGACATATCCACGATTTGGCAAACGCTTCGGAAATCGGCAGAACCGGCCTGCAGGACGTGTCGGTAGACATACGGGAAATTGCCCGCGAGTCCGAGGGCCTTTTGGAAATTACTTCGGTTATGGAAAACATCGCCAGCCAGACCAACCTGCTTTCGATGAATGCGGCCATAGAAGCGGCGCATGCGGGCGATGCAGGCAAGGGTTTTGCCGTTGTTGCGGACGAAATTCGCAAGCTGGCGGAATCTTCCAGCGAGCAGTCCAAAACAATCGCCACAGTTCTCAAGAAAATCAAAGACTCGATTGATACCATTACCGGCTCGACCGAAACGGTAATAAACAAATTTGAGGCCATTGATACCGGTATACGGACTGTCGCAGACCAACTCGACCATATTCGTGACGCGATGACGGAACAGAATGACCGCAGCCGCCAAATCATAGGAGTGGTAAAAGACTTGAACGGCATTACCGAAGTGGTAAAGAACGGGGCAAAAGAAATGCTGGCCAGCAGCGAGGAAGTCATCAGGGAAGGCGACAACCTGAAACAAATTACCGATGAAATTTCGGGCGGCATGAATAAGATGGTCACAAGCGTGGATCAGATAAACGACACGGTAAATGATGTCAGCGGGATAAGCGGCAGAAACCGCGAAGATATAAACGCTTTAATGCAGGAAGTTTCAAAGTTTAAGGTGGAGTGACAAAAACACCCGGGAATTGGCTGGTCACAAGGTATGGAAAAAAAGACGGGCGCCGGCGAGGCAATCCGGCAAAATTATCGTGAATTAATCTTCATATTTGTGGCCTTTGCGTTAATGGCCCTGGTGGGTTATTTCTTTATCGGACGTATTTTGCGCAACCGTCTTTTGACCGGGGCGGAGGATATGATCTACACCGCAGAGGCGAATATCAGAGTCGGACTTTCGGAAGCGGAAACCACGCTCATTAATTCCTATTATGTGGTAGAGAACATGGTGGAACGAAACGCGTCCCGGCAGGAGATTCTTGACTACCTTACGATGACTACCGAGTGGATGCGGCGGCGGGAACAGGGACTGCTGGGTTATTACGGCATTTACGGATTCATCAACGGGGAATTTTACGACAGTATGGGACTCAACGCTTCAGGCGATTACATTCCCCAAAGGCGGCCCTGGTATCAAACGGCGATACGGAGCGGCAGGAATGTAGCGTATACCGCGCCTTACGAAGATGTCCGTACCGGCGACACCATTATTTCCGCAGTACGGAATATTGACATTAAAGACGGCGCCATAGCGGGTATCCTCAGCGTAGACATTAATATTCAGTGGCTCACGGAATATGTCGGTTCCCTCAAACTGTCCCCGGGCGGTTATGGCATGCTCCTCAACCGGGGCATGACTTTCATAGCCCACCCGAACACCGCGTTGATAGGAAGCCAGCTTCAGGATTTGGGAAGAAACTATGAGGAGACCGCCCGTACCCTGCGCTCCGGCGAAGAAGTATTTGCCCGCCGGATAATCGACACCAACGGCAGCTCGGTCATCGTTTTTTTCAGGCAGATATTTAACGGCTGGTATGTGGGTATCGTAACTCCCTATTCTGAATTTTACCGTGACCTTAATGTTTCCGCCGCGATTTTAATTTCATTGGGACTTGTCCTTTCCCTTTCACTGTGTTTCATACTGCTGCGTTTTTCCGCCGCAAAAATGCGCGCCGATAAAGACAGTAAATCAAAGTCGTCATTTCTTGCCAGCATGAGCCATGAGATACGCACCCCCATGAACGCCATCATCGGCATGGCGGAACTTCTTTTGCGGGGTGAGCTTTCCCCCGAAGCCCGTGATCACGCGCAAGACATTAAACACGCGGGGAATAATCTTGTTTCCCTCATCAATGATATTCTGGATTTTTCCAAAATCGAAGCGGGCAAACTGGAAATCATTTCCGTCAAATATTTGCTTTTATCCCTGATTAACGATACGGTCAACATTGTCTGTATGCGCATCGGAGAAAAGCCCCTCCAGTTTCTTACCAATATAGACGGGAACATTCCCAACGGCCTCATCGGTGACGAAGTGCGGCTGCGGCAGATACTTCTTAACCTGCTGTCCAATGCGGTCAAGTATACGGAAAAGGGGCACATCAGCCTGACCATTACCATACAAGAGCGGGAAGCTGAACAGATTTGGCTGAAAATTGTTGTAGCCGACACCGGAAAAGGCATTAAGCCGGAAGATCAGGAAAAACTTTTCGGTGAATTTGTTCAGGTAGACACCAAGAGAAACCGGAGCATTGAGGGAACAGGTCTGGGGCTGGCAATAACCAGACGGCTCTGCCTTGCTATGGGCGGAAACATAAGCATGGAAAGCGAGTACGGCAAAGGCAGCGTGTTCACCGTAATTATTCCTCAGCGCATTGATTCGGATATTCCTTTCGCGGCGGTGGAAAAACCGGAAAACAAGAAAGTGCTGGTTTATGAGGACCGGGCTGTTTACGCGGAGTCGGTACGCTGGTCGCTGGAAAATATGAACGTTCCCTATACCATAGTAACGAATCAGAATGATTTTGCCGCAGCCCTGCGCCGTGAAAAATGGTTCTATGTATTTTCCGGCTACGGCCTCCATGAAATTATCAAGCCGCTGCTGGAACAGCCCGATACCGCTTTCCCCGGCTGCAAAAAACCGCCCCTTGCCCTGATGGTGGAATGGGGAACCGAAACTTTTATTCCCAACGTGCGCTCCGTGTCCCTGCCGGTACAATCCCTGTCGATTGCCAATGTGCTCAACGGCAAGGCGGACGACAAGGGTTATGCTGAAAATTCCGGCGCAATCCGCTTCAGCTTCCCCCATGCGCGGCTGCTCGTGGTAGACGACATTGCGACTAACCTTAAAGTAGCCGAGGGCCTTCTTGCCCCTTACCGGGCGGCGGTGGATACCTGCCTCAACGGTTTGCAGGCCATCGAAATGGTGCAGCAGCGCGATTACGACCTGATACTCATGGATCACATGATGCCCGAAATGGACGGCATTGAAGCGACGGCAATCATAAGAAAATCAGAAATGGAAAATGAGAAATCAGGAAACAGTAAAAAGCAAATTCCCATTATAGCGCTGACCGCCAACGCCGTTGTTGGTATGCGGGAAATGTTTATCGAAAACGGTTTTAATGATTTTCTCGCCAAGCCGATAGATGTTTCCAAACTCGATGAAGTCCTTGACCGTTGGATACCGAAAGAGAAGAGGGAAAGGGGAATGGGGAGTGGGGAATGGGGAGTAGGGAACAGGGACGCCCAAGAAAGCACCGCGTCAAGCGGTGTGAACGAGAAAGAGCAGCACGGCGAGAGCCCCAAAAATAGCTACAGTAACGAAAGAGGCGGGCTTGCTTTAGCAAGACCAGTGGGCGAAGGGAGTGGGGAACACTCCCCACTCCCCAACATTCCCGGCATAGATATACAAAAAGGCATTTCCATGACCGGCGGAACGGTAACCGCTTACCGGCAAGTGTTGTCCCTGTTCCGCAAAGACGCGCACGACAGGCTGCCGCTGTTACAAACCATGCCGGCGCCGGAAGCCCTGCCCGCGTTGGTGACTCAGGTTCACGCCCTGAAAAGCGCGTCGGCAAGTTTGGGAGCGGGGGAAATTTCCGCACAGGCTGCCGGTCTTGAAGCCGCGGGCAAAGCCGGAGACATGGCCTTTATCCGCGATAATCTGCCCGCCTTTGCGCAGCAACTCAGGGAACTTACGGAAAATATTCGTACCGCGCTGCAACTTAATGAAACCGCTGTTCCTCATTCCTCATTCCTCCTTGCTCATTCCTCATTATTTGACGAGCTTGCCGAAGCCCTGAAATCCCAAAATGTTTCCGAAATTGACCGTATTATTGATGAACTCAATCAAAAACCGCTGGATACAAAAGCTAAAGAAATTTTAGAAAAAATATCCGATGATGTGCTGATGACCGAATTCGACAGCGCCCTGAAGACTATTAAAGAATTAGGAGGGAATTATGAACAGTGAAAAAAAACTTATCCTGTTAGTGGATGACAATCCGGCAAATTTGCGGATTGGCAAGAATGTTCTGGCTGAAAAATATGCCGTCGCCACCGCGCCCTCGGCGGAAAAAATGTTCAGCCTTTTGGACAACAACAGCCCCGCCATGATTCTGCTGGACGTTGATATGCCGGAAATAAACGGCTACGAAGCGATAAAGATTCTCAAATCAAAACCGCAGACAAAAGATATTCCCGTGATTTTCCTTACCGCCCGCACCGAATCAGACGATGAACTTGAAGGGCTTTCACTGGGTGCCATTGATTACATTATCAAACCGTTTCAGCCGCCGCTGCTGCTCAAGCGCATCGAAGTACATTTGCTGGTAGAAGCCCAGCGGAAAGAACTGCAATACTTCAATGAAAATTTGAAAAAAATGGTTGAAGAAAAAACGCAGAGCATTTTGGAATTGCAAAACGCGATGCTCAAAACAATAGCGGAATTGGTAGAATGCCGCGATGACATTACCGGCGGCCACATAGAACGAACCCAGCGGGGAATAAAAATTCTGCTGGAAGAACTTGAAAGAAGCGGCGTTTACCGGGAAGAAACAAAAGGCTGGGACATGAACCTGCTGCTCCAGTCCTGCCAGCTTCATGACGTAGGCAAAATATCCATTGACGATAAAATCCTCAAGAAGCCCGGAAAACTCAGCGATGAAGAATTTGAGGAAATGAAAAAACACGCAAGTTTTGGCGAACAGATAATTGAAAAAATTGAAACTCTGGCAAAGGAAAGCGATTTCTTAAACTACGCGAAAATTTTTGCCGCCAGCCATCACGAAAAATGGGACGGCACCGGTTATCCCCGCGGGCTTAAGGAACATGAAATACCTCTGCTGGGACGCATCATGGCAATTGCCGATGTATACGACGCGCTTGTTTCAGAACGCCCCTACAAAAAAGCCTTTTCCCACGAAGAAGCGGTGCGAATTATCATCGAAGGCAGCGGCACTCAGTTTGATTCAGTGCTGGTTCAGGTATTCACCGATGCGGCGGATCAATTCAGAATATAATACCGTTAAGAAACTACCCAAAAACCAAATTTACTCCGGTTGCGGATTTTGCCCATTCCCATTACCATACTCGTATGGGAAAAGGACTTTTCCTGGCGGTAATATTCCCCCTTCTTGTGTGCGGAAACTGCGCACGGGCAGGAAAAAACCAGACCGCCCCGGTTTCAGCGGCTGCCGCGCGAAAAGGGCAATCGGCATGGCCGACGGCAAAGCCGACGGCGCGGAATCTCCAGGAACGGTATATGCCTGCCGCAATGGCGGACGGCATGATAAAAATTGCCGTATTGGTCAACCTTCCGGCGGGCGATCAGTCGCGGCAGTTTCTTGAAGGCTGCGTCTCCGAAGGCAGGTCTATGGGCTTTACCGTGGATACTTTTGTTTCAGGCGCGGACAAAAGCCGGTGCAGGGAGATTGCCGCCGGTATCGCCCGCGCCGATTACGACGGGCTTATTTTTGCTTACGGTGAAACAAATGTTTCACCTAACGGCGATAATGAATTTTTCTTTGATATGTTCAAACCAATTGCCGCACAGGGCATAAAAATCGTCACGTTTGAAACATTTCCCCCTCAAAACTATAGTCCCCCTGACGGCCTTATTGCCACGTTTCAGAATGACGCGGGGCTTGCCCGCCTGAGCCTTGACGTGCTGCTTTCCTCTACCCGCAGATATGCAGACCGCCCGGTAATGGTTATCCGCGTTGGCTGTGATCCGGGAATACCGTTTCTGGATCGCCGCACACAGGTTTTTAATGAATATGTTCGCCAGGGCGCAATGGCGGAAGCGGCTTTTGTCAATGTAGGCGGAACGGAAAATCCGGATCATGCGGCATGGGAAGAGCTTGCGGCGATACTGCCCCGTTTTCCGCCGGGATCGGTTGACGCCATCTGGACGCCTTATGATAAATTTGCGGAAGGCTGCGTCCAGGCGCTTGCTTCAATGGACAGGCGGGATATTAAGCTGGTCAGCATCGGCATTTCCAATGACGACATACGCGCAATGCAGCGGCACAGCGAAACATGGCTGGCAAATGTCGCAGTCGATCCCAAACTTGCCGGTACGGTGAACATGCGGATACTGGCCGCGGCGCTGGCGGGTGAAACCCTGCCGGATACGGTTTCCTTTGCCCCGCAGTTGTTAAAGGCGGCGAATTTAAATTCTGCTATAAATGTTGTCAATATTGCAGTCATGGTTCCCGCATGGGGGGACTCCTGGGGATTGTTTGATCATTACCCGTGGATGAACAATCTGAAAAAGGCGGAAGAAAAATATTTGCGTATTCCGCCGATGGCGGCGCCATGAACATAAGAACCCATATTCTGATTCAAACATTAAGCGCGTCGCTGGCGCTTATTCTTGTTTTGGGAGCGGCGTTTTTTCTTTCCGTTGCCGGAATCAGAAATACCGTTCTTGCCAATTCCAACGATCTGGGAAACAGCGCCGCCGATATTGGCGCTTACGCGCTGGAAGAACAGATTACCGGCAAAATTGAACGTATTGCCCAGGATATGGCGCTCATACTGGAAGAGCGTTTGAACAAAATCGAAAACCATACCCGCATGACCGCCGACATTGCGGAATCCATTTACGCCCATAGACAGGACTGGCGGCCCAAAATGCTGCCCCTTGTCAGGCCGGGTGATATTTCGCCGGCAGACCCTTACCTGTACCTTGCGCCGGGAGTTGATCTTTCCCGCATAAGCGGTGAAGTTTATTTGGCGGGTAATATCAGCGACATACTCAGGCAGATTAAAGTAGTTGACCGGGGCATTACCACCAGCGCCATAACCGGCGAGTCAGGCTATGCCATTATAATGGACGTATTTCCCTGGACTGTCAGGAATGTTGATCCGCGGACTTTTCTCTGGTACAGAGAGGCAAAAATGCGGGAAACTTTATATTGGACTGACGTATACAGTGATACGCGGGGCAGGGGTCTGATAATTTCCTGCGTCACTCCCTTTTATGATCATTCAGGAAAACCCCGCGTTATAAAAGGCGTTGTCCGCAGTACGGTTTTGCTTTCCGATTTTTCACGGATTACCGATGCCGCGGGATTGGGGAGAACCGGCGAACTTTTTCTCCTGAACCGCGATGGGGTAAAAATCTATTCATCAAATGGCGTTGAAGTAAAAATGGGAGAGGGAGGAAACATTGAGGGGGAAAATTTTCTTGAAAGTCAAAATCCGCAGTTACGCAGTTTAGGATTGAGTATGACTCTGGGCGCGTCGGGCATGACCGAACTTGAAATGGACGGCATTCCCAACTATGTCGCCTACGCTCCCATTCAGACACTCGGCTGGAGTCTTGGCGTCGCGGTTCCCGTTCAGGAATTATTTGTTTCCACCCTGTTAATCGAAAATCAAATCTGGAAAGTTACCGATGATACCAAAGCCGTCATGGATCGGTACATATTTCTTTTGGCGGGGCTTATCGCCCTTCTGCTATTTTTGACGATACTGGGCATTGCCGTTTTTGCGTTTCGTTTTACCCGCGCCGTTACCGGCCCCATACTTGCGCTTAACGACGGAGTACAGGAAGTTGCAGCCGGCAATCTGCAGCGTGAGGTAATCGTTAAAACCGGCGATGAAATCGAGCAGCTTGCCGTGTCGTTTAACATGATGACTTCCCGGCTGCGCAGTCATATTGAAGAAATAGCCAGAGCCACTGCGGAAAAGCAGCGCATGGATACGGAGTTGGATATAGCCGCCCAAATTCAAATGGGTATACTGCCCACTGTTTTTCCCCCGTTTCCCGGCAGAGAAAATAAATTTGACCTCTACGCGGAAATACACCCCGCGCGGGAAGTAGGCGGCGATTTTTACGATTTCTTTTTTATTGATGATGACCACTTTGCCCTGGTTATCGCCGATGTTTCCGGCAAGGGAATACCGGCGGCGCTGTTTATGGCCGTCACCAAAACCCTTATTAAAAACCGTCTGCAAAGCGGTGAAAACCCCGCCGCCACGCTGGAAATTATTAACCGCCAACTTTGTGACAATAACATTACCGATATGTTTGTCACCGTCTGGCTCTGCGTGCTGGAAATTTCATCGGGGCGGCTTGAGTATGTCAATGCCGGCCATAACCCGCCTTTGCTCAGGCGAAAAGATCAAAGTTTTACGTTTCTGGTTTCGCCGCCCGATTTGATTCTTGCGGGAATGGACGATACCCGTTACCACTGCAATGAAACACGCCTTAATCCCGGCGACACGCTGTTTCTGTATACCGACGGCGTTGTTGAAGCGGAAAACGCGGTAATGTTTACCGGCGATGTTTTTTACGGCAAGGAACGGCTGAGGAATTTCCTTAATGCCGATGCCGCGTCGCCCCTGAACGAACTGCTTCCCCGCCTTCGCGCCGACATAGCGGCTTTTGCCGGCGGTGCCAATCAATCAGACGACATTACCATGCTGGCTATCCGCATTAACGAGAGCGAAAAAAATCCCCCGCCGCGTATCATCACCTTAAAAGCCGATGTCGCCGAACTGGACGCACTGACCGCTTTTATCGGCACGGAGCTTGACGCATCAAACTGCCCCCGGCGGATGCGCGATCACATTGAACACGCCGCCGAAGAAATCTTTGCCAACATTGCCCATTATGCCTACGATGAAGATGGGGGGAACGTAACGGTTGAATGTTGGAGCAGGCCCTCGCCGGAAGGAATCACCCTGACCTTTGTTTTTTCCGACCGGGGACGCGCCTTTAACCCGCTGGAACATACGGAACCCGACATAAACCTGCCCCTGGAGGAACGGGAACCGGGAGGACTGGGCTTATTGATTGTGAGGAAGACAATGGATACAATACAGTATAACCGTGAGAATGGGACGAACCGTCTGACACTCGGCAAGTCCTGGCAGAAGGAGGGAGAATGACCATAAATACTGAAAAACTTGACAAGTCAACAGCGGCGCTGACCCTTAACGGACGTCTTGATACGGCAAACGCCCCCCTGTTGGAACAGAAGATTAAACAGTGGGGAACGGAAGTCACGGAGTTGATTCTTGATTTTGCGGAACTGGAATATATTTCCAGTATGGGTCTGCGTGTTTTGCTGCAAGCCAAAAAATCATTCAACACGGAAAACCGCAAACTGATTATAAAAAACATGAACGATTCCATCCGGGAAATTTTTGAAATGACCGGCTTTC
Source organism: Treponema sp. (assembly GCA_031283105.1). GTDB lineage: Bacteria > Spirochaetota > Spirochaetia > Treponematales > Breznakiellaceae > WQXQ01. Next base: position 2,723 of record JAITCL010000059.1, on the reverse strand, counting down.
TGAATCTGATGCTGCAGGAAGAGAAATTTGTCGTTATACGCAAACTTGAACAGGACGGCATTGTGCTGACGCTGAACGGGCAAATGCAAGCCGAAAACACCGAAATGATTTTAAGGGAGTTGTCAGAAATCAGGGAACAAAAAACCCGCCGTCCCCCAACCGATAAGTCGCCGGAAGTTGCGCAAGCCGAATCGACTGAATCCGTTACGGTGATTTTGGACATGGAAAAACTGACCCACATTTCTTCCCTTGCGGCGAAACAGCTCAAGCAGGCCATTGACGATACCGCATGGAAAAAACGGAAACTCAAACTGCACAATGTTTCAGCAGATATACAGGCGGCGTTAAGAGAAAACGGCTTAAGAGAGATGCTGTAGACGACTGCCATCCAGCACCCTCTTTTACCAGTAGTACGACTCGGCTTTTCTGTATGTTCCCTCCAAACTTCTTAAATAATCAGTACCATTGGAAAGAGTCATCGTTGTGCTTGAATTAAACTTTATCGTCATATTGTCTCCGTCAATAGTGATGGTATTCCCGTTTACGGAGACAGTAGCCGAATAAAAAAGACTAATGCGAACCCATCTTCCCCCGTCTTCATCATAAAACTGCAAAAGAGAACCATTATCACCTTCACCTATCCATATCCCTGTTCCGGCGGTAAGTTTCGACCATGTACTACCGCCGCCACTGCCGCCTCCACCACCACCGCCGCTTGCGCCCATGCTGTTTCCGCTGCCGCCGCCGCCCTCCATGTCCATCATGCCCGGATCTATAAAAGAACCATTACACGAGGTCAAGGCCAGCAGAACAACCGCAGCCGTTATGCACATTGATTTCCGCATATTCCCTCCGTAATCAGAACGCATACCCAATGCGCAGACCGCCATTCCAGCCCAGAGGCGTTCCCATTGAAAATCCAAAAAGTTCGGATACCAATGAAGACTTTGATAAAACATAAGCCAAAGAAGGTTCAAGATAAATATTTTTGGCGGTTATGACTTTGTAGCCCGCCTTGAGCGAAGTGATCAGGCCGGTAAAACCGCCTTCTTCCGGTTTAGTTGATCCGTCCAGCGACAGCATATTTACACCCAGTGTTGTGCCGAGAAATAATTTTTCAAAGTTTTCTGACAGGGGATAATAACGTCCTTCGGCAGCCAGGCTGAAGTAATAGCCGCTTGCACCGCTAAAGCCATAATAATAAAAGTCAAGGTCAGCGCCAAGACTGAAATTGGAAGCAATAAGCCTTTCATAACTGGAGGAAGTAATGAAAACCCTAAAATCATTATCACTGTCAGAAATGATAAACCCCTTGGTCAGTTGGAACACATCCAGCGCTATGGCATTTTTTGCCCCGGATTTCGATGCCGCCGTTGTCTCTTCGGCGGCCTTTTCCCCGCCCGCAGGTTTTGTCTCCGCGGGCTTTGCCTGAGCAAAAACCGCGCCTATACTCATACATACCAGCACCATGATGCACATCATTTTTTTCATACCTATACTCCAATGAGCCTGAACAGGCTCCCTTTAGATTTTGCCACCAGTATACACCGGCGATATATTTTTTGTCAACGCATAACGTTCCGTAGCCCTCCAACCCTTACGAGTTGATAGCCGAAGGCGGCGAAGCAGTTACAGTCCTGTTATGTGCCGTACAGCCGTATACCATTAATTATTACTTTGTTTATTATAAATTAATATATCAATAACAAATGCTATTAAAAAATAAATTATACTCAAAACTAATGGTATTATAATTAATGCACCATGTGAATTTCTTTCAACTTCGTCTACAAATAATAAGGCATAAACAAAAACAACAGTAAAAGTTATTATTAAAATTATTAATAATATTGTATCAAACCATTTTAAAATATTTACTGTTTTCTTTGTATATAATATCACTAAAATATATAAATTAAAAGCAAAATATGCAGAAAATATTATTAAAACAATATATCCCAAATTTATATCAAATAAAATATATCCAGAAAAAAAATTTAATAATATCATCAATAACATCTTCCCAATAAACATTGGAATATTCCTATATCTTATTTCACTCATTTAATTTCTCCTAAATATTATGTATTTTATTTTGATACATTTAACATTATACTCTATTATTTATTTTGTCAATTATTCATACACATATTTTAGATCAATTTAGGCTGTATTGCATATAACGTTCCGGCTGTATGCGACGTTTTTTTGCGCCCGATGAGGAAAAATGCGAAGCATTTTTACGGGCGCAAAAAAATGTGGCGGAGAAAAACCGCACAAAGGGCGCAAGCCCGACTGCGGTTTTTCGTAGCCCGAGCCGCCAACGGCGGCGAAGCGCATACAGTCCTGTTATGTGTAGTTGGGGCGTATTCTATTATTTTTTTATTCCTTTATGTTATTATGTTGGTGTAAAAAAAATTTATTCAATAGAAATTACTCAAATCATAGGAGGAACCATCGCATTATCACTTTAAGAAAAACATAGGAAGATAAAAACTTTTATGATAGCGAAAAATGGTAGTAAACCTTTTGACGTTGCCAGTTTTTTGCTGTTTTATTCAACGGCGTATTATGCCAATGGGTTATATCCAGATATACGTGTAAGATTTATATAGCCGCCTGTTGATGTGTTACAAGAAATAATTACGCCATAGTGGTAAGAACCTACAACTATCGTGTAAGTTACTTCAAAATCATTTGGATCAGTTTTTATCCAATTTGTG
>JAITCL010000046.1 GCA_031283105.1 Treponema sp. | reverse complement strand
GCGGGATTAACGGCGGCGAAACCGGAATGGCTGAAAGGGAAAAACGTCAGTCTGGTAGACGGAACCGAAGACGTAAAATGCGGCGTGCGGCGGCAGTGTTATATGCTGCATTACAGCCTTGATTTGTTCACGCTGGCGGCGCGGGAGTTTCTGATAACGGACATGAGAACCGGCGAGAAGCTGGCCAATTTCAAACAGTTTGGCAGGAACGACATCGTCATGGGAGACAGGATATACGGAACATTGCCCGGCATAAGCTATTTACGGCAACGAAAAGCCGGTTATGCGCTGCGCATCAACAGCCGCGGTTTTACGATGTATGACGGCAAGTACCGGAAAATTGATCTGCTACGGCGGTTATCAAGGCTAAAAGAGGGGAAAACAGCGGATATTACCGGGAAATGTATCATCAATGACCGGTATGAGCCGTTTCGCGTCTGCGCCATGCGCAAAGACACGGACAGCGAAAGAGCGGGATTGAAACGGCTGACCAAAACAAACCAGCGCAAAAGAGGCGGGAAACCGGTCAGCGCCCTCCAGCGTGAAAACAATAAATATATCATCGTGGCGACGTCGCTGGGGAAAGAGGAAGCGGCGGCCGCCCAAGTGCTGGAACTGTACCGGACGCGCTGGCAGATAGAGATAGCGTTCAAACGTCTGAAATCATTATTCCATTACAACGATTTGCCTGCGAAGAACAAAGAAAGCGTCAAAGCGTGGTTTTATGGAAAACTGCTGCTTGCCGCCCTGTGTGAAACGCTGGTGAACACGGGGCGTTTTTCCCCCTCGGAAGAAATGTAATGCCGAAGACGAGCTTCCGCCTCCTGAACGCATGAGCTTGTGGAGGGAACAATATGTGGCGCTTATTATGATTGTCGCGATGCTGCTTGAGGCGATAAATTATCATGACTTGCCAGGGCATTTGAGACGCTTATCCAATGTCTGCAAAGGTTCCAAACGCAAACGTTTGTCTCAGATGTGTTTTTTTAGTTCTGCTTAAGTTAACGCATATGGTGTCAGGCACTCGGTGCGGAATCATTATTATTGTACTTGATAATCTCGATCCTTTGTCCTTTTGGCTCCCGCTTGTCGATATAAGCGGTAAGGTCTTTATTGGCCTTCCACTTGCTCAGGGGCGCTGTAATCTGGAAAAGATGGGCACGCAGTTTTACAGCCTCCAGATCGCGGCGGAGAGCAAAGGAAGCCCACATTTGCCTTTGATGCATATCGTAAAACCACGCATAGGGACTGTTAGTCCCCTTTGCAGCATCCATTTGATCCGCGACAGACACAAGCTTATTTTTCACTGCCCTTGTTGAAAAACCGACTTTCCCCATATCCATCATAGTTTTATGGGCATCCCTGGCCTTTTCCGCATGACCATAGTAGTCTTTGGTATTGAAGATAGCGTCAAGATTGCCGTCGTTTATGGGAAAAATGCGCAGATTCCCGCCGGGTGCCAGCATAAGCAAAGACTTGGCAAAAAACAACTCCACTTCGAGACAGGAAAGCGAATAAAGCGGCAAAGAATGTAGAGCCCATATTTCATTGTAAAAATCCGTAGGCGCTTCCCATTTGTAAAAATCCTCACTTATATGGTTGTGCGAAACCTTCTCATCGGCGTCATAATAGAAATCAAGGTTTGTTACCACAGAATTTATTTTGACTGCTTCAAGCCAACTCCGCACAGGCGACACCCCGCCCCCAATCAGAAGGATTTGCTTGTTGGACAGGGATTTTAAATCTTCCGGCAGAATATAGAGATACTGAAGATATTCGGTAAGCGGCCGTCCTGATATTATCCCCTTACGGGCAAAATCCATACTGACACTCATATTGTGCCTTGTAATATGCAATTCCATATCTTGATCATAACCCGTTTTCAGGATTTATAACATACCCGCAAATGGCAAAAGTTGCTGACCGGTAGTTTATCTTTTTATTTGCACTGTTTCGTTCATGCTTCCGGTACGGTAACCCAGTAAATCCAGCGCGACGTATGTAAAACCGGTTCCCTTTAATGCGGCGTGGATTTTATCCCGTTTATCGGACGAGAGCATCAACGCAAAACCGTCCGCGTCTGTTTCTATGCGGGCAAGATTCCCGTGGTAACGCACACGCACCTGACGGAAACCCATGTCCAGTAAAAATTGCTCTGCCTTGTCTATCATGCCAAGCCGCTGGGGGTTAATCTCTTCACCGTAGGGGAAGCGGGAGGAAAGGCAGGCAAATGACTGTTTGTTCCATGTGGGTAAGCCCGTTTCTTTGGAAAGACGGCGGATTTCCGCTTTGTTGAGTTCAGCGTAACGCAAGGGGCTTTTTATGCCTAACTCAGCCACCGCAGCCAATCCGGGACGGTAATCGCCGTCATCGTCAGTATTTGAACCCTCGGCGGTATGCGCAATTCCGTGTTCCTTTGCCACAGTTACAATTTTAGTAAAAAGTTCTCTCTTGCACAGATAACAGCGGTTTACGGGATTTTTAGAAAAGCCTTCTATTTCAAGTTCTTCAGAATCGAATATGACATGAACAATACCTTCTTTTTTGCAAAATTCTGCCGCCTCATCCAACTCCCGTTTGGGGAAAGAACATGAACGGGCGGTAACGGCGATAGCTTTGTCTCCCAAAACATCATGCGCGGTTTTCAATAAAAAAGTGGAATCCACGCCGCTTGAAAAGGCAATTGCCACGCTCCCCAATTCCCGCAAATAGTTTTTTAGTTTCTCATGTTTTTGTTCTATGGTCATTCTTACTTCTCCTGACTTTTCAAATTGTCCCAAATCCGGCGTTCCATTTCTCCAATTGAACAGCCGTGCTTTTTCGCCAATGCCGCGACATCTTCATATTCCAGCTTGGATTTTATCACGCCGTAACCTTTGCCGGTTTTCAGCCTCACTTCTCCAAACGGCGTTTGCTTCGTTTCAACCTCGCGCTCCAGCATATAGCGGCTGAGAACCGCTTTCCTCACACCGAAGGTCGTGGTGTGCCTGAGCATCAGGGAAGCGAACATATCCGCCTTTTCTTCATCACAGACACAGGTAAGCAGGACTCCCGGGCGATCTTTTTTCATGTCCGCCGCTACGGTAAAAACATC
>JAITCL010000145.1 GCA_031283105.1 Treponema sp. | reverse complement strand
GTTTCTTCGATCTGCATATTTTCACGCTGCATTATCCCCAGAAAACCCAAAAAAACCAGCGAAATCACCGAAAGGCTGATTCTCCTTCCCAAGTCCGGATTTTTATAACGAATACTGAGGAAAGAACCTATTGATACACTTAAACCTATCGGGATAAAGACAAAGAAGAAGCCAACCCATAACATTAAGCCCATTGATACGGATAAAGCAGTCCCCACCAGCAATGGATACAGGGCGCGTTTATACTCTTTCATACACATTCCTCGCTTAATTTTGATAGTTTGAGTGTAAAGAGCTGTCTGCGCTTTGAGAATAGAAAAGCCGCCAAGATGCAAAAAAGCAATGCTAAGATGCAGCGCCAGCGTTCTTCTCCCTGCGTTTTTGCAGTAATTCGTTTATTTTTTTTGTGTCTTTTCGCAGTTTATTCATGGAAATTATTATAGAAAATATATAAATCACTACCGCCATAACGGCAAGAATCCAAACCGGTATTGTGGGATACCAGTTAAAAACTGCGCCAAATACAACAAGAACGGCAATTATATAACTAATATCCAATAAATATTCCACAATAACATAACGGCTTTCAAATTTACTTATCACAAAGAGGCCTAAATTGATCACAATATTTGCCGCGAATATTTGAAAAACAACAGGAACCATGATGTATTTTAAATCAAATATTACGAAACAAGCCGTCAGAATAATCAACGCGCAGCCGGTGGTAAACATTATGTTTACTATAATCTTTTTCATTTTATTTCTCCTCCTGCAAGCGCCGTTTTATATCAGCAAGATATTTTCTTGTAACATATAGGCATTTTCCGTTTGATAATACCGCCTCTAAATGACTATTAGCTAAAGGTTTTATTTCTTCCAGTTTGTTTATATTCATAATACAATATTTGCTTATTTGTACAAATCCATTGTCGGCCAATTCATCATAAATCTGATAAAGACGTTTTCTTGTCTGATAGTTTCCTTTTTCACAAAAAACAAGCGTTTTTTTATCTATACTTTCAATGTAATAAACATCAGAAACATTTACCAGTTTTACAGTATCATCTGAATAACACTCTATTTGTGAATCAACGGATTTTATCAGCGAGACAATACGTTCTACGATTTTATTTTTTACCGGAAAGGTAACTGATACTTCAATATCTTTTTGCGCCGTGTTTTGTTCAAGTTTGATAATCATAATTTATTTTATAACTATTCTTTTATTTTGTCTGTGGTTTGTTTTTCTTCTTTTCTGACGGCGATTTTTTCGATGCGGTTGCCGTCCATTTCCAGAACAGTGAAACGGAAGCCCTGATAGACGAAGCTGTCGCCCGAGCGGGGGAGTTCTCCGGCAAGTGAAAGCACAAAACCCGCCAGGGTATGGTAGCCGCTGTGAGCGCCGCCGCCTGAGGTTTCCATAGCGGCGGACAGGCCGGGCAGGGAAAAGAGATCCGCCGCTTCATCAATATTCAGGCCGCCGTCTGCCAGCCATGAGCCGTCCTCCTGCTCTACCGCCTGTTCTTCCGCGCTAACCGGGGCGGTCAGCTCACCGACAATTGCTTCCATCAAATCATGTACGCTGACTATGCCGGCAAAACCGCCGTATTCGTCCATGACAAACAAGAAATCCGCCTTGCCCCGCCTGAATGATTCAAAGGCTTTCAGCGCCGGCATGGTTTCAGGGGCGAACAGGGCTGTTTTCATTATGGCCCGCAGTCCGGCAGACGGGGCGGATGCCGCGTCAATGATTATGTCTTCCGAATAGGCCGCCCCTATAATGGCGTCAAGGGTTCCGTCGGTCACGGGAAAACAGCGTTGATGCCGGTATTCCAAAACCTTCGCGCTAATGTCAGCTAACGGAGCGTTAACATCGAGCCATTGGATTTCGGAACGGTGGGTCATAAAAGTGCCGAGGGGACGGTCTCCCAGATAAAAGACCCCTTCTACCATAGTTCGTTCCTTGCTTTCAACAATGCCCGATTTTTCCCCTTCCATCAGAGCAAGGCGCAGATCATCCTCGGTCATGGCGGGGGGTTCCGCCCCCGCGGGAAATATCTTGCGCAGTTGCCGGCAGGCGTTATGCGTCAGCAGATAAAAAGGCAGCAGGGGCAGGGCACAGATTTCAAGGAAGGGGAGGGCAGCCGCGGTTATACCTTCCGCGGCGCGGCGGACAATCCAGGGTATCAGGCTGTCCGGCAGCAGGATTGCCAAAATCACTGCGGCAGTACAGACGGCCGCGGGCAGAAAGACCGGCAGCGCGGCAGACCGCATTATCATCCAATGGTTCAGGTTTATTCCGGCAATAACGGCGGCAAGGGTTCTTAAAGTGATGCGCCAAAAACGGGCTGCCATCAAGTAACGTTCTGAATTTTCCGCCGCTTTCAAAAGCCGGCGGCGGCACCGGGAGCCTTTTTTTTCGGCGCTGTCGGTTTCCTGGTATAGATGAGGTTTGCCGGCGGCTTTCAGAGCCTGTTCAAACAGGGAAAAAAATCCACTTGCCAGAATCAGGGCGGCAACAAGTATAATCATTGGCCAGTGGCTAACCTTTAATTTCCGCCGGGGTAAGGGGGCGGACTATGGAACAATCGTCGGCAGAAGTCTGTATGGCTTTATTTTTTCCGTTGGGCATAAGCTCCCCGAATACCTCGACAATGGGAAAGCGGGGATTCTCCGGATTCACATCAACCACCTGGCCCTTTTTCCCGTTGGATAACAACACATACAAGCCAATGGGGTACAGCGACAGCGAGAATACCAGCGCCCGGACGATGGTATCATCGTATTGTTTCCCCTCATTTTTCAGCAATTCCAGTATTCCCGTGTGGCCGTCCTTGGCGTCCTTGTAGGAGCGGTTGGATAAAATAGCCTCATAAGAACACGCCACCGCGATAATTTTCGCGTACAGGCTGATCTTATCGCCGGTCTTCCGCTGGGGATACCCGGTTCCGTTTTCCCGTTCATGGTGTTCCAGCGCCCCCAGACAAATAACCAGGGGGAAGTCAAAAGACTTCAGAAGATTGAAACCAAGAACCGGGTGGGCATATAACAGTTTCCGTTCCTGTTCGGTCAGAGTCCTCTTGCTCGTGAAGTTTTCCTGGGGCAGTTTGATCATTCCGGCCTCGTGAAACAGGGCGGCGACGCCCAATTCTATAAGCCGGTACGGCTGCAGTTTAAGGTTGGTGCCGATGATCAGGGCAATAATGGTGGAACGCGTCGTGTGGGATACCAACTGGTTTTCTTCCTGTACCGGGTTGGTCAGCCATTGTGTCCGCATGAGGAAACGGCGGTGATCCCGCACATAGTCACAAACCGACTTGATCTTTTCCGCCACGGGGTTAAAGTCCATCTCGGTTTTGATGGGCAAAAAAGCAAAAAGGGTTTTGACGTATTTTTGAAATGAAACATAGAAGGCGTCCGCCTGCTGTATCTTGTCCAGATCGCCTATGGTGGAGGGATCGGCTTTTACCATTTCATTGCCGGGCTGTTCCGTATCGGCTGAATAACTTTCGCAAGGCTCTCCGTCGCTGAATACTTCAGAAAAGCCCCATTCGCTTATGGCCTTCATCAGCTCATTCGTTATGGGCATCTCCGGCGCGGTAAGAACAAACGCTGAATCCAGGTATACTGCCTTGGAAAAATAACCGGAGGGGGAAATATCTTTGAGTGAGAAATTGTTCATTATTGACACTCTCCTCTTCTTTACTCTATCTTATATTTTAGAGGAGTTTGTACCCAAATTGCAAATGCGAATAATCTTTTTTAACATATTTCTTGTTTTTTTTCTGCTTATTGCCGTTTTTTTTGTCTTATTTTGGACAAAAAGCCAAATGGCGGCATTGATGCAGATGGTCTGGCCGCTGGCCCTTGTCGTGGTTGTGCCGCTGGGCGTTATGGACACGGTTTTTCTGTTGAACCGGAAACTGCTGATCCTGCTGGAAGAAGAGGATTGGCCGGCTTTGACCGCTTATCTGGAGAAAAAAGTCTACGAAGAGGGGGTGTATAAGCCCCGTTATATAAAGCTGCTGGCCCAGTCCTGCCTGGCAACGGAGAATTTTAACGGCGTGGTAAGCCTTAAAAACAGGCTTGCCGCCGCGAAACCGGCCCTGGTGGAAGATAATGCCCTGATTTTTGGGGCCGCTTACCTGCTCGGCGGCAAAACCGCCGCCGCTGTGGAATTTTTCAGGGAAAGGATGGAAAAGGGGAGTCCGGGGGATTGGCTGCGCTGGTACTATGGTTTTTCCCTGACCCTTACCGGGGCCTATGAAAAGGCGGGAACCGTTTTGGGGGAACTTGCCGCAGGTGTACCGGCTACAGGCACACGCGATACGCTGGTTACCGGACTTGCGGCCTTTCTGCTGACCGAGTTGGCGGGAAAAAGCCCTATAGCTTCCGCCAGGTGGCGTGTCCGCGCCGAAGAGGGAAAAAACAGGGTGCGGAAAGCCTTAAAAACCGCCGGAAAATGGACAAAGAAAGGGGAAAAACTGAAAGCCGAAGTGCATGGGGCTGTCATCAGGAGCTATGTGGACAGGGCCGGCACATGGATATGGGGGAGCAATTAATATGAAAGATGTTGAAAAATCATCAAAGCTGGAAAATGTATGTTACGACATACGCGGGCCGGTTCTGAAAGAAGCAAAAAAAATTGAGGAAGAAGGTTTTCATGTCATTAAACTTAACATTGGCAGTCCCGCTTCATTTGGCCTTAACGCGCCCGATGAAATAATCCATGACATTATTGTCAATTTGCACAACGCCATGCCCTATGGCGATTCACGCGGTTTGTTTGCCGCCCGCAAAGCCGTTATGCAGGATTTCCAGTCCAAGAACGTAATGGATGTGGGAATCGACGATATTTTTATCGGCAACGGCGTCAGTGAATTAATCATGATGTCCATGCAGGGGCTTTTGGACTTAGGCGATGAAGTATTGATTCCCATGCCGGACTATCCCCTGTGGACAGCCGCGGTAACGCTTTCCGGAGGCAGGGCGGTTCATTATGTGTGCGATGAATCTTCAGACTGGAATCCCGATCTGAATGATATTCGTTCCAAAGTTTCAGCCAAAACAAAGGCAATTGTCGTTATAAACCCCAACAATCCGACCGGCGCTGTGTATGACCGTTCCGTTCTTGAAGGTATCGTTCAAATAGCCAGAGAAAACGACTTAATCGTATACGCCGATGAAATTTACAGCCGGATTACCTATGACGGGGCGGTACATATCCCCCTGTCTACCATTGCCCCCGACATTCTCACCGTCAGTTTTGACGGATTGAGTAAATCATGGCGCGCTACCGGTTTCCGCGCCGGCTGGATGGTTCTTTCGGGCGATAAAAAAAAGGCGGCGGGTTATATTGAAGGGCTTGATATGCTTGCCAATATGCGCCTGTGTCCCAATATGCCGTCCCAATTTGGCATACAAACCGCCCTGGGCGGCTATCAAAGCATTAAAGACCTGATCATTCCCGGCGGGCGTTTGCGCGAACAGCGGGACGCCGTGGTCAATCTGGTCAATGAAATCCCCGGCCTTTCCGTGGTAAACCCCAAAGGCGCCCTGTACTGTTTTCCCAAAGTAGACGTTAAACGTTTTAATATAACCAACGACGAAAAGTTTATGCTCGACCTGTTACGCGATCAACATTTGCTGCTGGTTCACGGCACGGGCTTTAACTGGAAAGAACCGGATCATTTCCGTATTGTGTTTCTTCCCGACAAGGATACCCTGACCGACGCCGTACGCCGTTTGGGCAATTTCCTGGCGGGCTACCGGCAGAGTTAATTCAATGGGGTATTCCGTGGTTCATTTTTCTTCTTTCCGGTTTTCTATGTGTTTTTTTATCGCCGTAAAACTTTTTTCGCTCATGGCGTGTTCCATTTTACAGGCATCGTTTACCGCCGTTTTTTTATCAACGCCCAAAGAAATAAGCCAGTCGGAAATCGCAATATGCCGTTCGTACATCGTTTCGGCAATTTTCCGCCCCTTACCAGTCAGGGTTATATAACCTTCATCATCCATTGCGATATAGCCTTTGGCTTTGAGGTTTTTCATGGCGACGCTGACGCTCGGCTTTGAGTATTCCAGTTCATTGACAATATCTATTGACCGGACCCGGTTCCCCTTGAGGCCCAAAACATGAATTGTTTCCAGATACATTTCCGCCGATTCATGTATGCTCAATATCCGCCTCCATGCTATTTTGCGTTAACTATATACCGCCGCTTATAATAGCACAAAACAGCCCGTAAAACAACAAGAATCCCTAAAACACAGAGCAGCAGTATGACCGTACAAACCAGCCGGAGGGTGCGCCGCCGGCGGGCGGAAACGCTTGTAGAATCCGCCTGTGGAGCCTCCCAGCACCTCCATTAACCATGCGAATCGTGATAGTACAAAAATTATGGTATGGAGGTACTGGGCTTTTACTGTCCTCACTTGTTACTGTTACCTGCTGGTCTCCTCCGGCGGGGAATTCCAAATATTTCCGCCCGCCGGCGGCGCACCCGCAGCGCCCCCTCCGGATGACCTCTATTGGTATAGGTGGGCATTTACCTTGTTATATTTGGTTATAAGGTGGAATAAGGCGGCACAGGGGGGCAGTACGGGGCTGCCAAAACATTATGGGATTCTTCGACGGAGCAGACCAGGGAACAAAAGCAAAAGCTAAGTGTACAGTAACAGCCGCACGGCACGGAAAACAAGAGAACACGCTCATAGTGGAATTACCCATAGTTTTCAATAATGCACGGAAGCCGTGCGGGGGCTGCGTAGTTGAGTTCCCCCATCTGTTTTGGCAGCCCCGGCGCTGTCCCCCTGTGCCGCCCTATTCCATCCCTGTCCTCTCCCTCCGTGTTCTCCGTGTCCTCCGTGGTTAAATTCTTCCCTGCCTTCTCATCTCGCATAGCTATCAGGCAAGCGCTTTTGACATTCACCCCAATTTGGTATACAATAAAAAATCCATTATGGTAAACGATGATACTGTCGGCGCTCCCGACTGGGGCGCATTGTACCGGCGGATAACGGAAGCGCGGCATCTGGTCGCCCTGACCGGGGCGGGGGTCAGTACGCTTTCGGGCATCCGCGATTTCCGGGGAAAAAACGGCCTGTACAATGACATGGACGCAAATAAAATTTTTGACATTAATTATTTTGAACAGGATCCTTCGTTTTATTACAGCAGGGCGGGATCGTTTATTTATAACATTGATGAAAAGAAACCTTCCGTGGTGCATACCGTTTTGGGCGATTTGGAAAAGCGGGGATTCCTTAAAGCGGTAATAACCCAGAACATTGATCTGCTTCACCAAAAAGGGGGAAGCGTTAACGTGATCGAAGTCCACGGCTCGCCGAAACTGCACTACTGCCTGCGCTGCGCGGGGGTCAGAATGGATTTTGAAGAAGCCGCCAAAATTGTCCGCGCGGGCGGAATGCCCCAATGCCCCCGCTGCGGTAAAATATTGAAACCGGCGATTACTTTTTTCGGCGAAAGTCTGCCGGTAGACGCCCTGCGTGAAGCGACATCTGAATCCCAAAAAGCCGACCTGATGCTGGTGCTGGGAACCAGCCTGACCGTGTATCCCGCCGCTTCCCTCCCCGATTATACCCTGCGTTGCGGCGGCGAAGTGATCATCGTCAACAATATGCCCACCCCGCTTGACCGGCAGGCGGTCATGCGCTTTGACGAACTGGAGCCGGTCTTTGAAGGGCTGCAAGCCTGTCTTGGTGACAAATAACAGGCTGCGAATTACAAATTAAATTAACATATATGGCGCCCATCACCCGGCGTGGCTTTGAGAAAACAGGCAACAGTATCAGGGATTTTTCCTATTGACGGGGAAGATCCGGATGATTGCCCCATTCTATCGCCAGCCGCTTGAGATCATGTGAAGAATCGCACTGGAGTTTCAGTTTGATATGCTCCTTGTGGGTATCTATGGTTTTGGCGCTCAGCTTAAACTTGTCGGCGATTTCGACCGTTCCCATTCCTTTACCCATGCAGGAAAATACCTGAAACTCCCGGTCTGAAAGTTTCCGCATCGAACCTGCCCAATCTTTCACCCCTCGCCGGCTTTCCCCGGTCCTCGCTTCAAAAATCCGTTCCTGTTCGCTGTCGCTCAGATACATTTTTCCCGCCATAACGGTTTTTATCGCCTCCAGCACTTTGGGGGGCTGCTCGGTCTTCATAATATAACCACGCGCGCCCAAACGAAGAACCCGCTCGGAATAGTACCGTTCATCGTGCGCGGACAGAACCAAAATCACCATGTCCGGGTCAAGGGATTTCAGTTGGGGAATAAGGTCTAAACCGTTTTCTTCTCCCAGACTAATATCGACAATGGCGAGAGCCGGTTTTTCCTGCCGGGCTATTTTCATGGCATCGGACCGGTTCGCCGCCTCCCCAACTACGTTGTAGCCTGACCGGGCGCTGCCGGCAATAAGGGAGACAAGCCCCTTGCTGAACAGCGGATGATCTTCAACTATCATAACTTTTATTGATTTTGATTCAGGCATAGATGGTTTTACACTAGCATATTTTGAGGATGCCTGTATAGTATAAATTCCCTAAGATATTTTACCGGAAAGTCAGGCGGCGGGAAGAAAAATATAAACGATGCGCAGAGCGCCGGGCGGCATACTTACCCGTTCACCCGGATTTGCGCTTTCACCGGAACGGTCGCGCCTTTTTCTACTGATACCGGAACCGGCGCGGCATCGGCGGCAATGACCGTGTAAGAGCCGGGCATCAGTACGGAATTTCCTTCCGCGTTGACCGTTTCAAAAGCCGCCGCGGGAAGATTAAATTCTACGGTAATGGTTTTGCCCGCGGGGACAAACACGCGCCGGAAAGCCCGCAGCGAAGACAGGGGATCATCCGCGCTCTTATCGTCTTTTGAAACATACATCTGCACGACTTCGTCAGCATCCCGCTTGCCGGTGTTGCTCATCGTTACCTTCGCCTTTACCGATGCGCCCGCTGAAATTGACGGCGCGGAAAGGGTGATGGAATCAAAACGGAAGCTGGTATAGGAAAGACCGAAACCGAAGGGGTAGAGGGGCTGTGCCGTCATATAGCGGTAGGTGCGGCCTTTCATGGCGTAATCTTCATAAGGGGGAAGCTGGCTGGTGGAAGCGGGGAAGGTAATGGGCAGTTTTCCCGATGGAATCGTATCGCCAAAAATAATATCCGCCACCGCCGCGCCGCCCATCTCTCCGGGATACCAGGCAAAAATCACCGCGTCGGCAATATCCTCCGGTATGGCAATGGGGCTGCCGCCGGTCAGCACGAGGATTACCGGCTTGCCTGCCGCTTTTCCCGCCGCGCTGACCTTCTGTAAAAATTTCAACTGCCAGGGGGGAAGCTCAATGTACGCGCGGTCGCCGTTGGAGTCCGAAGCAATCGCGTCGCCTTCTTCCCCCTCAATCGCCCCATCCAGTCCCATGACAGCAATGATAACATCGGCGATATTTGCCGTGCCGAATTCGGCGTTTGACGCATTGTTGTCGCCGTACATCAGGCAGCCCTGGCGGTATTCCAGGTTGATCCCGTACTTGTCTTTGACCTTTTCACCTAACCCTTCAAGTATGGTGACAAAACGGGGACTAACCCCATAATAGTTGCCGAACAGCGTATGAGCGTTAGCCGCGCCCGGCCCCACCACGGTAATTTTTTTCGCGTTGGAGTCCAGCGGCAGAATACCGTTGTCATTTTTAAGCAGCACGATGGATTTTTCCGCCGCTTTAAGCGCCAACTTCCGGTGTTTCTCGCAGTTGATTACCTTGCGTCCCAATTTGCCGTATTTGCCTTTGTGCGGCGGGTCAAACATTCCCAGTTTGAAACGGGTGCGCAAAACGCGCTTTAGGGCGGTGTTAATCGCCTCCTCGGTAACGAGTCCCTTTTTTAAGGACACGGTCAACTGCGGATAGGTACAGCCGCAGTTCAGATCGCAGCCCGCGTTCAGGGCAAGGGCCGCCGATTCTTCGGGGGTAGCGGTTATTTTATGGTTTTCGTGAAAATCGCGGATTGCCCAACAGTCTGAAACAACGTGGCCCGTGAATCCCCAGCGGCCCCGCAGTATGTCTTTTAACAGGTAATTGCTGGCGCAGCAGGGTTCTCCCTGAAAACGGTTGTATGCGCCCATGACCGATTCAACGCCTCCGTCAACGAGGGCTTTGAACGCGGGCAGATACGTTTCAAAAAGATCTTTTTTAGAGACAACCGCGTCAAAGGTATGGCGTAATTTTTCCGGGCCGGAATGAACGGCGTAGTGTTTGGCGCAGGCGGCAAGTTTAAGGTTTTCAGTATCATTGCCCTGCAAGCCCCGCACAAAAGCAAGGCCGATGCGGCTGGTAAGGTACGGGTCTTCGCCGTAGGTTTCCTGGCCGCGTCCCCAGCGGGGATCGCGGAAAATATTGATATTCGGAGTCCAGAAAGTCAGGCCCCAATACCGGCCCCGGTTCCCCTGTTTTACGCCCTCGTTATATTTTGCCCGCGCTTCATCAGAAATCGCTGCCGCCACCGTTTCGACAAAATCCTCGTCAAAAGTCGCCGCCAGCGCGATGGCCTGGGGAAACACCGTCGCGATGCCCGCCCGCGCAACACCGTGCAGGCACTCATTCCACCAGTTATATTCGGGTATGCCCAAATGGTTAATCGCCGCGCTGGTATCACTCAACTGGGACACTTTTTCTTCCAGTGTCATTTGGGAAATCAGTTCATTGATTCTTGATTCACGATCCATGGAGAATACGTTATACCCTCCGGTGGGGCTTGTCAATGTGGCGGGTAACAGGGCTTCTGCATTTACTTTTTGACAGTATAAACCAGCCGGAGGGGGCGCTACGGGCGAGCAGGGAGCTATGCGAGGTGAGAAAGCAGGGAAGAATTTTCACCACGGAGGACATGGAGAACACGGAGGGGGAAGAAAAAGGAAAGGGGAGCAAACAATACGCCACCTCCGGCTGGCATCTACCATCACAGGTGGCAGCATTTACCCTGTTATATCGGTTATAGGGAGGAATAGGGCGGCACAGGGAGACAGTGCGGGGTTGCCAAAACATTATGGGGTTCTTCGACGGAGCAGACCAGGGAGTAAAAGCAAAAACCAGGTGTACAGTAAAAGCCGCACGGCACGGAAAACAAGAGAACACGCTGATAATGGAATTACCCATAGTTTTCAATGATGCACGGAAGCCGTGCGGGGGCTGCGTAGTTGAGTTCCCCCATCTGTTTTGGCAGCCCGGCACTGTTCCCTGTGCCGGTTTACGCGCTATTAATGTGTAAAAAAGTAATTGCTGTTGCCCTGTACCCTGCATTGCTTTAAGTGCGTTTGCTTTGGTATACTGAAGCAGTTCGAGGAGGCTTTATGGAGCATTTTACCCCGCC
>JAITCL010000141.1 GCA_031283105.1 Treponema sp. | reverse complement strand
GTCAAAGCCAACAAGGATTGAAAACGGGCCGGTTATTAACTGCGCGCTGAACATTACGCGCAAAAATTCATGCGTCTCCCGCTCTTCGGGCGGCTGCTTTTCTATGGTCTGCCAAAACGAAGCGGCAATAACCGAAGCGATTTCACTAAAAGAAAGTTTCTGTTTTCGGTGCAGGTAATCTATAATATAGGTAATGACTTCGGTGTCGGTCTGGAGCGTGCATTTGTAGCCGTACCTTTCGACTGAGCGCCGGTTGGTATCGTAGGAAGATATTTCGCCGTTATGCACCACAGAATAATCAAGCAGTGAAAAGGGATGAGCGCCGCCCCACCAGCCCGGCGTATTGGTCGGATAACGCCCGTGCGCCGTAAAGCACCAGCCCTCATATTCCTCCAGCTTGTAAAACCGCCCGACATCTTCGGGGAATCCGACCGCCTTGAACACGCCCATATTTTTTCCGCTGGAAAAGACATAAGCGCCTTCAATTTTTGTATTGACGCGGAACACGCATTTGGCGGTAAATTCCCGCTCATCAAGCTGGCTGTCCGCAAGTTTGGTGGGCAGGGGCGTGACAAAGTAACGCCAGATCAGCGGTTCATCGGTAATTTCTTTTATTTTTCTGGTAGGGATTTTGGAAAGGTTGATGATGTCAAAATGCCGTTCCAAAAATTCCTCGCACTCTTTTTTTGCGGACACGGAATCGTAAAATAAATGGAAGGCATAATAATCCTTGTACTCCGGGTATATTCCGTACGCGGCAAAACCGCCGCCGAGGCCGTTCGACCGGTCGTGCATGACGGAGATAGACTTTATAATCTTCTCGCCGCTCATACGCCGCCCTGTTTTGTCAATAATACCGGATATGGCGCAGCCGGATGGTATCCGTACTTGCCCCTCACACTGCATATAATAACCTCCAAAAAAAAAGACGTTCATCACATGGTATACGCGGAATCCGGCTGTTTCCCGCATCATCTGATGAACGCCTTTGTTCAACGTAGGTAACCATACAATATACCGGGTTGAATGTCAAGCCAGTCATTGACCGTACAAAAACCAGCCGGAGGGGGGCTGCGGGCGAGCGGTCACTTCGACAAGCTCAGTGACCATCGACAAGGGGTACCCTGAGCCTGTCGAAGGGTACGCCCGTCCCCTCCGGCTGGTCTCTATCATCACAGGTGGCAGCATTTACCGTGTTACATTGATTATAGGTCGGCACAGGGAGACAGCGCGGGGTTGCCAAAACATTATGGGGTTCTTCGACGGAGCAGACCAGGGAGTAAAAGCAAAAACTAGGTGTACAGTAACAGCCCAGCACTTAAATACGATATGACTTCATAGTATTACGATATACATGGTAATTTAAGTGCTGGGGGGCTGCGTAGTTGAGTTCCCCCATCTGTTTTGGCAGCCCCGGCGCTGTTCCCTGTGCCGGTTTATGCGCTTATGTGCGTGTGAAAAAAAATTAAATGCTATTGACCTGATCTAATGAGAAAATCGCAGGGTAAACTCAAGTTCCCATTTTTCGCCCGGTTCAAGCGACACGGGGAAAAGCGGCATAATGCACCATGCCTGATAAAGTTCCGCGCCGGTTGTGTCATCGGGAATGCGTACCGGCGAGATTTTGCCGTCAAAGGGGCGGTTTGCCGCCAGGCTGATTTGAACCTCGTTTTTTATGTCATGGATTTTCAGGCCGTCTATGGCGCGTAACAGCGGCTGCGCAAGGGCGGTGTCCGCCTGGACGGATTTGCAGGAAAAGAAACGGGTAAAGGCGTCTGTCTCGCCGGGAAGGGCAAGGTCTATCTCCGGGGCAAATTGAAAAATTTCTTTTACGGTTCCGCAGTTGGTAAAAATGTATCCCGCGCACACGGCGTCTTTTTTAAGCGAATAGGTTTTTTCAATTTCAATATTTCCAAAAGGAGGCGGCGTTTTCAAAGAAGACGACTTCAGAGAAGACGATGATTTCGTTTTCGGGGAAGACGGCGTTTTTTCCAAAGAAGGTAACCGGTGCAGCAGCAGACGGAGTTTCCGGCGAACCTTGTCCAATTCGACAGGTTCATAGGATTCGCCGCGGCAAAGCCGCGCCCCGTCAATGGCGCCGTATTTAAGATTTTCAACCTTTAACGCGGGAGGCAGCAGACGGTCGGCAAAGGCAAACCTGCCGCCGCAGGTATCCAGATAGTTCCATGTTTTGGGCAGATAGTCCAGTTCAAAAATTCCCCCGCCGGTTGATTGCACATAACAGTTGATTCTGGCGTCCTGAAAAAGCCACTCCTGAGCGCCGTCCATGTTAAAGTCAAACGGTACAAGCGAAGGGACAAATTTACTTTTTTCCCTGCTTACCCGCTCCGCCCCCAAAAGGGCGCTGTAGGCCGCATTCCGCAATAAGTGGTTGTGCAGCCCGTCCGCTCCGGTAAAACGGAAAAGGTCGCCGCCCTCGGCCTTCCACAACTCTTCATGGGCGGAGAGCTTGCGGGATTTATCACCCCTCAGTTGATTTATCAGTACGTTGGTAAAAACCATTTTTGCGTAAATCCCGCCCGCTTCGGGATGCGCAATCGTAAAACGGCGCGGCGGCATTTCGTCGGCGGTATCCGAAGAATCGGGGATATACAGTTTTTGCAGGCCATTGAGGTTCTTCATCAGTTTGCCGGGAATGACCGTTTCGGCATAACTTTCACAGCGGGATAGTTCTTCAAAAAAACGGCACCACGCCTTTTCTGCTGTTTCATGTTTACCAACGCTGACTTTTAAGGGAAACAGCGCGGCGACAGGTTCTGCTTTTTCCGGGCGCCGTTTGTTGTAATTTTCCAGCAGATTTGACAGCAGCGCGGAAACGCCTTTGCCGGCAAGCGCCGCTTCCGGCGACTGCAGAACGGGAAATACGGTGATAAGTTTCCCCTGGTCTTCGCATATACAGGGAGCATATTCGTTTCCGCCGGCAAGGGCAAATTGCCGCTCGCCCAAAAAAGTAAAACCCATGCCGCAGGCGGCAAGGGGGTTTACCAGACCCTGTTCCCAGGCAAAAGCCGGCAGCCAGCAGCCCTGGGGCCGCTTGCCAAACTGTTTGCGCAGGTAAGTGGTTAACAGTTCTATCTGCCCGATTTTATCCTGCAACGGAATAATGGGCAGCATCGGTTCGTAAAACCCGCCGCCCAGCATCTCAACCTGTTTGCGGGCCACCATGTCTTCAATCAACATAAGCAGTTCCGGGTGGGAACGCTCAACCCGGTGCAGCAGCACTCCCGAATAGTGCAGCGCCGCCTGTACCTGCGGATATTTATACAGGCCGGAAACAAAAGGCAGCAACAGGCCGGCATAAACTTTTTCAAACTCGGACGTTTCGGCGCCGTAGGGTACATGGGCATGAGATCCCAGCACCAGACTGATCTTTGCAGCCGCCATGCTCATTGAACTCCCAAAACGCCAAAAAGCATCAATGCCCCGGACGCGAATATCAGCGAAAGCAGACCCAGGGCAATAAGGGCAAGCGGGCCGCCCCGCAGCCGGCGGGGAACCGCTTCCATTTCCGCGCGGCGGCGAATTTCACCGACAACGACCATGACAAGCGCCGCGCTGCAGGAAAAGCCCAAAGACAGCACAAGCGCTTCGTAGGGGCTGCCCGCGACGTTAAGCGTCATGAACAGGGCCGCGCCCGCAAGAGCGCCACCGGTTGATCGGTCGCCAAAAAGAAGCGCCCCTTCCTCCGCGTTTTTTTTCAACATAAAACGGTTGACCAGATATTCAAAAACCGAAAAAACCAGAAAACTTGCCGGAAAAAGCAGGACATACTCCAGAAGCCCCAAAAACAAAACCGAACGGATAAACAAAAAAATCAGCCAGAGAAGCATGACCGCGGCAAACAAAACCCCCGAACCCGCCAGCAATCGTTCCTTGCCGATACTTTCATCAAATGCTATTCCCTTTAACCCCAGGCCGAATTGCAGAATCAGATTCATGGACAGGCCGGAAAAACCCGCCAACATGACCAGCCATGTTATGTTAGAAACCACCCTGGCCCTCCCGCAGTCCCTGCGTCCCAAAGTACCGGTACAGCCCCATAAAATAACCCAGCAGAAGCAATGCCCCGGCGGAACTCGCTATCAGGCGGATAGGAAGAAAGGACTCTGTCTTGAAAGAGAACAGCAGAATAATACCCTGCGCCCCTCCGGGCAGGGAAAGCGACAAAAAGCCAAACGGTTCCCGGATAAGGGCAAAAATAACCATCAGCGCCCCCAGAATCATGGCCTCGGAACAGGACGCGGCAAGGGCGTCTTCAAGTATCATGGTTTCCAACTGTTTGAGAATTCCCGATACCATGCAGAACAGGGGAACAAGGGAAATGACAAAAAATGATTCAATAGCGCATAACGGTGAAAGTATCCATATCAACAAAAGATAAACTCCGGCAAAAAATGAGCTGAGGAAGGCAAGCAGCGCCGTTCTTCCCCGCCGGGGAAAAGCCTGTGCGCCGGCATGGGCGGCCAGCGATGAAAGGCCGTACACCCACACCAGCGCGCCGGCGGCGGTTATGGCATGGGCAAGACGGTCGGAAGCCATGATCAGCAGCGCGGCCCCTGAAAGGCAGGCCGATGGCGCGGCATCGCTATGGAAGATACGGTAGTGCGCCGGGTTGTTCATTTTTTCCCCCTTTCCGGCCCTGCGGCAATAACAGCCGCCGCCGCGGATTCTATGCGGCGGACATACACCTGAATCAGGCCCTGGGGAATTTGGTTCATTACCTGCCGCGCATGGTTACCCAGGGGAATTATTTCCACAAGCTTTCCTTCTTCTGAAATTTCCGCGCCGCAGGGGACAAGGATGCCTTCCCGCATGACGGCAAATACAAAAAAGAAGGAACCGGATTCATAGAGGCGGTACCAGCAGCCCAGGGGAGCCGGCCCGGCAACGGGACGAAGCACGGGAGCGGCAAGATGCCTGTCATCATTCATTGTTATCAATATTTTATTGGTCGCGCGCATGAGGCAGTCAGAACGGAAGGAAAAACTCAAAGACCACAGCAGCGCGGCGATAAGCGCCAGCGCGGCAACCCAGCCGGCAAAAACCGCCCGGTCTTTCAATACCGAAGTCATGTCTTTCACCTAACGCCCCCCTCTGGAAGCGGCGCCTCTTTTGGAAACGGCAGCTCTTTTGGAAACGGCGCTTTCCGCGGAAACGGCGTTTTCTATGGAAGTGAAATTCCCCGCCGGATTCAGCGAATACAGCAGACGGCGTTCCAGTTTGCACAAAAACGGGGTAAGGGCGTTAACCAGGGCAACGGCAAAAAAACAGCCGTACAACGCGGATGCAAAAACCCGAAAAGCCATACTGAGAGCGGCGGCAATAACTACCACAACCATATTGCCCGGCGCCGACTTTGCCCCGCTGGACGGATCAACAACCAGTATAAACGCGGCAACCAATGTGCCGCCGGAAAGAAAGGCAAGAATAACATCGCCGTTCCACCATACGTTTGGGTCTCCCGCCATCCGAATCAAAAAGCCAAAAACCGCAAGGTACACAAGGGAAAGCCAGGAACGGCTTATCTCAAATGCGGCAATGACGGCAACCGCAAAAACCAGCGCCAGTACGGCGCGGTCGGCAATGATTCCCGGCGATTGCACCGAAAAAAGATCAATATAACCCGCGGGCAGTTCCGCGCCCATAAACATAAAAACCGCTCTGTTGAGAAAATCCCTGATTACCTGATCCGCCGCGCTGGCCGTCTGCGGCAAATAATCCGCCGACCCGTCAAGCGCCGCCGCAAAAGCCTGCGGCCAGGAAAAACGGATAAACAGCCAGCCGCCCAGGGCGGGATTCATCCAGTTTGAACCCAATCCGCCAAAACTGTGCTTGACCACGACCATCGCAAACGCCGCGCCCAGCGCCGCATACACCGGGTGTATATAGTTTGGCAGCAGCAGGGTAAGCACCAGCGCCGATGCGGCGGCGCTTCCGTCCTGAATTTTTGACAAACCGTGTACCGTGCTGGTCATAAGCAGTTCGGTCAAAACAGCGGAAACAAGGGCGGCAATGGCGACGGCAAGCGACGCTCCTGAGTCCCCAATAGCGGATTGCACCACGGCCAAAAACGCGCAGCTAAACACCAGCCACATACGGACGGCAGTAGGCCGCGCAAGGTTAACCTGGGTATTTAATTTAAGCGTTTTCCGGTCAGCCACGCGGCACCTCCGCAATCTTTCCCATTATAATGTCGGACAGCGGCAGATGCGAAGGACACACCAGTTCACAGCAGCCGCAGCCATGACATTCTTCCGCGCCGGGGCTGCGGGCGGAATGGAGAACCATTATCCGCTTGTATAACTCTTCGGGATCAAGCCCCACCGGGCACACGCTTCTGCATTCCCCGCAGGAAATACAGTCCCGTTTCAGGTCATCCCCGGTCTGGGCTTTGAGCATGGCAAACACCGCATAACTGGTTTTGGTTACCGGCTCGTCAAGATTCACAACCGGCTTTCCGCACAAAGGCGAACCGGTGGCGACGCGGTACGGAATATCAACAAAGCCCCCACATTCCTCAAAAAGATCGCCGAGCCGCTTGCCGATGCGCACCCGCATCACCTGGGGCTTGCGAACCGCCGAACCGCCCACCGCCACATAACGGTCAAGAATCGGGCGGTGGTATTTTACCGCATCATGCACCGCGGCAAGAGTCGCCGGCCCCAGCACCAAAAGGGAGCCTAAATCAACGCCTTCTTTCTTTTCATAATTCCGCAGCGCCAGTTCCAGTTCCCGGCGGTTTCGTTGCGGGTATTTTGAACCGGTAAAAATCACCGATGCGGGAATATCATGCTGCTGCGCCGATTCAGCAAGCAGGGCTTGCCCCAGTTCTTTTTCTTTATATGAGACCGCAAAAATAATCCGCTCTATCTTCGCCCCGCTGCGGGCAATAATATAACTCCCTTCCACAACCGCCTGAATCCGTTCCCTGCATACGACATAATCGGCGGCCAGCCACGGGTCGTCAAACACGCAACGGACTACCAGCGTTTGCGCGGTTCCCGTGCCGCCGGGTTCCGCAAGCATACCGGCAACCGGCCTGCCGGAACCTTCCATTTCGACGATGCCGTAATCGGTAAGGAGCTGCTGCAATTCTTTATGGTTCATGCTCCCGCGGAAAAAATTCTCTTCCTTTTTGCCCAGACACTTAAAAGCGCCTTCCATACGAATAACCAGCGCTTCATGGGGACGGCCTTCATTATCTTTCCATTCAACGCTGCGGACAACTTTGCCCGGCACGGTGGCATGAATATTCGCCGCGTCGGGGTTCTGCCCTTTGCCAATTAACATTCCTTCCCTGACCAAATCCCCCACCGACACCAGGGCATCCGCAGACCCTCCCGGATACTGCGTCAGGGGTATTACTGAAAAAGCGGGCAGAAAAGCTACCACGCTGGAATCTCTGGACGGAACGGTGGGGTCATCAAAAGAAATGCCCCCCCGCGGGAATGAATATACTTTCATGAAGCGAATTATAAAATACCGGAATATGCGGTATTAATCAACCACCGCCCAGGCGGCAGCATTTAGTCTTTGACCTGCACAGCAATAGTATGTAAATCGGCACAGGGGGGCAGTGAGGGGCTGCCAAAACAGATGGGGGAATCCAACTATGCAGCCCCCGCACGGCTTCCTTGCATTATTGAAAACTATGGGTAATTCCACTATGAGCGTGTCCTCTTGTTTTCCGTGCCGTGCGGCTTTTACTGTACACCTGGTTTTTGCTTTTGTTCTCTGGTCTGCTCCGTCGGAGAATCCCATAATGTTTTGGCAACCCCGGCGCTACCCCCTGTGCCGTCTTATTTCACCCTATAACCGATGTAACAGGGTAAATGCTGCCGCCTGTGACGGGAGAACACGGAGTTTTGATAAAGGGCTACGCCCTTCGGTTCCTCACTCGCTCGGTCATGTCCGTGCAAGCACGTCCGCGACCTCGCTCCGTTCGTCAATACGACAATCTTTTCTTCCTCCGTGTTTCCCGCCGCGCACTCGGCTGGATAAATCCAGCCGGCATTACTGTAAGCGGTGGCTTTTATTGTGCGCGGTAACGTGTTGCCACTTTTCGGTCAACGCCGCTAAACGCGGCGCTATTATTTTGTTACCGTGTCCTCCGTGGTTGATTCTTCAATTAATGCTTTTGAAACAAAACAGGCAGAATAAAAAACAACGGCAGCAGCACAAACAACAGTTCATACACCGCAGTTTTGCCCCGTCCTGATCTGTCCGGGTACTGCAGCACATCGCCCAAAGGGAAAGGAGGAATGCCGGACAGGGATACTTCTTTTTCGCTGCTGTTGAAAATTTGACCGGGAAGGCCGTCCGGGGCAAGTTCGTAAACGCCCATGTTTTCAACAGCCCCGGCGGTATGTAAAGACCTTTGGGAAAACGTTGACTGAAACCGGTAATGGGCATAGTAATCCGCCTCGGTCACGGCGCCGGCGGAAGGCAGTGTTGAAAAAACCGCCGGACTTGAAAGGGAAAAAATAATACCCGCGCAGGTTAAAACAAGCGATACGGCGGCAAAGGGCAGCATCGCCCATGAAAAAGCAAAGTTGAAAGAAAGGGGTTTAAGTATCAGCACCGGAGAAAAACGCTGATGCCCCGGATTCCACCGCTTGCCGCGCCAGCCGTTCAAAGCCCTCGCGCCGGACGGCGACATACTCCATAACGAAAACGCCAAAATACCGCCAAAAAAGACCATGACCGGCAGGGTAAACAGCGAAGGCAGGCTTGAAAAAAAAGCGAGAATCACATAACAGATTATGAGGAAGGGCGGCAGCAGCCAGCAGAGAAGCGGCGGCAATCCCCGCCGCTGCGGCATGGTAAACCGTTCAAGGCAGGGGCCGGCAATTATGGCGGCGCAGCCGGCAAGCAGGCTTGCCAGGGCAAATCCGGCGGCGCCCCCCGGCGCCAGCGGGGCAAGCGCCGGCAGACAGGGAATCAGGCTGGCCGCATGGGGCCGCAATGCCCGGCGCAGGGGGCGGATTGCAAAAAGAGCGGCGGCGGCAAGGAAAAACAAAATTAAAAACAACAGCGCCGGACGGTCTGTCTCCAAACGCCGGGCATATTCAAAAGAATACGGAATATCCTCCAAAGCGGCCGCAAGTTTTTGTTCGATTTTTGCCCCCTGCGCCGGTTGCAGAGAACCCGGGGGAATGTAGATAAACCGTTTGTCATCCCGCACAAACAGGGAGCGGAGTTTGTCCGCATAACCGTCATTGCGGGGATCAAAGGGAAGAATGCGCGACTGGTATTGATCCAGCGGAATTTGTTCTATACCGCCAAAACAATCCAGCAGAACCCATTGTCCCGATTCCGAAACCAGGCCGGTAAAACCCTGATTTTCAAGACGCTCCCGTATTTCGCGGTCAGGGACGGCCTCGCTGCACACAAGCGCCGCATAAGAAGCCCGCGCCCCTGCCGCAGGAATCAGCACAACACCGAGCGCTCCCAGTCCCGCGGAAATCAGAATAGAAACAAGAATAGGCAGGGAACGGGCAAAAGACATTGGCCTTACCGGAAACTGTTGTCACTAGAACAGATGGAGACCGGTAGCGATGAAAATCCCCAACAGACCCCCAATCACCACTTCCATAGGCGTATGCCCCTGAATTTCCTTGACAGGATGGAAATTAAGCCCCGTTTTTTCAGATACCTGTCTCCCCAGATTATTCAGCCCCTTTGCCAACAGGCCGGTTGAAAGCCTGACCCCCATAGCGTCCCGTAATACCACCAGGGCAAACCAAAACGAGAAAACAAACAAGTTTGACGATATGCCTTCGACAAAGGCAATGGAAGTACACAGAGAACTGACCACCGCCGCATGGCTGGACGGCATCCCCCCGGTACGCCAAACGAGTACCTCAACCAGTTCCCGCTTTCTTTTCCGGTAACCGTTCAGAATATGTATTATTCCCTTCAATACCTGAGCGCCGCACAGGCTTAAAAGGGTGGATAAAAAAATCATGTTATCAAAAAGAGCCTTGAAAGAAGCTATTTTAACCGAAGCGTCATCAAGCATTCTATAACGATGTACTGAATACCCGGTCTTGTCAAGGGAGGCTTTTGCCTATGGTGACAGTCGCCATAGGGCGAAAGCAGGGAAGAATTTTCACCACGGAGAACACGGAGAACACGGAGGACTAAAGAGAGAAGAAAGAGAATTGCGAGTGAAAGTGAAACCTTTCGTATTGGTGACTGTCACCATAGGGGAAATTCCCTATAAAAAGTGACTGTCACCGATTCGAGGCGGCACAGGGGGGCAGTGAGGGATCGCCCCCTATGATGGTACAAGCCAGCCAGCGGGGCTGCCGCGGGGTAGCGGAAACATTTGGAATTCCCCGCCGGAGGAGACCAGCGAATAACAGTAACGTAATGGGCTCCAGAAAAAGCCCAGCACTTAAATACGATAATGATTTCGTAGTATCAAGATGTATATGGTAGTTTAAGTGCTGGGGGGCTCCACAGGCGGATTCCACAAGCGTTTCCGCTGCCCCGCGGCGGCCCCGCTGGCTGGGTTTATACCCGTTGAGTTCCCCCATCTGTTTTGGCAGCCCCGGCGCTGCCCCCCTGTGCCGCCTTAAATTACTCGGACAGGATCATATCTTTAATAATAAAAAATATCAGTACCGCCAGGCCAAAAAACACGGATATAATTTTAATGACCGTATCGGAAATAAATTCCGGGTCTTCGGCGTAGAGCACCTTCCCGGCGGGCAGTTCGGCCCCTGCGGCGACATTCAGCCCCTTGATACGGATAAATTGTTCTTCTGCCCTGCCATAACCAAGCTGGCGCATATATACCGACAGCGTATCTTTATCGTAGGTAAGGCTGCTCCTGATTTTGAAGAAATCTTTTTTGATATTTTCCAGGCTTTTCTGGTTTTCCAGAAGTTTGAACCGTTCCGCCTCAAAATGTTTCCGTGCATACAGGCCGTTGTGCCCCAGGAAAAAAGAAAAAAAAGCATAAACAGCTACTGCCGTCCAGGGAACGAGCATATACCGCACTAAACGCATTGTTTATTTATCGGACAATTTTAACCCAAAATTAATGGCTTTCAAGGCGGGAGAGGGCCTGTGCCGCGGCTGTTTCGTTGCCCAGAGCGCGGAAAATCTCCACGGCGCGCAGATATGCGGCGCGGGCGGCGTCATTATTGCCCGCTTTTGTATGCACATCGCCCAAAGCCCGCCAATCGCTTGCCAGCCCCCAGGAATTTTCAGTGCGGCGGTCAAAGGCAACGGCGTTTTCCAGCGCCCGCAGCGCCCCGCCGTAGTCGCCGGAAAGGGAACGGAACGAGGCAATCATATACCAGTCATAAGCCGCCAGCTCAAAAAGCAGGTCTTTTTCATGAATTTCCAGGCTGCGCCGGACGGCGGCTTCCGCATTGGCATAACGTCCCAGCTCTTTTTCCGCAAGACCCAGTACCGTCCACGCAAAGGCAACGGAAAACCGGTCTGATTTGATCAGGCCCACAGCCCGCTGTACCTCATCCCGCACGGATTCAGCGGCGTTTTTTCCGTCCGCCGACATGAGTCTTCCCCGCCCGATATACACACGGCATACTGCCGCCCATTCAGCGTTTTTCGCCCGTTCCGCCTCGGCCAGGGCCTCATTCCAGCCTGCCGCGGCTTCTTCCGTGCGGCCCAGCGAAAACAGCACGTTACTGTGGGAAAGCCGGGTACGAATCCGCAGTCCCGAATCATCGGCGGCGATGGCAAGCCGCGCCGCCTCGTCCAACAGAATGAGGGCAGTCTCAAGACTGCCCCGATCCGCCTGTTTGTTGCCCAAATCAAGCTGCGCTTCCGTCTGTTTGCGCAAATCATACATATCACCGGACTTTTTGGGCTGTGAAGAACAGGCGGAAATTATCAGCAATGCCAATACGAGTGTTTTCTTCATGCCATCCCCTGTTAAAATTCCATATCCCTGGTATGAGCGCCGCCGGTATTTGCTTCCTTCTGTTCAGGTATCCCCCCCCTGAGCAGCGGATTGTTTTTGGCGGCGGTTCCCACATCCTGCATGGTGGTGATAAGCCCGCGCAGTTCCGCAATCATCGCCGCAAGTTGGGGAAGCTGAGACGGCATAAATTCAGAAGTTTTTTCCAGATTCTGTAAAGTGCCGGAAAGCGCGTCAAGCGATTTGGCAAAGTTCCGGTACACATCACCATCGGAATCGAGAATGGTCGCTATTGACCCGTCAGGGCTGGCCATTTTATCGGATAATCCCCGAAGATTTACCAGAATAGGTTCAATCTGTACCATAACCCTGTTCAGGCTGTCCTCAATATCGGCAGGAAGTTTGTGGGCCATCTGCTGCAACCCGGTCGCGGCCTGCTCCACTCCCCCCATAGTCCGTCCCAGACTGGTCCGGTCGGTTCCCTCAAACGCCTCCTGCATATCCGCCAGAAGGGTATTTAAGGTGCTCAGCAAAGCCCCGGCGCCGTTCATAAGATTGTTGATATTGTCGTCGCGCTCAGAACGCAGCGCAAGCCCCTGCTCCAGGAACTCTTTCCCTTCAGCGGAATTATATGCGGGAATAGTCTCACCTTCAGTGACAAGCTCCTGTCCCGTACCCGGATAAAATATGAATTGATTCCCCCCCAAACTGCTGATAGGGCTGACCAGAACTTCAACCAGAGACCCGATCTTTACCCGGTCGATGTAGGTGTCAAATATGGTAAAGCGCACTTCAACCTGATCCCCCACCAACTCAAACGATCTGACGCGCCCAATGGTAAAACCCTTGTACTGTACCGGCATATTTTTGCCTAGGCCCGCTGCCGTCGGAAAATAGGTTTTGAAATGATAGTCGCGGGAAAACCACCGTTGATTTGACCCCAGCATGAATATCGCAAAAACCAGTATGACCATAGCCAATATAATGAGCGCCCCCACAATCTGATCGGCAAAGCGAATGGAGAATTTCATGTGGCCATACCTCTTTCAACGTAGCGTCCCAAATCTTCATCGCCGTCTATCTGTTCTTTGGTAAGGCGCAGGAATACCTGCCCGCCCAGAATCATAACCACAATGTCGGCCAGATCGCGGATTATCTGTATATCGTGAGTAACCAGAATTATCGAAACGCCTTTATCTTTCAATTTCTGTACCATGTCAATCAGCCGCTGGGCGGCGCTATGATCCAGAGACTCTGTCCATTCGTCCAGATACAGCAGTCCCGGTCGGCACATCAAAGCCCGCGCAAAGGCAACGAGTTTCTGTTCTCCCATGGAAAGCCCCGCCGGCCGTATTCCCAGATCTTTTTTGTAGCCCACCTCAGTTACCACTGATTCAATCCTTTTTTCCCTATCGGCTTTGGACATCGCCGGAAAATGCATACGCAGGGGAAGCTCCAAAATCTGAAAAAGACTCTGGTTCTCCCACAAAGCGGAGTCCTGAAAAACCACCGCGGTTTCCCGCCTGAATAAAATATTCTCCTGCCGGCCCATACGGGCAATGTCCCTGCCCCTGAACATCACTTCGCCGTTATCGGGGCTGACAAGCCCGGCGGCAAGTTTCAGCACCGTACTTTTTCCGCTGCCGGATGGCCCTATCAGGGCGGTAGTCTTCCCCTCTTCAAAAGGGAATGAAAAGTCGCGGACACGCCTTCTGCCCTGCGCCCAAAAAGAGACATCCTTCAATTCAACGACGCACGACATTACCGCCTCTTGTTACGCCAATGCTATATAATACATAGCCGAAAGGATAATATCCACCACTATACATTCGGCAAAGGCATTGCTGACCGCCCGCAACCCCGCAACCGGAACTTCAGTCCTGGCCCGTTCCACATTCAAACCCTCGGTTATAGCCCCAATGGAAATAATAATCCCAAAGGCGGTGCTTTTGACGATCGAAATAAAAATATCCTGAATGGTTAAATTCTCCAGCAATTTACTGAAATAATAGTCGGCGGGCAGGTCGTTAAATACCCGCGCAACCGCATAGGAACCTGCCAGCCCGAACGCGGAAAAGTAAATGTTCAACAGTACCAGGGATATGGTTACGCCGAGGAAGCGGGGAACGGCCAAATGTTCTATGGGGTCTACGCCGACGGATATATACGCTTCGATTTCATGACTGATAACCATGCCGGCAATTTCGGTGGCAATGGCGGTGGCGGAACGGGCGATGACAATGAACGCCGTTAACAGCGGCCCCAGCTCCCGCGTTATGATGATAATTAACAGGGAATAAATAAGCTCCTGCTGGGAAATCCGTTCCAGAAAAGGAAAGCCGATAATATTGACCGCCACCCCGATTCCCAGGGCAAGCAGACTGGAGATGCCCATAGCCTGTACAAAGGTAAAGAGTATCTGCATCACCAGAATCCGCGCCGAAACATTCCAGCGCTTGATAAAGAAACTTACCGCTTTCAGCGTCAGGGCAAAGAAACCCAGTTTATAGAACAATTGCCGGATTCCGGCGGATAAGTCCACCATAGGGTGATTATATACAAAAACAGCCCTGCCTGGCAAATGCCCCGCCGGCGGGCAAAAAAACCGGCACAGGGGGCAGCGCGGGGGCAACGGGGAGCCATGCGAGATGAGAAAGCAGGGAAGAATTTTTACCACGGAGGACACGGAGAACACGGAGAAAGAAGAAAAGGGAAAAGGGAGTAAACAATGTGCCCCCGCCGGCTGGCCTTTACCGTTAAGGGTAACAGCATATACCCTGTTCATTGGTTATAAGGTGGAATAAGGCGGCACAGGGAGACAGTGCGGGGCTGCCAAAACATTATGGGATTCTTCGACGGAGCAGACCAGGGAACAAAAGCAAAAACCAGGTGTACAGTAAAAGCCGCACGGCACGGAAAACAAGAGGGCACGCTCATAGTGGAATTACCCCTAGTTATCAATAATGCACAGAAGCCGTGCGGGGGCTGCGTAGTTGAGTTCCCCCATCTGTTTTGGCAGCCCCGGCGCTGCCCCCCTGTGCCGGTTTACGCGCTACTGGTTTATACAAAACTAAATACTGTTACCCTGTTACATTGGTTATAGCGCTTGACAAACGCGCCGCAAAATAGCACCATATTATGGTACAAACAGCAAAGGTGCTGTGGATGATTGTCCGCAGCGCCTTTTTTATAAGGACAGGCGATGACCGCGTATTTGGTTCTGGAAAACGGCATAATCATGCAAGGTAACTCCCTGGGCGCTCAGGGCGCAGTCACCGGAGAAGTGGTGTTTGCCACCGGCATGACCGGATACCTCGAAACCCTGACCGACCCCAGCTATCACGGGCAGATTGTCCTGCAAACATTTCCCCTGATTGGCAATTACGGCATCATTCCGCCTGATTTTGAAAGCGCCGCTGTCGGGGCAAGGGCCTATATTGTCAAGCATCCCTGCCAAAATCCCTCCAATTTCCGCAGCGAGGGCACACTTGACGCTTTCTTAAAAGAGCGCGGCATTACCGGGTTATGCGGCATCGACACGCGGGCGCTGACCAGAATCATTCGGGAAAACGGGGTGATGAACGGGAAAATTACGGCGTCCCCTCCGACACCAGCCGACATTGCGGAAGTAAAGGCGTATTCAATCATCAATGCCGTCGCCGCCGTTTCTTCACGCTCCGTTACCAAAACTGTACCCGGCCAACCGCCGGTCAGGCGCGTGGTGCTGATGGATTTCGGCGCAAAGCGCGGCATAGCGCAGGCGTTGGCGGCGCGGGGCTGCGAAGTATGGTCGTTACCCCATGATACCGGCGCGCAGGAAATACTGAACATGAAACCGGACGGGGTCATGCTGAGTAACGGCCCCGGAGACCCGGCGGAAAGCGCCAACAATGGAATCATCGAAACACTGCGCGTTTTACAGCGGAGCAATGTGCCGATTTTCGGCATTTGTCTGGGACATCAACTGCTGGCGCTGGCAAACGGCTATTCAACCAAAAAACTCAAATTCGGCCACCGGGGCGCCAACCAGCCGGTCAAGGAATTATCAACCGGGCGCGTGTACATCACCAGTCAAAATCACGGCTACGCGGTAGTTGCAGATAACGGTTCGTTTGTGAATGTCAACGACGGCACCTGCGAAGGCATGGATTACGGCAAGTCGTTTTCCGTGCAATTTCACCCCGAAGCCTGCGGCGGGCCGCTGGACACGGCGTTTCTGTTTGACCGTTTTATACAAAGGATGGATGCCGGTGCGTAGCATATTATCAGACAGAATTATCGCCTACTTTCAACCTATCCTTTCCGCCGATACCAAAGAGATATACGGTTATGAAGTTTTGGGGCGTTATGTAGACGACGACGGAAAAATAAAATCTCTCGGCCCTTTTTTTGGCAGTCCTGACATTTCACATGAAGAAGCCCTGAAGATGGACAGAATAGTCAAACGATACGCTTTTAAAAAATACGCGGAAGAACAGCGCGGCGAATATCTGTTTATCAATGTCAGGCTGGCGTGGCTTTTGCCCTACGCGGAAAATCCGGAAGAAATGATAACGTTGCAGCTGGTAAAAGAATTCGGCATAGCTCCCGAGAAACTGGTTATAGAAATTACGGAAGAAGAATTTAACGCCAGCGAAGAATATATCCGCACCATAGTCCACTACAAAAAAATCGGCTGCCGCATTGCGCTTGACGATTACGGAAAGAGGGCCAGTAATATTGACCGCCTGGCAAAACTTCAGCCCGACATTATAAAAATCAATATTGATTATATTCATAACAGCGAACAATCTTATCATTACCGCGAATATTTACGCTCCCTTGCCTCCTTTGCCGACGCCGTTGGTATCGAAGTTCTGTACGAAGGCGTGGAAAATCAGCGGCAGCTTGATATTTGCGTTTCTTCAAAAGGAAGATTTTATCAGGGATTTTTAATCGCCCTTCCCCACGCGTCAATGGACAATGCCGCCGTTAATCAGTCTGTTCTTTCCGAATCAATTGAAACCGCGCATAGGGCAATACAAAAAAGGACGATTAATACCGAGACTTTGAAAAATTCTTTGGATACCCAGGTTGAGCGCTTTCTGCTTGCAAATCCGTTTGACCGGGAAAAAATAAACAGCGACGCGTATCTTATAAAACTTTTTCTTGAATTGCCGGATGTGCAGCGGATTTATCTGTGCAGCCGGCAGGGCGTTCAATTGTCCAATAATATTGAACGGCATTCGAGTGATATTATATGCCATGATTATAAAAACAAAAATTGGGCGTGGAGGGGGCATTTTCATGAAACAACAAAGGCTTTTGCCAGGGGCAGAAAAAGCTGCCTGTCAAATCCGTACCGCGATTTTACGACCAAAGAACCGTTGTTCACTTATTGTTATGCGATTAACGATGACGTGCTTTTATTTGCGGATATTACCCAGGATATGGAAAGGATAAACGATTATGCCGCTGGATAGAACAGTAAGCACCGGGATGCCCGGTCTTGACCAGGCCATCGACCTGCTGAGGCTTGGTGATAATGTGGTTTGGCAGGTGCAGTCCATTGAGGATTACCTCAGGGTTTTGGGTCCGTATATCCGCCAGGCCAGGCAGGATCAACGCAGGCTTGTCTATTTTCGGTTTGGCAACCATGCGCCCTTAATGGCGGATAACGAACCATCGGTCATATATCAATTGGATACTTCCGAAGGGTTTGAGTTATTTGCCCTGAAAGTCCATGATATTATTGACCGCGAGGGTCTCAAGGCTTTTTATGTGTTCGACTGCCTGAGCGACCTGCTGGAAAGCTGGTGTTCCGACATGATGGTCGGCAATTTTTTTCGCATCACCTGTCCCTTTCTGTTTGTGCTTGATACGGTCGCCTATTTCGCCCTTATCCGCGGCGCCCACACCCACGACACCATTGCCCGCATACGGGAAACCACCCAGCTTTTGCTGGATGTGTACCATGTTGACGATAAATTCTATATTCATCCGCTGAAGGTATGGGAACGGTATTCGCCCACCATGTTTTTTCCGCATCTGATTGACGGCGACGAGGCTGTCTCACTTACCTCCAGCGCCGACGCGGCGACATTGTTTTCGCGGGTCAGCAGGGGCGGGCAGCCCCGTGATTATTGGCATATTAAATTTGATCACGCGCGGGCGTTTTTAAACAAGGACGAACAATCACAGGAGGAGATGAAAAAACTTCTTATCGGCTGGATTATCGGAAAAGAATTACGCATAACAAATCTTGTTATTAAGTATTTAACGCTCAGGGATATACTTGATATTGCGGAGCGGGAAATCGGAACCGGTTTTATCGGCGGAAAAAGCGTCGGAATGCTTCTTGCCCGGAAAATTCTGGAAGTTGACGCATGGGATACCATGAAAAACCATTGGGAACCCCACGATTCATACTATCTTGGCGCGGATATTTTTTATACTTACATTGTGCATAACGGTTTGTGGGACTTACGCATAAAACAAAAAACAACCGAGGGGTATTTTACCGTCGCAAAAGAATTGCAGGAAAAGATGTTGCGGGGAAAATTCCCGGATAACATCAGGGAACAGTTTATACAGATGCTGGAACATTACGGGCAATCGCCCATTATTGTCCGCTCAAGCTCCCTGCGCGAGGATAATTTTGGCAACGCGTTCGCGGGAAAATACGAAAGCGTCTTTTGCGCCAATCAGGGTACGCCGGAAGAGCGTTATGCGGCATTTGAGCAGGCCATCCGCACCGTTTACGCCAGCACCATGAACGATGACGCGCTGGCTTACCGTCAGCGCCGCGGCCTTACCAACCAGGACGAGCAAATGGCAATCCTTGTTCAGCGCGTTTCGGGCAACCATTACAATGAACTGTTTTTTCCGCATGTCGCGGGCGTCGGGAATTCCATCAATTTGTATGTGTGGGATAAATCAATGAACCCGGACGCGGGTATGCTGCGGCTTGTATTCGGGCTGGGAACGCGGGCGGTTGACCGCGTTTCAGGCGATTACGCGAAAATAGTCCCGCTGGATTGCCCGAACAAGGGCCCTCCGGTCGGCTACGGCGATGAAAAAAAGTTTTCGCAGCATAAAGCCGATGTCCTCGATTTGCTTAACAATAAACTGGCCGAAACGCCTCTGGAAAAACTGGCGGACGGCGACTTAAAAACCGACAAGGATATTTTCTTTACCATAGATACCGCTACGGTAAACCGTATGCGGGAACGCGGGTACAGCTCTGATTCAACTCCCCGGATTCTGGATTTTAAAAAACTGCTGACCGAAACCGGTTTTCCCGAATTTATCCGCACGGTGCTTTCGACGCTGAGTACCGCCTATAACTATCCGGTGGATATTGAATTTACCGTTAATTTCGCTCCCAACGGCGAGTTTAGATTCAACCTGCTGCAATGCCGCCCCCTGCAAACAAAAGGGATTGGCAAAGTCAGGGAAACCCCGCATCCAAAACAGGAGCAGATTTTTTTCTCATCAGCCGGCGATTTTATGGGCGGCAATGTCAGGCTGCATTTTGATTATGTTGTTTTTGTTAAAGCCACTGAATACCTTGAGTTGAGCGATCAGGACAAGTATCAGGCGGCGCGGGTGATAGGCGCCGTCAACCAAAAATTGAAAGACAAAACCGTTTTATTGATGGGGCCGGGACGGTGGGGAACAACAACGCCGTCTCTGGGGGTTCCGGTTCATTTCAGCGAATTGTGCAACATGGCGGCGTTATGCGAAATATCGTATCCAAAAGCGGGCATAGTGCCGGAGTTGTCGTTTGGCAGCCACTTTTTTCAGGACATCGTGGAATCTGACATATTTTACGCCGCTGTTTTTGACGGGGAACCGGGTATCGTGTTCTGTCCCGATCAAATTTTATCGCGGGAAAATCTGCTTACGGAAATGTATACCGGGGAAAAAAGCTGGGATTCGGTGATACATATAGCGCAGACGCCCGGTTTAATTTTACATTCCGATATTACCCACCAAAAACTGCTTATTTATTGGGATCAGGACGCTGTATAAGGATGAACGCTCATGCCGCTTGATAAAAATATTAAAAAAACTATGGTCATAGGCTCCGGCCCCATTGTCATCGGGCAGGCGGCTGAGTTTGACTACGCGGGAACGCAGGCGTGCCGGGTACTGCGGCAGGACAAGATTGAAATTGTTTTGGTCAACTCCAATCCCGCAACCATAATGACCGATAACAACATCGCCGACAAAATTTACATTGAACCGCTGACTCTTGCCACCGTTAAGCGCATAATCGAAAAAGAACGCCCCGACAGCATATTGTCGGGACTCGGCGGGCAGACAGGACTCACGCTGTGTATGCAGCTTGCCCGCGACGGTTTTCTGGAAAAAATGAACGTGCGCCTCCTCGGTTCTTCGCCCGAAACGATTGACAAGGCTGAAGACCGGCAGATGTTCAAGGAAACCATGCAAAGCATCGGCCAGCCGGTTATCCCTTCGGTAATCGCAACCGATGTGGATACCGCGCTCGCGTTTGCGCACGATTTGGGGTATTCTGTTATTGTGCGCCCCGCCTTTACGCTGGGCGGCTCAGGCGGCGGCATTGCAGCTAACGATGCGCAGTTACGGGAAATTGCCGCTAACGGGCTGTCCCTGTCGCCGATACGTCAGATTTTGGTTGAAAAATCCATCGCCGGCTGGAAGGAAATAGAATTTGAAGTGATGCGCGACCGCGCCGGAAATGTGATTACCGTTTGTTCAATGGAAAATTTCGACCCGGTCGGCATACACACCGGCGACAGCATCGTTATCGCGCCCGCCGTTACGCTGGCTGATAAAGAATATCAGATGCTGCGTTCAGCAGCCCTGAATATTATTCAGGCCCTCGGCGTTGAAGGCGGCTGTAACGTCCAGTTTGCCCTGCATACCGACAGTTTTGAGTACGCGGTCATTGAGGTAAACCCCCGCGTTTCGCGTTCTTCGGCGCTTGCCAGCAAGGCGACCGGCTACCCCATCGCCAAAGTGGCGACCAAAATCGCCATCGGTTACACC
Source organism: Treponema sp. (assembly GCA_031283105.1). Taxonomy (GTDB): domain Bacteria; phylum Spirochaetota; class Spirochaetia; order Treponematales; family Breznakiellaceae; genus WQXQ01. Next base: position 2,541 of record JAITCL010000141.1, on the reverse strand, counting down.
CTCGATGAAATTATAAACGCCGTAACCGGCAACACTTTTGCCGCGTTTGAGCCGACGCTTGACTATGTTGCCGTGAAATTTCCCAAATGGCCTTTCGATAAATTTGTGTACGCTCAAAAAGAACTGGGTACGCAGATGAAAGCCACCGGCGAAGTCATGGCGATTGCCGACACTTTTGAAGAAGCGCTTTTGAAGGCCGTCCGCGGCGCGGAAATCGGGCTGAATAGCCTTAACCTGCCCCGCCTTGCCGCAAAATCAGACGATGAAATCCGCGCCCTGCTGAACACCGTCACCGACGAGCGCCTGTTTGTGCTGTACGAAGCGCTCAAGCGCGGCATCAGCGTGGACGAACTGTATACGCTCACCAAAGTAGACCGCTGGTTTTTGCATGGGCTGGTTAATATTGCAAATGGTGATGGTCACCCATAGGGAAAGCGCAGGACGGTGCGTGGTAAAAACACAGAGATTACTTACACGTTTGTTTGATATAGCGTCTTTACTGCTTCAGGGTCAAGCTCCGTGGCGGATACAATGGCCTCAAAAGGAAACCCCAGCTTGACCATATTCTGTGCAATGGCAAAGGTTTGGCGTTCCTCGCCTCGAGCTTCCCATCTGGCAAGTAATCCGGTTCGTTCAAATATCTGTTCCAGCGTTAATGCGGTACCGCTCATATTTATTGCCTCCTCAAATCTTTCTTTGTTTGCCCTGATTATCGCGTCCAGATACGCCTGTATCCGCGCGGCCTTTCCCTTCCGGTGCAGCGCCGCCGTTACCCGTTGTATCTCAGGCGCGTTTAACCGGTTATCCAAACCTTTCAGCCAGATGTTTTCCTCCGCCGAAAGCCGCCTGCTGTCTATTATCTGAATGGGCAGTATATCCCCGCTTACAATATAAACCCCCGGCCACTTTTCCGCAAGCGTGTAGCCCCGTATTTCGCGCAAATGATTCAACAGTTGGCGGGGATGGCGGCTTTCTATAAAAGACACCGTCAAACTTGTTATGGGAATCTTTTGAAACGAAGCGTACAGGCAGGCATAGCCGTACACTTTGTAAAAGTCGTCAACCGAAACATAGTCGTCGGGGCTTTTATACTCCAGCAGGTTTGCCTGCCTGAATATGGCGGCGATATTTTTGTTAATGACGGCATCGGTTGTTTTTTTGATGACGACGCAGTCGATTCGCAGTGGTTCCGCGGTAAGCTGATATTCGGGAAAGAATTCGAGGGAATCCTGATACGCTTCCAGTTCCAGTTGAAGGGCTTCAACGAAGGCGGGATGCCAGGCAATTCTTTCATCATCAAGTTCATCATTGATTGTTTCCATGCTTATATAGGGTGAAAAGTTGCAAAAAGCATTAGTGTTTTGGGAAAAAAATGGAAGAAATGGTCACTGTACCCTTCGACCGCTTCGGCGCTTCGACAGGCTCAGCGACCTCAGCGAAGCGACCGGGTGTCAGTTACCTACTACTTCCGCAAATGATTGTTTTATTGCCTTATTAACGGTTTGATTTATTTCGTTCACTATATCCTGCCTCAGTTGTTCAAGTTCTTCCCGTGGAGAAAGGTCAGTTATAAAGAGTTCATACACAGGTATTTCAAGAGCGGCGCACAGGCGTTCCAGCGTATCAGAAGTGGGAAAATTACGGGCTGTTTCCAGCATTGCAAGATAATGGGTGGAAATACCGACTATTTCGGCAAGTTTTTCCTGAGTAAAACCGCGTTTTCGGCGGTTTTCACGCAGTTTTTTTGAAAAAATATCCTTTAGGCTTGATTTTTCCATTTTCTTACCTTTAATGTCATTTTATTTGCATTTCCCTTATTGACACATGACATAAGATTGTATATTATACATAATTGGGTAAGATTATATGTCGATAATTAGGAATCTATGCCTAATTTTGTATTATCTGACCGCTTATAAGTGGTCAGATTTAAAGGGAGGTTTTTTATGAAAAACACAAAATTCAGCCAAAAGCTGACAGCCATTACCCTTGCGGCGGTAATGGTATTATCAATGGCGGCTTGCGATAGCCCCAGCGGCCCCGGCAAGTCCGGCGATCCCGGCAAACCCGGCCCGTTTGTCACTGTGGATGTCCGCGCGGTATCAGAGTGGGACTACCTGCTTGTCAGAAAAGACGGGGCGGCTATTCTTATGAATGTGGATGACGAGGATATAACGAAGGCTAAACCGACAAGGCTGTATTATAGACCGAATAAAAATTCTGATGCCGGTATTGCCATGATCTGTAAGGAAAACGGACTGCCGGAAATAATGGTAGTCAATGGCCATATTTTTTATTTTACCAACTTCGACGGCTACACCTATGATTTGGCTGTCATTAAGCCCAACGACGACATTGAATATAAATATGGCGTTGAAACCGAAACAAACTTTGATGTAATCAACGGAAGCGAAAGGGCGGTGTCAGATTCCAGGGCGGCTTATAATCCGCTGACCTGGGACATTTATGATTGGGGCAGCATGCTTATAACCGTAGGTTCGTGTGCTGCGGCGTTTTTTGTCCCGATTCCTTTTGCCGGAT
>JAITCL010000131.1 GCA_031283105.1 Treponema sp. | reverse complement strand
ATTCCAGTTCCAGTTCTATTATCATGCCCGGAGCTATGGGCGTTCCCGGCGGGGGAAACTGGCGGCGTACCCAGCCTTCACCGGATATTTCCACGCGTATATCCTCCCGCAGCAGCAGGGGCAGGAGCGTTTTTTTGGCAAGACCGTAAAAATTGGGGACATGAGAATCAACAGACGGAAGTAATTCTTCGGTTAAATTGATGCTGCCGGAATGTTGCACGATGGGGTTTCTGCCGCGGGGAATACCCAGGTAATCAATAAGCTGTTCGGCGGCTTCGCGGATAGCGGGGGCGGCTATTCGTCCGCCGTAGGTTTCGCCGCGGGGTTTGATAATGACCACGTACAGTATCAGAGAAGGGGATTCCGCGGGCAGCAGGGCGATACAACTGGCGATAAAATCAGTTTTGGAGTATCCGCCGCCCAGCGGATCGCGGTACTGGGATGTGCCGGTTTTTACCGCCAGGTGCAGGTCTTCAATACTGGCCCGCCAGCCGGTGCCAATTTCGGTTGCCGTATCCGCCATATACAAAAGCATCTTGCGGGTAATTTCCGGCCTGATGACCTGCCGTTTGGCATTGCCGTCATTATTCCATACCGCGGCTGTTTTGCCGTCGGCGGAAGTAACTTTTGAAATCAACCTCGGCGGAACCAACATTCCGCTGTTGGCGATGATGCTCGCCCCCTGCATGACCTGTAAGGCGGAAACGGCAATCTCCTGGCCAAAGGCGATAGACTGCCGGGTACGGCCCGACCACAGGTTCGTCTCTTTGAGAAGCCCGGCTGTTTCCGTGTTGACCCATGCCCCGGTTTTTTTGCCGAAGCCAAAATCCATCATTGACTGATAAAACATTTCGTTGTTTTGCCGGTCGGCGGCCAACGCCGCGCCGACATTGCAGGAATTAATAATAATCTCCCGCGGCCTTACCCTGCCGTGGGAACGGCTGTCGGCGCATTCTATCGTAACTTTTTCTCCGCTGCTAAAAACTTTTTCATATACGCCGTTACAAATAAATTCGGACTGTTCCGAAATCACCCCGGAATCCATCAGAGAAGAAATGGAAAAAACCTTAAATACGGAGCCCGGCTCATAATGCTCACGGGCTGAAAGATTTAAATACCGGTTGCTGTTTGATGAGCGGTAATTGTTGGGGTCGAAACCCGGCAGGACGGCGGAGCCCAGTATTTCTCCGTTGCGGGGATCCATAGCGAGAAACATCACCGATTCCGCCTGAGTTTCATTTAATGTTGAGTTGGCTACTTTTTCCAGAATATGCTGAACGTTAATGTCGATGGTTAAAACGACATTACTGCCCCCGGCAAGCTCTTTGTTAAAGGCATATTCCACCCCTTCAAGGCCGTTATGGTCGCTTCCTGTAAAACCAATAATTTGCGCCGCAAGGTTTTTTTCCGGGTAAACCCTGACCGCCGCCGCCGCCGTTGTAACGCCTTTAAGCCGGCTGTTTCTTTGTTCGTCCCTTATCATTTCCAGAGCGGACAGGGAAACCTGCCTTTTCAGCAGGAAACTGCCATCAGCCCTGCTGATCAGGTTGTAAATATCTTCAGCGCCCATGTCTACAATGGGGGCAAGCTCCATTGCCAGTTCAGGGATTTTTTCATGCGCGGGAGGGGATACATATACATTGTACAGGGTTATCTGGGAAGCAAGCGTTTTTCCGTTCCGGTCAAGAATTTTCCCCCGTTCCACCGCTTTACGCAGATGTCCGCCCTGGTCTGTACCGCCCCTTGCCAGATAATAGGCGTAACGGCCCAGTATAAATACCGCCGCTGCAAACAGGGTGAAAATCACCAGGCGAAAACGCCATTGAATCAGGCTGTTCATTTGTTCCCCAATACTTTTCCTATAATAGCGTTCACTGAGACCGGGCCATAGGAACGGGAATCATACGATTGGAGGCTGTTGTCCCCCTGCGCCATAAATTGCCCCTCCCCCATAAAACTGCCGCAGCGTTTTACCGCAATTTCTCCCGATGGCGCGTAAAACACCACCAGTTCACCTTCCTGGGGCGCCGCCCATCGTACTAAATATCCCGTCTGACCGGGAAAACGAAGCCCATAGCGCAGCCGGTTCACTACCAGTACCGACCCTGAGCGTATGGCAGGCTCCATGGAATTCCCTTCGGCAATAATAAGGTCAAACAAAAACAATTTGATAAGCAGCGCAGCCGCAAAAGCCCCCAAAATCGCTTTTGTCATACCCTTGAGTATAATGATTTGGGGCCGGAATGTCGATAAAGATATATGAACTTTGATCAAATCGGGAAGCAGCACGTTTCCAAACGCCGCAAGCCGTCCCCCCTGAGAAATGCCAAACGATCACCGTCTTCTTTTGACGCTCAATTCTCCCAGGACGTATGGCCCCGGCAAAGCCGCGCCGCAGACGAGGGAAATAGCGCATCTGGACAGCGCCGGGCGCGTTCTTCCGCCGGATTCAGTATACCCATGTCGTGGGTGAAAAATTTGGCTATTGCCGCCGGGGTGCTGGTAATTGGTATTGTGGGCACCAACTGGGCCAGCATTGCGGGGGATTTGAATTTGTCGAAAGTCCCCGCGAAGACGCTGGTTGATCCGGCTGACTTTTCCATTTTAAGTGCCGGATATGAACCCAGGCCCCTCAGGCCGGCTGATTCAGCGAGAACGGAAAATGCCGTTCTTTCGTATGAGGAAATACCGCTCAATTTAACCGAGACGTTTACCTGGACTGAATACAAGGTACGGCAGGGCGATACCGTTTCCGGCATTGCGTCGAAATTTTCCGTTTCTACCGAGTCGATCATCGCCTTTAATAACCTGAAAGAAGCATGGAACATCCGCATAGGCAATGTCCTTAAAATACCCAACATGGACGGCATTCCCTACACGGTGGTAAAAAACGACAGCCTTTCCAAAATAGCCGCCAGAATGAAAGTGCCTCAAAACGCGATACTCGACGCCAATAACATAATCAGCGATACGATAATGCCGGGTGAAGTTTTGTTTATTCCCGGCGCACGAATGGACGCCAATGAGTTGAGCCGCGCCATTACGCGTGACACCGGACGCAAGGCTGCCGAAAGGCCGATGATTTTCCCGGTGAGCGGAAAGATCACCAGCGGTTACGGCTGGCGGGAAGACCCGGTAAAACCCAAACCCGGGGAGATGCGTTTTCATAAAGCCGTTGATATTGCCGGCAAGATGGGAGACCCTGTTAAGGCGGCCATGCAGGGGACGGTGTTGTACTGCGACAACAACCCCAATCTGGGGAATTTTATCGTCCTTAATCATGGCGAGTACCAAACCCTGTACGCGCACCTTTCGGCGTATTCGGTGAAAGCGGGGGATAAAATAAACCAGGGGCAGGAAATCGGCAAGATTGGCGATACCGGCTACACTACCGGGCCGCATCTTCATCTTGAGGCGTTCCGTAACGGAAATCGCATTAATCCCCTTGACTTGTTGAAATAACAGATTTATAATATAAATAACAGTATTTTTGTGTGCCGGGAGAGGATACATGCGGAATTTAATGTTGTTGCTCATTGCTTTTATTGCGGTGGTTACTTTTATCAGGGCTTTTGACAACAAGGCCGACGCGGATACATTGCACGATTTGTCCCGGCAACCCGCTGTCGAAAGCGTATTCCATAATTAGCGGAAATATATGAATTACAACGGTAATATAATGGCCGAAGAAAAAGCCGCGCCGGTTTCCGACTTTACGTTTGATTCCCTTCTGGACGAAACCTGCGAGCGCCTTTTGGACCGGCAGGTAAAATACGCCATACAACGCATCTATGATATGGAAAAACGCCTGAGCAATCTTGAACGCGAACTGGACGAATTCTTGTCGATTAACAAAAAACGCAGAAAGTACAGACTCTAGTACTTTACATAATATTTATCCCAGGAATTTCACACACGCCCAATAAAAGCAAGGTCACCTTTAGGTGACCGACAGTGCGCAGACCTCAAAGAAGGGAATGGGGATTGATAGTCACTTCGACAGGCTCAGTGACCGGGTGTTCCGTAGCGCCCCCTCCGGCTGTTTTCTACCGTCACAGGGCAACAGCATATACCGTGTTATATAGGTTATAGAGTGAAATAAGACGGTACAGGGAGACAGTGCGGGGTTGCCAAAACATTATGGGGTTCTTCGACGGAGCAGACCAGGGAATAAAAGCAAAAACTAGGTGTACAGTAAAAGCCGCACGGCACGAGAAACAAGAGAACACGTATATAATGGAATTACCCATAGTTATCAATGATGCACAGA
>JAITCL010000120.1 GCA_031283105.1 Treponema sp. | reverse complement strand
TGCAAGCTCGGACTAAAGTCCGGCGGGGTATTAAACCCGCGAACCTTCGGTTCGGCGTTTCCTCACTCGCTCGGTCATGTCCGTGCAAGCACGGCCGCGACCTCGCTCCGTTCGTCAATTAAAAAATTTAGAAACTTTGTAAATTTTCCATACCATTCAGATTATATAGTAATTGCCTTTTCCAAACTAGTGTGGTGTAAAACACAAATGCTATAATATTTTTTACCACAAACCAGCACGAACAACGACAAGTTAGGTGCTAAAAGTTCGTGTGGGTTAGTGTGGTTTGTGGTTAAATTCTTCCTCTTTCATTTCAACTCAACCAGCATTGCCGCCAGTTCATCAGGACTCAGCGCGTCCTTTTCCAGCGGGATGCGTTTGCGAAGCGACTGGGAAAGCCGGGTAATCTGCGGGGGCAAAATTCCCGCTTGCGCTAACTCTGCCGTCCGCGCAAAAATTTCCCGCGGCTGTCCGTCCATAAATACCGCGCCGTTTTTCATCACTATCAGCCGCTGCGCGTATTCCGCAATAACGCTTATGTTATGCGTAATTAAAATTATCGTATAACCCTGCCGGTGCAAATTTGCCAGAATGTCCATGATTAAACGGCAGCCCTGTTTATCCTGTCCGGCAAAAGGTTCATCCAGCATGATAATGTTCGGGCCCATCGCCAGAATCGCCGCAAAAACGGTTTTTATCCTGTCCGCCCTGCCCAAAGCCGGCGGAAAATCATCGCGCTTGTCCAACAGGCCCACCATAGACAGGGCTGCTTCCGCTTTTTCCTGAATTTGGCTCTTGGCCAATTTCCGCCCCCTCAGGGCAAAACTCACTTCATCGTAAACCGTAGATTCAAACAACTGCCGGTCGGGTTCCTGCATGACAAAGCCAATTTCGGCGGCTATATCGGCAATGTCCATGTCCGCCGTATCGCGCCCCCGCAGCAGAATATTTCCCCGCGCAGGACGCGCCAGGCCGCTGATATTTTTCAGCAGGGTGGTTTTACCGCAGCCGTTTTGCCCGACAATCGCCGTCAATTCATTCTCCGCAACGGCGAGGTTTATATCGTTTAACATAAAATTACCGGAATTATAGCGGTAATGCAGATGGTTAAGTTGAATCGCGGGGACAGGGTTATTCATACCATGCAGCCACCGATTCTTCGGCCTCGCTGAGATTCACGGGAAAGCGGGGCAGCGGCTTGCCCAAATCGGCCATGCGGCAGGCACATTCCGCAACCGGGGACGCCGCAATGGCGCAGTCATCCAACAAATGCTGATCGGAAAAGATACGCCGCGGCGTGTCCAGCGCGGCAAGGCTCCCGTTTTTCAAAACGCATATCCTGTCGGCAAACTCCGCCGCTTCTTCGCCTGAGTTAGTCGCCATGACCACCGTCAGCCGGGCGCGGTCGCGCAGGCCGCGGATAAGCGCAAGAACTTCCCGCGCCCCCGCCGGGTCAAGCTGAGACGCCGGCTCGTCCAACACCAGAATTTTTTCCGCCATTGCTAAAGCGGCGGCAATGGCAAGGCGCTGCTGCTGTCCGCCTGAAAGCGCTGAAGGGGCATAATCCGCATAAGCGGAAAGTCCGGCAATGTCCAGCGCCCATTGTACCTTCTCTCTGATTTCACCGGCAGGCCGGCGTAAATTTTCAAGGGCAAAGGCTATTTCATCGGTTGTACGCGCGGTAAAAAGCTGGGACTGAGGATCGTCAAACGTCATGCCGACTTTTTCCGCAAGCCGCGCGACAGTACACGCTGTCGTCACCATGCCGTCAAGCGTCACCGTTCCCGCCAGCTTTCCCTCCAGTGAATGGGGGATAAGGCCGTTCAAAAGACGGCATAAGGTGGTTTTCCCCGCGCCGTTCTCTCCCATCACCGCGATACATTCCCCTTCCTCTATGCTCATGCTGATATTTTTGAGCGCCCAGTCCCGTGCGCGGGAATATGCCCAGGAAACATTTTCCAGTGTAATGATTGAACCGGACACGGCGTTACCCTTTAACAAAATAGTTTGCCGTTACCACGGCAACAGACCAGATTATGCCTGCCGCACAAACCCCATAATCAATGGCGGATAATTTTATTTCCCGCAGCCATGTTCTGGTCGGGTAAGCGCCGAATGCCCGCGCGTCCATTGCCAGCGCGGTTGTTTGAGCCTGACGCATTGCTTTAATCACCATGGGAAGGGCAATCGCCGGGTATTCCCGCACGCGCATGGAACGTATGCCCCGCAGTCTGCGGGCATCCATAATCAGCCGGGCTTCTTCTTCAAATGACGGAATCAAATTAAGCGCGGCAGTAATAATAAAGGCGGCGCGGTAATGCAACCCCAGCCGGGTAATGCCCAGGGCAAGAAGCTGCGCGTCAGTCGTCATGGTCAACATGGGCATCAGAATGGCCAGCGTAATGATGCGGCAGCCTATCATCAAACCGAAGGACAGACCCTGCCCCAAAAATAATTGCAACATTATTACCACCGCAATCAGCGCCGCCAGGAATATAAAGCGGGGAAATATTTTTTTAAGGGGGATTTTCGCCGCGCAGCACAGGCCGAAAAAAAACAGCATCTGTACCGCGGCAACGATTAACGTATCAATAATAAAAACAAGTACGGTAAAGAGCGCTGTCAATACCAGCTTGGTTCGGGGGTCTAATCTATGCAGAAAAATGTTTTACCTTTCCTCGCGTATCCAGGCATCAGTAAAACCGGCGGCTTCAAGGCGGCGGATAACCCCGGCCATATCGGCGGCTGGTATCCCGGTAATAACAACGCGGTACAGACTGCCATACTGTTCATAGTAAGGGGTAAAACCGGCGGATTTCAGCCGGTTAAAACAGTTCTGGGCTAAACCGTTATTGGAAAAAGCGCCCAACTGTACACGGTAAACGCCGTTGCAGTAAGGGTCAGGCATTCCCGGCGTAACGTTCATGGAAGGTTTGTACGCGGGCGGGGCGGCGGGCGGAGCAGCCGGAGGTACAATAATATTGACCGTGGGGACAACCGTCCGTACCGGCGGCTGCGGCTGTGGTTTAGCGGCAGGCGGCGGCGGTGATTGAGGAACGGCGGTAGCTGCCGCTACTGCTGCCGCGGCGGCATCTTCGGCTGCCCTGGCCGATCGAGCGGCTTCATCGGCAAATCGGGCGGCGAGCGCGGCAGATTCGGCTGCGGAAGGGGGAGTGTTGGCGCCGGCGCTGCTGTTCCGCGAAGACCTGTCTATCCCAGGAGCAGGCGGCATCGGTGGTTGAGAAGGAGGCGACGGCGGAAACGCAACCGAAGGCGGGGCGGCGGGTGGTACAGGGACAGGAGCGAGCATTTCAGCAGGAACAACGGCGCGTGGTACTACAGGAACAGGGGAAGATTCACCATCATCATTGAGAACAATTATGTCAATAGTATCAGAGGATTTATTCTTATTGACGGCAGGTGGTTCAGAAACACGGGGGGGCTTATTCTCATTGACAGCAGGTGGTTCAGAAACACGGGGGGGCTTATTCTCATTGACGGTAGCTATTTCAGGAACAAGGGAGGTCTCATTCTCATTGACGGCAGTTGTTTCAGGAACAAGGGAATACTCATCCTCATCCTCCTCATCATCAAAAGGAGCCAATGGATAGACATTAGGTTCTTCTTCACGGCTGGGGAAAGGTTTACTTTTTGTGGTATCTTTCCCGCCCCCCGCCATGACAGAAACGGCAGGAATCAGGGTAAAAACCACACAATACAGGCAAAAAATCACTATCTTTTTCACTGTTACCTCACTTTAATGGTAATATACCCGCCCGAAAATTGCAATATATTAGGGAGTAAATTCTTGGAGTAGTAACATTTCCGCTTGCGGTTTATTGAAAATCGGTTATACTATAAAGTTGAAAGGAGCATAACTAATGGACGAAAAAGCGCGTGAAAGCAACAGACTCAGGCAGAGAAAATTCCTTGAATTACACAAGGATGAAGTCAACGACAAAAGGCGGGAAAAGTACCACGAGCGTATAAACAGCGGTAAATGCCCGCGTTGCGGGGGCAGGGTAAAAAAAGGACGTACCCTTTGCACAGCCTGCTGCGAGTATATGCTTGACCTGAACAGAAAATACGCCAAACAGAAGAAGGCGGCTGTAAAAACCAGGACAAAGGCAAAAACAAAGGCAAAAACCGCCAAAAAGAAAGCCCGATAGTGTTTGCCTATGGTTTTCGGGCTTTAACCAGCATGACATCGCCCAGTCTCAGGGCTTTTGCCGTTTTGTCGGCAAAGGTTTTGAGGGGGAGAGGTGCGATTCCGGCGGCAAGCCCCCCCCAAGTGTAAATTCCTTCGGTTACAAAGCCCTGCGCTTTCAGCATTGCCTTGATGGTGCGTATCGAAAAAAGGTACAAGTGGTCGAAAATGGCCGAACGCCAGCGTTTACCCAGAAGCCGCGCCTGAAAACCGTCAATATTCGGCGTGGTGAGCATGAAGTATGCGCCGCGGCGCAATAACTGCCATGTCTGGCGGATAAACGTTGCGGGATTGTTAAGATGTTCCACCACATGGGACGCAAGCGCCAAATCGAATGATTCCGGGGGAAAGCGGCAGTCTTCAAGGCTTTGGCTGCGGACATCAAGCCCCCGCTCTGTGCGGGCATATTCGGCGGACGGTGAAATTTCCACACCCGTTGTCTGCCAGCCCCTGTCCTGTAAAAAAGCCAGCAATGCGCCGGTAGCGCAGCCCACATCCAGAACAGACGGCTTCCTGCCGGTACGCTCCATCAATTCCCGTTCTATACGATCAAAGCCCGCGTCCGCGAGGGAAAGTTTTTGCAGTTCAAGAAACGCCGCTTCATTTTTCAGTTCATAGGCAAGATAATCATTGCCGGAGGATTCCCGGTAACGCCGCTCTACATCGGCGGCACGGGGCTGGGGGTTTATCTGAACCAGGCCGCAGACGGCGCATTTGACGTAGGCAAAACCTTCACCGGAAAGGGAAGGCTTAAACCGCCCGCCGCCGCAGAGGGCGCAGGGAACAGGCCGGCGCTCTTCCTCCGTTACCGGCGTAGACCAGGTTTTTACAGGCTGCCGCAGACTCATACGATCATTCAATAATCATCCGGGTTGATGCGCTGCGGGAATTACCGGCAATGTCCTGCACGACTATTTCCAGTATCGCCTGCCCCCGGCTCAGGTGTACCTCGCCCGCCTCAAAACCCGGGTAGGGGGCGTATACCCGCTCCGCGGGGATAAGGGCGTTGCGGCTCACCATCAACATGCCGTTCCGGGCGCATATAGTTTCAAAGGAGAGCGCTCCGGCTTCCTCGCCGTTAACTGAACAAACGATACGGTGGGGGGCAAGCGGCAGTTTTAGTTCCAGCAGGGTGTCAATAGTATTAACCATAATGGTATACCTGCCCTGGCTTAAATTCCGCAGTTGGCTGCCTTCCAGCAGCCTGCCGTCGGCCCTGCGGAGTTGTATCCCCACAATCTGCGGCGGGACGGTATCGGGAAACGGCGTGATAACCATTGAGGCGTTTACCCAGCGCCGCTCTTTCCGGTCATACAGCACAAAATAAAAACCGTTCCGCCGTGACCAGCCGGAATTTCCCGCCGCAGCAATGGGGGCGCCCCGGCTTACCTTCGACAGGGGCCGGTCTGCGGCTTCGTTCCCGCCGCGTCCGTAAATACTGATTAATCCGTCCTCATGATCGACGGCGGCCCATGCCCCCAGCGGGGACGGCAGACGGGAAGCGGTTTCTTTTCCGGTACAGGAAAAAATCAGCTCTCCGTCACCGGCGGCGCGTATATCCCCTTCCCCTTGAAACACCGTTCCCAGAGAGGGCCTGCCCCGGTCATTAAAGCCGAAGTTGCGTACCATGACGGCGTCCGGTAAAGGCCACTCCAGCGCGGTCAGGGAATTGCAGAGCGCAAACGCCGCTATTAATAATCCTACCCTGAAGACTAAACTTGACCCACAGATGTGCAGAAATCCGGTCAGAGGGGGCGCTACGGGCGAGCGGAAACGCTTGTAGAACCCGCCTACGCAGCCCCGTCCGGCCTTTTTTTCTACAACCAAGTATTTTTCATTTTTGTAAATCAGTGCTGTCCTCATACTATGTGTGCCGGACGCTGTTACTGTACACCTAGTTTTTGCTTTTTTCTCTGGTCTGCTCCGGCGGGGAATTCCAAATGTTTCCGCTACCCGCCCGTCCCCTCCGACCGGCCTATTCCCCCCTCTGTGAAACTCCGTGTAACTACGTGGTAAATTTCTTGGGGTTGAATTAATGAGCGATTCCCTAAAAGGTGAAGGAGCAAACTCATCATCATGAATCAACAACCTCGCCCTGAAGCTCCCCCGCGAAGCGGGTTCTTGGGTATTAAACCCCTCGCATACAATAAAAAAAATATTCCTCATTTTTTTCATTATCTTTTTTCCAGATCAAAAGAAACCAGAGTTTGACCGCCGCCGACAATCAGCCTTGAATCTATCCTGCCCAAAAACACTTCTTCGCTTCTGAAAGGCGATTCGATGATTATCCTGCCGGGCAGCCTGATGCCGACCAGTTCTTTGGTATCCCCAAAGCGGGAGATAATGACAAACACCATTCCCTGTCCGCCCGACTGGTCAATGGCGCTTATCTCCCCCTTTAACGCCACCTTTCCCGCCTGCCGCGCGTTTATCTCGTAAAAGCCAAGCCCCCCGTCGCGTTCAAAAACAACCCAGCGGTCATTTTCAACAAAGGTAATATGCACCGGACGGCGGAAACCGTCATCCAGAAATTCATGATAAACGACTTTATAATCAGAGGCATTGGCCCCGAAGCGTTCCAATATGAGGAAACGCTGATCGTCGATGCCGGAAATAATGGCCAGCCGCGAACCGTCACGCGACATGGCGCAGCCCAGAATAACCGCATACCGCGAGCCGCCGGGCTCAAACGTAAATACCTGCCTCCCCCCGCCGTCCAAAAGCCCGATTACGCCGTCCAGCGAGCCGGCCAGCACCAGTCCCGCAGCGGCGTCAACGCAGGTCAGGGGAGCGGGAAATTCATACGCCCATGATACCGCGCCGGAACGGTCAATCTCGGAAATGACATTCTGTTCGCTGCTTATGAGAAAAGTCCTTCCGTCCAGAAAGAAGGGGTAACCGCGGGGATTTTCAATAAGGGTAAACGTCTCGCCGTCGCTGTCGTAAACGGTAATACGGTCAGGCTCCGCCTCGTATTCGGCCCAATGTTCAGCGGACAGCGAGATATTGGCTTTTTTTACCTGATTGACGGAAAAAAAACCGTCCCGGCTGATATAACCGAATTGGCCGCCGAGGCTGAAAGGAATCCTCCGATCCGGCTGCGCGGCGACTGAATCCCGCACCGGGCTGCCGCTCAAAGATACCGGCGCGGCAGATTCAATGTCATTGAGCCAACAGGGAATTAACACGGTCTCAAGGGGGATTGGCCGCGCCGCAATAAAAAAATAAACGGCAAAAAACACCACCCCCGTAATAAACCACATCTGTCTTTTCGTAATCATTCCGGCGATACTCTTTAATGTTATTATAGTACGGTTGATCAGATTTGGCTACATTTTAATTAGCAACCCAACGTAGCCAGCATAATCGCCTTTATCGTGTGTTTGCGGTTTTCCGCCTGATCCCAGGCGCGGCTTTGCGGGCCGTCTATCACATCGGGCGTTACTTCTTCACCCTTGACCGCCGGCAGACAGTGGAGAAAAATGCTGTCAGCGCGCCCGGTTTTTTTCATGAGCGGCTGATTCACCTGATAGGGACTGAGCAATTTTGTGCGCTCTTCCTTTTTATCTTCCTCGCCCATAGACGCCCAAACATCGGTGTACACGGCGTCCGCGCCGGAAACGGCGGCGGTATCGGCGGTAACGGTAATCTTCGCGCCGGAAATAGCGGCTAACGGGGCGCATTGTTCGCAAATGGCGGCATCGGGGTTCAGTTCCGGCGGCGTGACTATGGTAAAATGTACCCCCAGTTTGGAACATATCACCATGAGGGAACGGGCGACATTATTCCGTCCGTCGCCCACAAAACAGAGTAATTTTCCTTTTGATGAACCGCAGCTTTCCTCAAGGGTCATTATATCGGCAAGGGCCTGAGTGGGGTGAAATAAATCGGTCAGGCCGTTATACACCGGTACGCCGGAATATTTTGACAGTGTTTCCACCGTTTCCTGCTTAAAGCCGCGGAATTGAATCGCGCTGAACATTCGTCCCAGCACCCGCGCCGTATCCTCGATGGATTCTTTTTCGCCCAGGTGAATGTCCGCGCCGGAGAGGCAAACAGGGTGGCCGCCTTCCTCGCCAAAGGCCGTTTCAAAAGCGCAACGAGTCCGCGTGGAACGTTTTTCAAACAGCAGGGCAAGGGTTTTGCCGGTAAACCGCTGCCGTATCTTGCCTTTTTTACTTTCAGCTTTGACTTTTTTTGAAAGATCCAGCAGATACCGGATTTCTTCCGCCGAATAATCCAGCCAGGTAAGCAGAGACCGCCCTTTTAACACTACGGACATACAACCTCCAAAATGGTGTAAGGCGCTATAATAGCATAAAGAACACACGAAAAACAAGCGGTATATGCTGATGGACAGGGCAACAGCATTTAGTTTTTTTCACACGCACATAGTGCGTAAACCGGCACAGGGAACAGCGCCGGGGCTGCCAAAATAGATGGGGGAACTCAACTACGCAGCCCCCGCACGGCTTCCGTGCATTATTGAAAACTATGGGTAATTCCATTATAAGCGTGTCCTCTTGTTTTCCGTGCCGTGCGGCTGTTACTGTACACCTAGTTTTTGCTTTTACTCTCTGGTCTGCTCCGTCGAAGAACCCCATAATATTTTGGCAACCCCGCACTGTCCCCCTGTGCCGCCTTATTTCACCCTATAACCGATGTAACAGGGTAAATGCTGTTGCCCTAAATGGTAGAGGACAGCCGGAGGGGGCGCATTGTTTACTCCCCTTTCCCTTTTCTTTCTTCTCCGTGTTCTCCGTGTACTCCGTGGTGAAAATTCTTCCCCGCTTTCTCATCTCGCATAGTTCCCCGCTTGCCCGTAGCGCCCCCTCCGGCTGGTTTATACAAAAGTAAATGCTGTTGCCCTGGCCGATGGACGCTTGACCGTTTTTTCCCCATCATGGCAGTATGTTTGATGTTCAGGCATATCGCTTAACAAAGGAGTGAAACCATGATACGCTTGCGAAAAGCCATTCCCCGTTCTTGCCTGCTCAAAGAAATTGTTCATTATATAGCCCTTGTCCTTGCCGCCGGCATACTGGCCGCCTGCGGCAGCAAAAGTTTCAACAGCGCCGAGGCGCTCAAGGAATACCTCGACAAGCAGCCCGCCAACAGTCCTGATAAACCTATAAAGGTTTCCATGAACGCCAATACCAGAAGGCTTAAGAACACTGCGAAAGTTATAAAGGATGCGGGTAAATATGTGAGCCTTGACCTTTCCGGCAGTTCTTTAACAATCATTCCGGAAGCTGCTTTTTATAAATGCACGACGCTTACCGGCATAACCATGCCAAACAGCGTAACCAACATTGAGCTTCTCGCTTTTGAGGGCTGCACCAGCCTTACCAGCGTAACCATACCGAACAGCGTAGCCCACATTGGGCGTTACGCTTTTACCCATTGCGACAACCTTACCAGCGTAACCTTTCAAGGCACGGTTACTTCAGACTGGTTTACCAGTGATGTGTTCAAAGGACTCGGTGACTTGCGCTACAAGTTTTACGCAACAGACAAAACCTACGGCACGCCGGGAACGTATACGCGGCCAGACGGCGAAACTAATACATGGACGAAACAGTAAGAAATGAGGGGAAAATCCGCCGTGGAGTTTTGACAGGGCAACAGCATTTGCCCTTCTATCAAGTTATTACATAAAGTAACATCCGCATGAGAAGGCCGCGCAGGGCGGGCAAAAAACCGGGAGAATCTGCCTACAGAGTCCCCCAGCACCTACATCACCATACGAATCGTGATAGTACGAATAATTATGGTATGTAGGTGCTGGGCTATTACTGTACACCTAGTTTTTGCTTTTACTCCCTGGTCTCTTCCGGCAGTGAATTCCCGGAATTTTTTTGCCGCCCCGCCGGCCTCTCTCAGGCGGCTTATGCTGATATAGTACTTATTATCATGGTAAATGCTGTTGCCTTATGTTGATAGAGGGGGGTAGTTTCCCACTGTCAACAACTTAAGAGGCAAATAGAGTAAAAAGCGTGGTAAAATTAGGAATAGGGAGGGAATATGAAGGGGAAAAAAACTGCATTGAAGCCCTGATAGGATTAGTGAGGCA
>JAITCL010000095.1 GCA_031283105.1 Treponema sp. | reverse complement strand
GTTGGTTCAGCTAACCAGAGATAAAGCCTATGCGTAATAATTATGAATATATTGACCCTGATTATACCTATACCGATCCAAAGACCGGAGTTCTACGAAACCTTGCTGATATTACCGATTCGGACGGTTTGTTGTTTTTTGAAAGCGCTGCCGTTGTCAAACGGGCAAAGGAACTTGAAACACAGCCGATAACCGTACAAAACACCGGGACGCTTTTGGATATACACCGTTATCTGTTTCAGGACGTGTACCATTGGGCAGGGCAGAAAGGGACTGTTGAGATAAGCAAACAGGGGAAGCCGTTTTTTCTTACCGTATATTTTGACAAAGGTTTCGTCTACATTGATACCCTTGTCGTTGGTTATCGGAAAATCGACCGTGCGGAAAAATCCCAACTTGCCGGGCATCTGGCAGTTTTGCTTGACAGCATAAACTATCTTCATCCTTTCAGGGTATGAACGCTATATGTCAGGAACTATTGATGGCGATATTGAGAAATTAACCTCGCTTATTTTTGAATTGATGCAAAGCATTTAATGTTTTATAATCCGGTAACTACGCAAATAGACTTTGAATTTGGCATACACTGTGTGCCGAATCTGACATGGTCTTATTTCAGGTTGATTATGCGGCTTACCGACAAAAACGCCGTAAAATACTACCTTACCGAGACTTCCGAAAACAACTGGTCTGTCCGAACCCTGGACAGGAACATTTCCACCCTTTATTATTAGCGCCTGCTGTCCTCTCAGAACAAAGACATCGTAACAGCAGAAATGAGGAAAAGACGGCTGATTTTCAGGACAGGCTGGAATTTATCAAAAATCCCGCAGTCCTTGAATTTCTTGGACTTCCCGATAATTACGGCTACATTGAAGCGGAACTTGAAAAGACAATTATCGACCACATTCAGCAATTTCTCCTTGAATTGGGGAAAGGGTTTGCTTTTGTGTCCCGTCAGCAGCATATACAGACAGAAACAGTAGAATTTTATATCGACTCGGTATTTTACAACTTTATCCTGAAATGTTTCGTGCTTATCGAACTAAAAACGAATAAAATCACACATCAGGACATAGGGCAGCTTGATATGTATGTCCGTATGTTTGACGACATAAGAAAGCGGGATGGCGATAACCCGACTATCGGCATCCTGCTTTGCACCGAAACTGATAAAACCATCGCACGGTATTCTGTTCTTAATGAAAACCAACAGTTATTTGCCGCAAAATATATGCCCTATCTGCCCACCGAGGAAGAATTGATAGCTGAAATTGAACGGCAGAAAGAAATATTGAAAATTCAATTTAGCAGCGATAAAAATACTTCGGATGTTTTATGAGCAAGTGGCACGTGGTATTTGTCGCAACATCGTACCCCCCTACACATCCTCAAACCTTATGCCTTCTCCGGCGGGAATAAATTGCCGCGCCGTTCTGCCGCAAATATCCGCCGCACGGGAAGGGGCAAGGCCGGGGCGCAGAATTTTTTCGGTGCGCAGTACCGCAAGATCACCGGCCTGTATAATTTCACCCGCCTGAATGTCACGTAACGCATGGATTGAACGGTTGGTGCGGGAATAATTTTCTTTTTCCGAGGGGGCAAGGGTTTTTATGCCGCTGCCCAAAACGGTTTCGACCAGCGCCGCCCCCCGCTGGCGGCTTAAATTCGCAATGGTTTCCTCCGGCCCCGTTTCGGCGGCGCGGCGGACTGCCTGCGCCATGCGGGCAAATTCCGGCGGCGGCAGGGCGATAGGGTCGTCAAGGCCGGGATCGTCACGGGAAAGGCAAAAATGTTTTTCGACAACCGCCGCCCCCTGGCTGACCGCCAACGCCGGCACCAGTTCCGGGTCAAGACTGTGGTCGCTAACCCCCACCGGAACGCCGAAAACCGCCGCCAGGCTGTGCAACACCCGCAGGTTGTAATCAGTTTCCGGCGCCGGATACGCCGTTACGCAGTGGAGAAGGCAAATAGGGGGGTAGGGAGTAGGGAGTAGGGAGTAGGGATTGTTGTTCGGACTACCGTATTGCTTCCGGGATATACCCCGATAGTTCATACCATAATCCCCATTCCCCATTCCCCACTCCCCACTCCCCACTATTCCCACCGCTTCCTCAATATCCCCCAGCGTTGAAACCCCCGATGACAGCAGCGTGGGCAGGCCCCATCCGGCGACTTCCTGCAATAAATCCGTAAAATTCAACTCCGGCGACGCGATTTTGACGATTTTGGGCTGCAATGTGCGCAGCAACCGTGCGCTTTTCAGGCCAAAAGGGGTACAAAGAAACAATAATCCCCGCGATTCAACGTATTCTTTAACTGCCGTATAAAAATCAAGCGGCATTTCAAGCTGTTTGAAACGGTCGTACAGCCGAATTGCGCCGCCGGGCAGGGACACTTCTCCGGTGTTGGGGTGGAGGATTTCATCGGCGAATACCATTTGCAGTTTGACGCAGGATGCCCCCGCTTCCGCCGCCGCCTGAACCAGTTCCCGCGCCCGGGAGAGGCTGCCGCCATGCGCCGTGCCCAATTCGGCGATTATCAGGGGGTTATGGGGACTGTATGCCGTTCCATCCGCCAAAAATGCGTTATTAATCGAATTCATCACCGAGGGTACTATACATTTTTTTGCCGTTTTGGTACAATAACAACATATTAATAAGTAAGGAGCAATCATGTCGGGCCACAGTAAATGGGCGACTATCAAACACGCAAAAGGGGCCGCTGACGCAAAGCGCGGCCAGGTTTTTACCAAGTTAATCAAGGAAATTTCAATCGCTGCCCGTATGGGCGGGGGAAGTGCTGACAGCAACCCCCGGCTGCGCACCGCCATTCTCAAGGCGCGGGGCGCCAATATGCCCAAGGACAATATCGACCGCGCCATCAAAAAGGGAACCGGCGAGCTTGAGGGCGTCAATTACGAGGAATTGGTCTACGAAGCCTATGCCCCCGGCGGGGTGGCCATTTTTATTGAGGTGTTAACCGACAATAAAAACCGGGCGGCGGCGGACATACGCAATATCCTCACCAGAGCCGGCGGCCAGCTTGCCACATCGGGATCGGTTTCCCGCCTGTTCAAACGGCAGGGGGTCATTACCCTGGACGGCGATAAATACACCGAAGACGCGGTCATGGAAGCCGCTTTGGAAGGCGGCGCGGAGGACATTTCCGCCGGAGAAGGCATTATCGAAGTGACCAGTGCGCCGGAAGATTTTGAGGCGGTGATGAACGCGCTCCAGGGGAAAAATTTTGAAACCATGAGCGCGGAAATCAGCATGGTTGCCGATGCGGAGGTAACGCTGGACAATGACGCTACCGCCAAAGCCCTCAGGTTGGTTGATAAACTTGAAGAAAACGATGACGTGCAAAACGTCTACACCAATATCAGCATCCCCGAAGGTTACGAAGGGGAGTAAAGGCCGCCGCATCATCGGTATTGACCCCGGTCTGGCTTCCACCGGCTGGGGGATACTCGACTGCGCCGGGGGAAAGCTCCGCTACGTCGCCCACGGCAGTATTGAAACAAAAGCGGGCCGTCCCCAGGCGGAACGTTTGTTCTCCATAATGAAATCAATCCGCTCGTTAGTGGACACGTACCAGCCCGCGCAAGCCGCCATTGAAACCCTGTACTTTGGCAGAAATGTCTCCAGCGCGATTCCCGTCGCCGAAGCGCGGGGGGTGGTCTTTGCCGCCCTTGCCGAGCGCGGACTGACGATAACGGAATTCAGACCCAACGCGATCAAGCAGGGGGTAACGGGGGTTGCCAGCGCCGGAAAAAAACAGGTGCAGGAAATGGTGCGGATTATTTTGGGTCTGCCGGAAATTCCCAAACCGGATCATGCCGCCGACGCCCTGGGAGCGGCAATATGCGCCGCTCATAGCTAAGACTTTACTCCTAATATTTCTCACAAATTTTTTATAAAGAATTTACAAGATTAATAATAAGGTCTTTTGTTTCATCTTTTGATGTGGTTTCATGTTCCGGAAAGAAAACTTTTGGGCTTACATTAAGAGCGGAGGCAATCCGGAGCAAAGTTAATACGGAAGGCTGTTTTTTCCCTTTTTCTACGCTTGCCAAAAAACTCTGGGATAAATTTGAATTGACGGATAATTCAAGCTGGGACATGGATTTTTTTATCCGTATTTCCCTGATTTTACCAACTACAAATTGTAATTGTTTATACGCATCTTCCATAGACAATAAATAATTGTCTATAGATATTGACACAATGCTCTATAGAATATATAATATGCTCTATGGAAATATATGGTATTTTCCTGCTTATTTTAAAGAAATAAAGGAGTTTTCAATGAAAAACACAGTTAAACAATTGTGGATTATCGCCGTTGCGGCGGTGATTGGTTTTTCGGCATGCGATAATGGCGGTGGAGGAGGCAACGGCGGCGGCGGCGGAGGGGGCGGTGGTGGAGGCCCGCCGGTGGAAATAACATCTGCCACGGGAATCGTGATGAGGTTGATACCCGCCGGAACCTTTACGATGGGCAGCCCGGAGACAGAACCGAATCGTATTGAAGCCAGAGAAGGGCAGCACTCGGTAAAGCTGACAAAAAGTTTTTACATGGGAAAGTATCCGGTAACGCAGGAACAGTATCAGGCGGTAATGGGGAGCAATCCCAGCAATTTTACGGCAGCGGTAGACGGGGAAAGCGGTACGCCGGGCAAACTGCCGGTGGAGACGGTAAGCTGGTATGACGCGGTAGAGTTCTGCAACAAGTTGAGCGTTAAGGAAGGGTTGCAGACGGTATATACGATCAGTGACAGGACTCCTGCGACGGGGTATCCCATAACCAGTGCGACGGTAACGGTGGACTGGAATAAAAACGGCTACCGTTTGCCGACCGAAGCGCAGTGGGAGTACGCGTGCCGCGCGGGGACGGCAACTGCTTGGTATACTGGTGACACCGAAGACGGAACACCGCACCTGAATACCGCGGCGTGGTATTCTAATAATGCAGTCACCAATACGCATAAGGTGGGATTAAAGACACCTAACGCGTGGGGACTGTATGACATGCACGGGAATGTGTGGGAATGGTGCTGGGATTGGTACAAAGAAGATATAACAGAAGATAACACGGATCCCGCCGGAGCGGTTACCGGCGCTAACCGGGTGAGACGCGGCGGCAGTTGGGGCGATGTCGGTCGGTACCTGCGTTCCGCGTGACGGTTCGACAGCACCCCGTCGGACGGGTACAACGGCTTGGGGTTCCGGCTGGTGCGTTCCTGAGTTCTGCGGAATCGAGAAGGGCGCGAAGCGCAGAGCGCCCACCTGCGTCAAGCAGGTGGAAGCGATGCGCTTAAGCCCTTCGAGTCGGTTTTTTTTCCGACCACTTGGGACAAGTGGTCGGAAAAATTTTTTTTGAAATATCCAGAAAGAATAATAAACCACGAACCAACACCAACGAACACGAACAACAACAGAGTAAAAGTTCGTGAACGTACCGAAGGTACGCGTTCGTGTGGTTAGTGGTAAAATTCTTTTTAGAAAGGAAAATTATGGCGCTGTTGACACAATATGCCAGTTTTTTTATCAGCCCTTTTGGCGAAAAATCAGTCACCGATGAGCTGAATCTGTTTTTACGCTCGCACCGCATCGTCAATGTCGAAAAAAAACTCATTGACGGAGAGCGGGGAACCGGCTGGGTGTTTATCATCGAATACGGAAACGACGGCGGCGGTAAAAGTGCGCCTAACGCATCGCAGCGCATAGACTACCGGGAAGTCTTGAGCGCCGATGAATACGCCCTGTTTGACAAACTGCGCGAGTTACGCAAAGAACTTGCGGAAAAATCAAGCATACCGGTTTACGCGGTTTTTACCAATGACCAGCTTGCCGGCATGGTCAAAAAAAATCCCAAAACGGCGAAAGATTTGCTTTCCATATCCGGCATCGGCGACGCGCGGGTCAAGCAATACGGCGAAGCGTTTTTGAATCTCTTTATGGCGGAACAAACGGGGGAGGCATCCAATGAAACGGCAGAGCCGGCTTTTTGAACACATTGTCGATTACAACAATATCCGCCTTGCCTTTCTTAAAGCCCTGCGGGGAAACCGCAGCAGTTATTCCGCCGTCAATTTTTGCAAAAATATTGAAGAAAATCTTGCGGCGGTGCGCGGCAAATTAACCTCGCTCGATTGCGGCTGGGGGCGTTACCGTTCCTTTCTGATAAAAGACCCCAAACTGCGCGTCATCAGCACCGCGCCCTTTGAACAGCGGATAATGCATCACGCCATAATGAACGTAATCGAACCTGTTTTTGACCGCCCGATGATTTGCAACAGTTACGCCTGCCGCAAAGGAAAGGGAACCCATGCCGCCGTGCGTTATGCGTTTGGACGCGGCAAGGCCAGCCCCTTTTTCCTGAAACTTGATATCCGCAAATATTTTGATTCAATTGACCATGAGGCGCTGAAGGCGCAGCTTCGCCGGCTTATCAAAGACCAGCGCGTGCTGTTTTTATTGGACGGC
Organism: Treponema sp.; assembly: GCA_031283105.1. Classification (GTDB taxonomy): domain Bacteria; phylum Spirochaetota; class Spirochaetia; order Treponematales; family Breznakiellaceae; genus WQXQ01. The sequence goes on along the minus strand of JAITCL010000095.1, from coordinate 43,556 downwards.
GTTATTGACAGCTACGAAACCGCGCCGGGCAAAGGCGTTCCCATCGGCAACCTGACCAGCCAATTTTTCGCCAACCTGTACCTTGCCGCTATGGATCATTTTATTCTTGAACAACTGCGCCCGTGTGCCTACTGCCGTTACATGGACGACTTTGTTTTATGGGCGTCTTCGCAGGTGGAACTTAAAACAATGTTCGCGCAGGTTGATGAATATGTTACGCGCAATCTGAAACTTGCGGTAAAGCAGCCGGTGTTCGGCAAAACCGCCGCGGGGCTGCCGTTCCTCGGTTTTTTGATAAAAGAAAACGGCATTTTCCTGTTGCAAAAATCAAAACGGAGGTTTAAGGCGCGGGTTGCTGAAATTAGCGCGTCGCTGTCTTCCGGCGTCATAACGGAAGAAAAAGCGGCTGAAAGGTCGCGCAGCGTTTGCGCGGCCATTAACCTTGCGCGGACAAATTTCTTAAGAAGGAAAGTATTTGGAGAAGGAGAGCGGTTACCGGCACTAACCGGGTGAAACGCGGCGGCAGTTGGAACAATAACGGTCAGAACCTGCGTTCCGCGTAACGGAACAACAACACCCCGTCGAACAGGAACAACAACTTGGGGTTCCGGCTGGTGCGTTCCTAAGCTCTGCGGAGTGCTGTATGCAAATGCATAGACAACCGCAGAACCAACCGCTTTCCCGCAAACGGGCGCTGCCTTGTTCGGGAACTGAAGTTTCTGAACAACTCTATTGCCTTTTGCAAAATTGAGTAACGTTTTCCTGCCGGTACAACGGAATAAATTCCGCGGAAAGCCGGAAAGCGTTTTTTATTATTTTGTGGGGGGAGGGTGTTAAAAATGCCAGTTAATTCCCGCTCGTTTCATTATGCCATTGGCCATTATGCCACAACCGCCAGACGTTCCGCCTTAAAATGAAGTTTCACCTGCGTATGATTTGTTCCACTCACTTCAAGCAGTTCGGGAACCGCTTTTTTGACCCGTTCAACAAGAGTATCAAAAGAATCGGATTCAAGAATAAGCCCCGGTAAATCTTGACTTTCGGCAATCCATACAGAGGCTTCATCATCCCAGAATAAAGTGATGGTATATTCAAGCATATTGTTATTATAACAGTTTTCCGGGAAAATGCAAAGGCGTTAAATGGTGTCAATCCTCATTGTTGCTTAAATACACCGAATAACGGTATAATTATATATCTATGTCCAAAATAAAAAACAATGAAAATCCTGTTGACGAGATTGTAGCGGTTAACCGCGCCGCGATTGAACATCGGGCAACGTGGATGGGTCTCATATATGATGAGATGAAAAAAGCGGGGCTTGACGCGGAAGGAATTATACGGAAAGCCATCAAACGCTGCGGTCTTATGCACGGCGAAAATTTCAGAAAAAAATGCGCTGACCCGGATAATTGCGGGGATTTCAGGGAAGTTTTTTTGCGCGATATTGGAATAAAAACATTTAATATGGATGGCATCAGCGCGGACAAGGACAATGTAAAGACCAATTTCCACTATTGTGCGCTGGTAAGCGCGTGGCAGAAACTGGGTTTTGATGACGATACCTGCGCGTTGTTATGCGATATGGCTATGGACGGCGACCGCGGCATTGCCGAGGCAATGGGTCTGAAACTGAACCTGACCGATACCATCGCCAAAGGCTGTCCTGATTGCAAATTGCATTTTCATAAATGAGCCGCCGCTGTTCTCTGAGGCATAATATGCCCAAGAAAGTTTACATGTATCTCCCATGAATACGCGCCGTAGCCCCCTGCGGTAGTCCACGCGGTGGGAATATGCCTTTCCCGCAGGAAATTATATACCAGCATGTCCCTGTCAAAAAGAGTCTCTTTTGTCAGTTGAAGAGGTTTTGTCGAGGCAAGCTCGTCTTTTTCGTAGGGATCAACGCCGCCCACCACCAGGGCAATATCCGGCCGGGGAAGAAGTTCTTCCAGCCGCGAAAGGCCTTCCGCCAGCCGCGGAATATAGTCGGCGTCCCGGCCTTCGGGAATTCCTATGTCGATGTCGCTTGGCGTAAAGGAAGGATTAAAATCCGTGGAAACTGAAGGATCATAGACCGCGTTTGGGTCGTAGCCCGGTTCGTTCAGAGGCCAGCCCCTCTCCATGTGAATGCTCAAAGTACGGATAGAACTATCTCCCCATGTAAGCGCGGCAGTACCGTCGCCCTTGTGAGCGTCGGTATCAACAACCCAGGCGGTGCGTATACGGCCTTCGGCTTGCAGTTTACGCAGGGAAACAACTACGTCGTTAATTATACAGAAGCCTTTGCCGTAATCCCTTTGGGCGTGGTGGTTTCCGCCGCCCAGAAAGCAGGCAAAACCCGTCTGTTTGCCGGTGCGGAATTCCAGCGCGGTAAGGCCGCAGGTATAGGTTCCCCCCGCATTGATGAGAGACAGCGTTAAAAAATCTTTTAAGGGACGCGCCAATTTTGACGGGTTCCACCGCTTGCCATTACCGGATAGCGTATCAAGTTCATAGGCCTCAATAATTTCTTTATCAATCCCGCCGGGAGAGAAAAGCCTGTGGACATAGTCGGGAGAATGTACGCGCAGAATATCCTCTTGTGCAATTTCCGCAAAAAATTCAGGGCCGCGCAGCCACAAAGTTTCGGGAATATCCTTCAGAGCGCCGGCCTTGAGCGTATCAAGAACCATTTTATTTTTATCAGTATGAATGGGAATTGAAATTCCGTAATCGCCCATATTCAAGGCCATTGAAGGGTGGTAAAGAATCATTAAGAAAGAATATCAGTCGTCCAATAACAAGTCAAATATCCACGCCGATGACAGAAGTCTCGGTGGCTGAGCCCTTCGGCAAGCTCAAGGAACACCTGTCGAAGCCATCATTTTATTCCTTGATATTGTATTTCTTCCTGAACCGCTCGATACGTCCGGCGGTATCAACCAGCTTTTGTTTACCGGTAAAGAACGGGTGGCAGGATGAACAAATTTCTACCTTGATGTCTTTGGTAGTGGAACGGGTTTCAATAACATTCCCGCAGGCGCAGGAAATAGTTGTCATCTCATATTTGGGATGTATCTTTTCTCTCATATTAACCTCTTAATCTGCTCCCGCGCTGCCGGTATTCATGGAGCGCAGGAATGCTTCATTATTCTTGCTTTTCTTCATTTTGTCAACCAGCAGCTCGATGATTTCTATATCGTCCATCGGGTTGATAACCTTGCGGAGAATCCAAATTCGCTGTAGTTCTTCCTCGTTAAGCAGCAGTTCTTCCTTGCGGGTGCCGGATTTCTTGATATTAATCGACGGGAACAGGCGGCGGTCGGAAATGCGGCGGTCAAGGTTGATCTCCATGTTGCCGGTGCCCTTGAATTCTTCAAAAATAACTTCATCCATGCGGCTGCCGGTTTCCACCAGGGCGGTAGAAATAATGGTCAGGCTGCCCCCTTCTTCGATATTACGGGCTGCGCCGAAAAAGCGTTTGGGCTTGTGCAGGGCGTTGGAGTCAACGCCGCCGGACAGAATCTTCCCCGATGTGGGAACGGTCTGGTTATAAGCGCGGGCAAGCCGCGTGATAGAGTCCAGAAGAATCACCACGTCTTTTTTATGCTCCACGAGGCGTTTGGCTTTTTCCAGCACCATTTCGGTAACCTGCACGTGGCGGGCGGCCTGTTCGTCAAACGTGGACGAGATAACCTCGGCACGTACCGTGCGTTCCATGTCGGTAACTTCTTCGGGACGCTCGTCAATGAGCAGGACGATAAGGTATACCTCAGGATGATTTTTGGTAATCGCGTTGGCGATCTTTTGCATCATGATTGTTTTTCCGGTGCGGGGCGGCGCGACAATCAGCGCCCGCTGGCCCTTGCCGATGGGGCAGAACAGGTTGATGATACGCTCGCTGACCCCTTCGGTGACGGTTTCCAGATCAAGTTTTTCATTGGGGTACAGGGGGGTCAGGTTGTCAAAGGGGATGCGGTTCTGCGCTACGGTGGGGTCATCGTAATTGACCGTCTCCACCCGCAGCATGGCAAAAAAACGTTCCCCTTCGCGGGGGCTGCGGATTTGGCCGTACACGGTATCGCCGGTTTTAAGGGCAAAAAGCCGTATCTGGCTGGGGCTGATGTAAATGTCATCGGGGCCGGGCAGGTAGGAATTTTGCGGGCTGCGCAGGAAACCGTAACCGTCCGGCAGAATTTCCAGCGAACCGTAGGCGTAAATAATTCCGCCGCGCTCGGTATGCGCCCGCAGTATGGCAAAAACGACTTCCTGCTTTTTCAGGGCAACCATATCGTCATGGGAAATATTGTAACAAACAGCCAATTCCCGCAGATCCATCATATTGAGCCGTATAAGTTCGTTGATGGTCAGACGGGGCTTGCCGTTATCCTGATCCAGCCGCGGTTCGGGTTTGCCGTACAAATCCGGCATGGAGGGCAGTTTGGGGAAAGAGAGCGTTGACATCTCTCCTGTCTGTTCCGCCGGTTCGGAAAAAGAATTTGCCGCGGGGTCTGAGCCGTTGTGCCGGTCTTCTCCGTTGTAAGCGCCGCCTGATCCGTTACCGTTGCCGTACGCGCTGTTACCCTGCGCCGCGTAACTGCCGTGCTGGCGGTTGTACCGGGATTCCGTTCCCCCGGTAGTCCTTCTGGCCCGCGCCCGCACTACCACGCGGGAGGTTCTTTCCCCGCCGTCCGGCGCGCCGTCGGCTGTGCCGTCAGAAGAAAAATTCTCCGGCATTCCGTTCGACTCTACATCATCATCTGTTGAATTCATGGATTCCTCATTTTCCGTGATTTTGGGTTTTCGACCCCTCCGTACAATTTCCATAGTTCAAACCACCTAAGCATTGCTGTTTTCTACGCTTACGCGCAGGCAAAAATGGTATACTGATTTATATTTATATATGTATGCATGATAAAAGACCGGACACTACAACCACTAACAATTCCATTCTACCCCATTATATTTTTTTTGTCAAGCGGCAAGTTGATAATTTCAAGCAGTTCTTCCACAACTGCCGCCGCCGCCTGCATCCGTATTGCCGCCCGTGTTCCCTGAAAGTGCAGTTCTTTTTCCCGGCAATTCCCCTGCCAGGCTACCGCCGTCCACGCCGTTCCCACCGGCGTAGCGCTCCCGTCGCCCGAAGGGCCGGCAATGCCGGTAACGGCGGCGGCGAGGGATACGCCGGCCCGTTCCAACGCGCCCTGGGCCATCGCGCGGGCAGTTTCCCTGCTTACCAATCCATGCTGTTCCAAAAAACTGCCGTCCAGACCAAGCATCCGCTGTTTTGCATCCGGGGTATAACATACAAACGACCCCCACAAAACCGCGGAAGCCCCGCTTACCCGCGCCAATAAATCGGCAATCAGGCCGGCGGTACAGGACTCGGCAAGGGCCAGCGTCAGGCGTTTGCGGGTCAGGCTTTCTACCAGATGCCGCGCCGCTTCATCCGCCCTTGTTTCAATCTCGGTGAATAAGGGAGTCGTTTCCGGCATCAGCCAACCCGCAGCAACTCGGCCTTTATTTCTTCAACAGGCCGGGAAAAAATTTCCACTTCTTTGTCCACGCTGGTCATACTGCACTGGCCTTCAAACAAAACGCCGTCGGCTATACGAAGCCGGGCGGCGGTAACATCGCCCTGTACCTTTGCCCCGCTCATCATGTCTACCTTGTCAATGGCATGAATGTCGCCTATCACCGTTCCGTATACGGTCAGCGAGCTGACCGTGATGCGGTCGGCGTCTACGACGGCTTCCTTGTCTACAATGAGCGCTCCCGCCGCGTCAATGGTTCCCTTGAATTTCCCCTGCACCAGCAATGTTTCCTGAAATTTAAGATGTCCGCTAAAACTGGTCTGCTTTCCAAAGGTTACCAGAGAAGATTCTTTTTTTCTTGCTTCCTGTCTGGGCGTCATCTTTATGATTCCTGATGAAGAAATTTTCGTATTTGAGTTTCCAGCGTGGAAAGCCCAATCTCGTTTTTCTTGAGGGCTTCCCATTCAAGAATGGTTTTTTCAATCCGCGCGTCCAACTCCGCAATATGCATACGGATTTTTTTTGTTTTTTCCTGAATATCGCCGCTCATTTTTTGTAAGGATTCCCCGTCAGGAGTTTTTCCGTCCGCCGAAAGCAGAGCGACAGCGGAATCAAGGTCATCAATATTGTGCGCGAAATCAGAGAGGTTTTGCTTCAAGTCGCGGTTCAATGCTTCGGCAAGATTCAGGCGGGACTCGCGCACGACAATCTGGGCAAACAGTTCGCGGTTGCGCAGGGCGGCCTTTATCCGCGCCAGTACTTCGGAAAAATTAAACGGCTTGGTAATATAATCATCAACGCCCAGTTCAAAACTGGTTAGCTTGTCCTGAACATCGTCAAGGGCCGAAAACATAATAATGGGGATTTCACGGTATTTTGGATCTTCCTTAAGACTCTTGGTAAGTTCAAAGCCGGTCATCCGGGGCATGATATTGTCAAGGAGAATAAGATCCGGGTGGAATTTTTTTAATTTGCCCAGCGCGTCTATGCCGTCGCCCGCTTCTTCTACGATGAAGCCCAGCTTGGAAAGCATTAACTGGAAAAAATCACGGTTTATCGGATCATCATCAACAACAAGTATTTTGTTTTGGGTATTCATGATTTCCTTCTGATAGTGATTATATAGGCAAGGCCGCCTAAAAGCAAGAGGGAGAAAGCGGCTATGGTACAACCAATCCCCAGATAATCGCCCCGGCGGGTGTATACCGTATCGTTTTTAACGATGGGAATGGCAATGGTCAGCCATGCCTCGGTAAAGGGCGGCGCGAGAGCGATGACCCTGCCGTCGGGGGTAATGCCGCAGGTTTGGCCGGATGCCGTTGACCTGACCATTGAGCGGCCGTTTTCCACCGCCCTGAATACCGCCATAGACAGGTGCTGATTCTGGGCGGGGAGGCTGCGCGACCATGCGTCGTTGGAGAGGTTGACAATCAGGTCGGCGCCGTTTTGCACGAATTTCCGGGAAAGGTAGCCGAAGGTGTCTTCAAAGCAAATCGGGGTGGAAAACGTAAAACCCGGGCCGGAAAATACCGTCGCCTCGGTTCCCTTTTCCCAAAAGTGGGTGTCGGCATTGACCAGGGCGCGATGCACCGGGGGTAGTTGTTTTTCGTAGGGAAAATGTTCGGTAAAGGGAACCAGGTGGAGTTTGCGGTAGACGGCGGTATTTTTCCCCTTGTCAAAGAGCATGACCGCGTTGTAATCGATCCGAAAATCTTCCCCCGCGCGGGGATTCTTTGCCGGGTCTTTGCGGGCATCGTCGTTGCCAATGACGAAAGGAACCTCCTGCGCCGCAAGGTATTCCCGCAATTCTTTGACCAACAGCCATGACGGCGGATCGTCACGGTAGGTTTCATGCCAGTAAATGCGGGGGACAAAAGCCGTCTCCGACCACACCACCATATCCGGTTTTGGCTGTGCCGCCAGCGCTTCATCGGAAAGCCGTTTGAGTATCACATAGTTGCTCCGGTACTCGGCAATGCCGCCTTTCCAGGGATCGGTGTTGTGCTGGATAAGGGCGATGTGTGCCGTGGGGGCGGATGAATAATCGGCGGGCTGGGCAAAACCGTAACAGAGGGCGGCGACAAGAGCGGCAGCCCAGCACAGAGCAGTTACTTTTTCCGTGCGGAAAAAAGAAGCTATGCGCATCTTCAAAAGAAAAAAAACACGGAGTTTTAAGATGATTAATGATATTATTCCTCCGTGTTCCTCCGTGTCCTCCGTGGTTATATTCTTTTGGATTGGGTTAGCTGTCTTGTTTTTCACGGCAAGCGCATTGCCGCCTAAAGCCGCTCCCAGCCAAACCGAGGAAAACACCACCAGCGCGGAAACTCCCCATACGCCGCACAAATTGGCAATCTGAATAAGGGGAATCATCCGCCACTGGGAATAGCCGGTAATGCCGTAAGGGTAGCCCAGGAACCCCTTGGTGCAGAGGTATTCGTAGGCAAGCCAGATGAGCCACTGAACCAGATATGCCCGCCGGGGGAAAAAAGTAACGGCGAGTCTGAGCGCGAAAAAAAGCGCCGCGTTATAGGTCATGTAAATACTGTAGACAATGATTCCGGCAAGGGGGTGGAAAGCGGCGAGCCAGTAATTGAACAGCCCGTAAGCGGCATAACCATAGACCGCCCCCCAAAAAACAGACGCGGCAAGGCTGACCCGGTACAACAGTATGAAAATGGGAACGTAGGCAATCCATGCAAGCGCGGGGAGGCCGTGTTCAAACAGCAGGTTGGGGAAAGCCCCGGCGAATAATAGAACCGAAAGGGCGGTTAAGCCCAGGTTGAAAAAAAAGGATTGTACGATGCTTTTGGCGGCGCCCCCGGCGGCGTTTTTATGGACTGGAAGGGTCTTCATCGGTGATGGCCCACGCTTCCTGTTTAAGATCGCGTCCGGGGCGGAAGGCTACATTACCATGCGGACGGATGGAAATAATTTCGCCGGTTTTGGGATTACGCGCCCGCAGCCGGGCTTTCCGCATCTTGATTTCAAACGTGCCGAAGCCCCGCAATTCTATGACCTGACGCTTCATTAAAGCGGCCTTGACTTCGCTGATAAAAAGATCAATCACCATGCCGACATCTTTGCGATTCATCCCGGTCTTGTCGTACACGGCATCCACAATATCGGCTTTGGTGAATTTATTTACCGCCATACACCCTCGTTAAGAGGTTCGCTCACTGCGCCGCTTTATGGGAATTGTAAAACCGCTGCATTCTTGACTTTTTCCGCGCCGCCGCATTTTTTTTGATAATGCCTTTCCGCGCCGCCGTATCAATCTTTTTGATCATGTCCTTGAGTGCGGCATCTGTCGCCGCCGCGTCCGGCGCTGCGGCGTTACGCGCCGCGGCGCCATGCGCCGGTTGATCTTTTGTCTGTACCAGAGCGATGAATTTCTTGACACTGGTCCGTACAGCGCTTTTGGCTGCTTTGTTGCGCATCCTCCGTTCTTCACTCTGCCGGTGGCGCTTTTCCGCTGAACTGCTCTTCTTTGCCAAAGGGAACCCCCAAAAAATAATTATCTGTAAACGCCATTCTGGGACGTTATTTATGGGTGTTTACGAAGTCCTTCGGGATTTCGTAAACACCTGAGTTAACCGCTGTTGCGCAGCAATGGCGGTTAACGTGAAGATAAGCGACGTTTTAATGTCGCTTATCTCTTACTTGAAGTCTGACGGGCGGCGTTCAAGCCGCTTGCACTTTTCACACTCGGCTACATTTTTTACTTTGCCGCTCTCGAAAAGGGCCTTCATCTTTATTTCGCCTCCGCAGGAACAAAAGAATTTCTGCGTCGCGCTTGAAGTACGGCTGTTTTTACTGGCCTGTGCCATATCTGTCTCCTTACTCTCTAGAAGCTATCCTGAAACCTTAATGAATGTCAAGACCCTTGACTGTATGCGAAGGGTACATACCCCGTCGGCACACGCTCTGCGGCGGGGTTGCTTGATTTTCCCGCCTAGTCATGGGCGGGGTTGGCTTTTACCTTGGCAATAGCCTGGGCAACCGCCTGCTGTACGCTTTCCGCATACGTTTGCTCGTTCATTGCCTGCGCCGCGTATTGCGTTCCCAGCAGGGAAAAACGGTACAGGGGTTTTACCGCGTTAAGCGCTATAGCCGCCATATCCACGATACATTCATTGCAGCGGCACAATTCCGGATCCTGGGTTTCAAGCTGCTTCTCCAACTCATGCAGTACCAGTTGTTCCGCCTCATTCTTCAAATGTTCAAAATTATAACCATCCATCAATGCCATAATTCCTCCCTATATCATATATGAAATAATACCATAGAGTGCGCGAATTATGCAACCGGCACAAGGGGTCAGCGTTTATTTTTTGATATAGACCCGCCGGAGGGGGCGCTGCGGGCGAGCGGGAAGCTATGCGAGATGAGAAAGCAGGGAAGAATTCTCACCACGGAGGACACGGAGAACACGGAGGAAGAGGATGGGGAAAGGAAGCTAACAATTCGCCCCCTCTGGCGGGTCTCTACCGCACAGGTGGCAGGATTTACCCTATTACATTGATTATAGGGCGGCACAGGGGGGCCGCGCGGGGTTGCCAAAACAAATGGGGGAATTCAACTACGCAGCCCCCGCACGGCTTCTGTGCATTATTGATAACTATGGGTAATTCCATTATGAGCGTGTCCTCTTGTTTCCCGTGCCGTGCGGCTTTTACTGTACACTTAGTTTTTGCTTTTGTTCCCCAGCCTTATTACATTTACTGCATAATCTAAAGCAATTACTGGGCTTAGGCCGTGTTACCTTTATTCATCTACACGCTCACCGGTTCGCGTGCTTTTTCTGGGCCGGTCTGCTCCGTCGAAGAATCCCATAATGTTTTGGCAGCCCCGCACTGTCTCCCTGTGCCGCCTTATTCCCCCCATAACCAATGTAACAGAGTAAATGCTGCCACCTGTTACAGTAGAGACCAGCCGGAGGGAGCGGGCGGGTAGCGGAAACATTTGGAATTCCCCGCCGGAGGAGACCAGCGGAAGATAGTAACGAGGGTAGGGACAATAAAAGCCCAGCACCTCCATACCATAATTATTCGTAGTATCACGATTCGCATGATTAATGGAGGTGCTGGGAGGCTCCGTAGGCGGGTTCTACAAGCGTTTCCGCTTGCCCGCAGCGCCCCACCGGCTGGTCTGTGTGGTCAAAAGCAAAGGCTGCCACTTGGGCGGCATACTTGACGCGCTCGCGCTGGCGGTTATAGACTCAACATGAATGGAGGACAGCGTAACCATAGTACTTGACTCAGGCGATTTGCTGTCGGGAATCTGCGGGGCCAATGACGGAAACCTGAAAGTCATGGAGGATTCCCTGGGGGGGCGTATCGCCGCCCGCGGCAATGAAATACGGCTGGAGGGAGCCGATGAAACCGGGGTCAGGCGCTTCAAAACCATGATGGATAACCTTATTTCGGTTGTCCGTGAGGGGGAAACCCCTTCCCTTGAGTATGTTGAGGCGCTTGCGGGGACGGCCATTCCCGCCGAAAGCGACGCGATTCACGACGCGGTCATCCAAATTCCCCACGGATTCCGCCGTATTTACCCGCGGAGCAGCGGGCAGGCGGCCTATATTCAGGGAATGAGGGCCTGTGACATCGCCTTTTGCGTCGGGCCGGCCGGAACAGGCAAAACATACCTCGCCGTAGCCGAAGCGCTGAGGCTGGTGCTGTCCAAAAATCTGCGGAAACTGGTGCTGACCCGCCCGGTGGTGGAGGCGGGTGAAAGCCTGGGCTTCCTTCCCGGCGACCTTGCCCAAAAGATAAATCCCTATCTGCGGCCCCTCTATGACGCGATGGAATCCATGGTTCCCTTTGAGATTATCCGCAGAATGGAAGAAAACAGAACGATTGAAATTGCCCCCCTTGCCTATATGCGGGGGCGCAGCCTCAATGACTGTGCGGTGATTCTTGATGAGGCGCAGAATACCACCAAAGAACAGATGAAGATGTTCCTCACCCGGATTGGGTCAGGGGCGCGGGCGGTAATTGCCGGGGACGCGACTCAAATTGACCTGCCCCGGCGCGGCGAGTCCGGGCTGCTTCACGCGGTGGAAATTCTCCGTGATGTCGAAGGGCTGCACTTTTCCTTTCTTCATACCGCCGATGTGGTGCGCAACCCGCTTATAAAGAAGATAATACAGGCTTATGATGAAAAAGACGCATAATTCCCTTGCCGGAATTTTTTTGAACTTCCTTTTCAATGAATTTAAAAAATTTAATTTTCTGCGGTTGGGGCTTGCCCCCGGCATGGTATGCCTCGGTTCCTTTATCGTTGCCGCTTTTTTTATCGTTACCAACATCAATGTGGATTCTGAAAGGCCGGGAGATTTCAGCGATTTTGAGGTGGGAAAAGTTGCCGACCGTGACCTTATCGCCGAGCATCCGTTTTCCTATATTGATAAAGAAGCGACGCGTCTGCGCATGGAAGCGCAGGAGTCGCTGGTTCCCGCGGTATTCCGGTATTCATCGGCGGCCACCGATGAAATACTTAAATCATGGAATGAATTTTGCGATTTTACCGATGCATTGATAGCGCGGGAAGCGTCGGCGGAAATTTCCGCGGCTTCGTTGCGCCTGGCGGTTCAGGCCGAGTATCCCGCTTATTTTACCGCTGAAACGCTGAACGCCTATTTTGCCAGCCCGCAGCGCGCCGAGTTCAGGGACTATGGCCTTGAGCTGCTGAACAGTATCCTTAAAAAAGGGGTGTTTGAGCTGAAGGCCGTGGATATGGGGCGGCATAATCCCGACCGGGTGGAATTGCTGGTTTCTTTGGGAGACCGTACCGAGCGGGAACAGGTCAGCTTTAGCGGTATTGTTTCCCGGAACGATGTAGGGGAGGCGATTCTGGCGGCGGCGGAAAACGCGCGGATGCCGTCCGGTATCAGGGCCATTGCCCCGTCCCTGCTGTATCCTTTTATTCAGGAGAATGTGTTTTTTTCGCGCGAGGACACCGAGTTGCGGATAACGGAAGCAATGGAACATGTTGCCGCGGTGGTAAAACATATTGAAAAAGGCAAGCGCATAGTCAGGAAAGGTTTTATTATCACCAAAGATGAAATGCAGGATATCGAGGCGATCGGCGCGGCGCTTCCCCCAAAAGACCCCCGCGGTATCATTGGCTTAATTTTATTGCTGGCCCTGCTGTACGTGCTGTTTATTCTTTTGCAGAGCAGGCTGGTCATGAACCGGGAACTTTCCGGCAGTGAACGCTGTCTGCTGTTCGTTTTGGCCTGTCTGTATCTGGCGGGCGCGGGTTTTGCGAAAAATCTTGTCCCCGCCCAAAGTATTTTTCCCGTTGCCCTGTTTTTCCCTACCGCCCTCATGGTGATGATTCCCGCGGTGTTTATGGGGCCCCTGCTGGCGCTGGTGATGGCGCTGGCCTTCCCCTTGGGCGCGTGTTTTGCCGGTTTTTTTGACCTTTCTTCGTATATTTTTGCCCTTATTTCCGGCGTAGCCGCGTCTACGGTATTGGGGGGGGCTGAAAAACGCATGGACTTAATCAAGGCGGGGCTGTCAATCGCCGCGGTTAACGCGCTGGCGGTCATTGTGATTCTGCTGATGCAGACGGCCACTATTGCCGAATATCCGCCCATGCTGCTGTGGGCCGCCCTCAACGGCATTGTGTCGGGGATGTTGATTTTGGGCATACTGCCGCCTTTGGAACACGCCTTAAACGCCGCCACGACGTTCAGGCTGATAGAATTGTCCGACCTTAACGCGCCGGTACTGCGCAAACTTTTTACCACGGCGCCCGGCACTTACAGCCATTCCGTTATGGTGGCGAACCTCGCCGAGCAGGCCTGTCAGGACATCGGGGCAAACGCCCTGCTTGCCCGCGTCGGGGCCTATTACCATGACATTGGCAAAATGGAGAACCCGGATTACTTTGTGGAGAATCAAACCGACCATAACCGGCACGATACCATTAACCCCCGGCTTTCCGCCACGGTGATACGCAGCCATGTAAAACTCGGCGTTGAAAAGGCCCGCAGCCTCGGTTTGCCCGCCGATGTTATCAATATCGTTGCCGAACACCACGGCAATTCGCTCATTATGTGGTTTTACAAAAAGGCGACCGAGCAGGAAGGCCAGGTCAATTCCGAAGATTTTTGCTATCCCGGCATTCCTCCCCGTTCCAAAGAATCGGCGGTGGTTATGCTTGCCGATGTCGCCGAAGCCGCCGTCCGGACTCTGGCAAAGCCCACCGTGGCAAAAATGGAAAAATTTATTCAGCAGCTTATTGACGACAAGGTTGAGTACGGGCAGCTTGCCCAGTCGGATTTGACCTTCCACGACCTGGAGATAATTAAAAACGCCTTTGTCAAAGCGCTGGCCGGTTATTATCATTCCCGAATCGAGTACCCCAAAATCGGCGCCGAGGTGAAGGAGGAGGCCGGGTGAACCGGGTACAGATAAGCGCCGCCGACGCGCCGCTGCCTGAGTGGAGCAAGTCCCTGCAAAGATTTGCCCTTAAAGCGCTTGACCGGCTGGGCAGGGACAAGTGGGATCTTTCCGTCCTGCTCTGCGGCGATAAAACCATCGGCGGCCTTAATGCCCGTTACCGGGGCAAGGCGGAGGCGACCGACGTTCTTTCATTTTCTCTCAATGACGGGGATGTTTTTCCTGCCAACAAGCGCCGGACTCAAGCGCGTTATACGCCGGGCGATATAGTGATTTCACTGGATACGCTGCGGGAAAACGCCGGCCGTTTTAAGATCAGCGAAGATGAGGAGTTACGCCGTTTGCTGATTCATGGTATCCTGCATTTAGACGGCATGGATCACCGGACTAACAAAAAAGCCGAGCCGATGCTGCAACTGCAAGAGAGTCTTTTGGCGGAGCTTGCGGGGGAACGTATTGTGGGGAGGAATGTATGAAAGGTCCCTTTTCCGGCCTTTTCAGCAGCAAAACCATCAAAGACCTTGAAGAAGACCAGCAGGAGATGATTCGGGGCGTGGTGGAGCTTTCCGGCACAACGGTCAAGGAAGTAATGGTTCCCCGGACGGACACGGTATTTCTTTCCGCTAACGCTTCCCGTGACGAATTATTTTCCCTCATCGTCGAAAGCGGTCATTCGCGTTTTCCCGTTTACGAGGAAACCATCGACAAAGTAATCGGGATTCTCCATATCAAGGACGTATTAAAGGCTGTGGTAAACGACGCGCCTTTTGATGTCAGGGCGCTGGCGCGCAAACCGTACTTTGTACCGGTTTCAAAACATATTGATGATTTACTCAAAGAGTTCCGCCGCAAAAAGGTGCATATTGCCGTGGTGGTGGATGAGTACGGCGGCGTTTCGGGCATCGCGTGTATGGAAGATATATTAGAAGAAATTGTCGGCGACATTCAGGATGAATTTGACCATGAACCCGAAGACATTCTGCCGGTAGGGGAGGGGGCCTGGTTGTGCGACGCCCGCGTCAGTCTGAAAGACCTTGCCGAAGAAACCGGCATGGATTTCCCCGCCGATGATTTTGACACGCTGGGCGGTTTTGTATTTGACCTTTTGGGCAAAATTCCGGTTAAATATGAGAAGGCCGTTTACCGTGAAACCGATCTTGTCGTTCAGGAAATGGACGGCCACAAGATCAAGTCGGTGAAGGTCGTTAAGCATCCTGAAGGGAGGGAATAATTGAAACTGCGATACCTGCTCTGCATACTGTTTATCCTGTCCGGGTTGGGGAGTCTTGAAGCCCAAAACGCTGCCGGCGGCGCTGCCGGGGCCGCCGCGCTCTACGAGCAGGGCAAAGGTTTCATGGCGGAGGATAATTGGTATTCCGCATCGGAAGCCCTGATTGAGTGTTTGCGGCTGAACCCGGCCCATGCCGAGGGAACCGCCGCCCTGGCGGAATGTTACTATGAGTTAGGTGAATTTGACGAGGCTTTGAACTGGACGCGCAAGGCGCGGCTTTTGGCGCGGAACAATACTTCTGTCGCCAATCTGGAAGCGGTTACCCTCATCGCGCTGGGAAGGCTTGACGCGGCGGCATCGGTCATTGCGGACGTGCTTGCCCGCGAGCCGTACAACCGCGAGGCGCTGTTTGCCGCCGGAGAACTTGACATTGCGCGGGGCAGGTCAGCCGATGCCCTGCTCCGTTACCGTGACGCGGTGCGCCGTTACCCGGACGACCGGCGGCTGTTACTGTCGCTTGCCCTGGTCTCCGGCTCGCTGGGCGATAATGTATCGGCGCTTTCATTTATTGACAAGGCGCTTTCCCAGCATCCCGATGATTACCGGGTTTTTTACTATGCCGCCTATATTAACGCCCAGGCGGAGCGGCTGCCCCAGGCTATTTCCTGGGCGGAGCAAGCCCTCACCGTCAGGCCCGGCTACGGCCCCGCCCGTTCCCTTTTAGCAAACCTTCGTTATCGTAACGGACAGTACGCGGAAGCGGCGCGGCTTGCCGATGAATCCATCGCGGCAAACCGTAACGACATGGGGGCATGGTATCTCAAAGGGCTTGCCTATACCCGCATGGGACGCAGCGCCGAAGCGCTGACCGTGCTGGGCAATGCCATTGCCATTGACTCCAACGATGAATTTATCCGCGCTTCCCTTGAAGACACCCTCATCGCCGTTACCCCTCTTGAGGATCAGCGCCGGGGCCGCTGGGCGGCATGGCACTTTAACCGCGCACGGGATTACCGTTCCCGCAGTCTTATCGATCAGGCCCTGTTTGAATACCGGCGCGGTCTGCGTTTGAATCCCTACGCCCGCGACCGCCGCGAATACGCCGACCTGCTGCGGATGCAGGGCTACCCCGCCCGGTATCTTGAGGAGTTGCGCTTTTTGCAGGATTTGGGCATTGCCGACCGCACTCTCAACGACGCGGTGGAAGCTTACAGCTCGCTGCTTTCCGGCGCGTTGTTTCAGCGCTGGCAGATTAATCCGCTGGAACTTGACGGGCGGCACTGGAACATAGCCGTTTTTTCCCTTGCCGGACAGTCCAGCCATTACCACGCCGACGCGGGGGCGGTCGCTTCCGCCTATATCAAAGAAGTTTTAATCCATGACCGTTCCATTGTTTCCATGAATTTGGAACTGCGGCAGCCCTCGTTTTCCCAGTCATTCAGAACGGCGCGGGAAGCCGACGCGGATTATTTTTTGATTATCTCGGCAATGGAAAACGAGCGTGACATTTCCCTGAAAGGGGAACTGTTTGTGGGCAGAACCGGAGCGCCGGCGGGAAACTTGTATACCTACCGCACCGGCGTAGACCGCCTGCGCAACGCTTCGCGCGGCATTGCCGACCAAATGGGGGCTTTGCTTCCTTTGCGGGGCAAACTGGCCGCCCGGCGGCAGGCGCAGGGACTGATTGACAAGGGTAAAGTAGACGGAGTGAAAAAGGACGCGGTCTACGACGTGGTCAAAAAAGGACGACCCCAGCTTGCCCATGAAGGCATCGGCTTGGTCTATGCCGATGGCGACATTGTGGGAAAAATAACGATTGAAACCGTTGATGAAGAAGTGGCTTCCGGCGTTCTGGCCCGCAACGGCTTTTTTGACCGTATTGAGGCGGGCGATGAAGTTATCCTGAAAGCTGCAGGCGGCGCTCAAACCCCGCCGGAAACAGCGGCAAACCCGGAATTAAGGGCTTTACTGCGGACGTTGAGATAAAGTTGAAGAAAAATAACAACCTTTGAATTTTACCACGAACCAGCACGAACTTTTGCTCCATCTTATTGTTGTTCGTGTTGGTTGGTGGTTAAAAATTCCTGGCTACCAGTTATTACCGCCGGAGCGCTCGCGGCGGGGCTTGTCCATTGCTTCGTTGACGCGCAACTGCCGCCCCTCAAATTCCGTTCCGTTTGATCCTGCTATAGCTGCGTTTGCTTCCTCATCGGAGCCCATTTCGATAAAACCGAACCCCTTGGAATTGCCGGTTTCCCGGTCAAAGATGATCTTTGCGGAAACAACATTGCCAAAACCGGCGAAAAAATTCCGCAGGCTGTCCTCAGTGGTGTTGTAGGAGAGATTCCCTACATACAATTTCTTGGCCATTGAAAAAAATCCTTTCCTGGCCTACGCCAGGAGTTTGCGGACCGACCAGCGGTCCAATATTCACGTCTGCACAAGCAGACGACTCAAATTCCCCCTGTTAAAACCAACCGGAGAAAATAAGATACCATGATTATAAGGGAGAATGAGACGGGGAAAAAACGGCGATACAATCCCTAAACCTGAAACCGGCGCCCGGTTTATAAAAAGCGGGCTTTCTTCAACACTATCCAAACAAATACCTATACCATATTAAGTTTATGACAATTCCACAAAAATTGTCAAGTGGTTTTTGAAAAAAAAAGCGAATAATCGGTGACGGTCACCCATAGGGAAATTCCCCTATAGGGCTGCATAAACGGCGGGCAAGCAGCGCGGTATCCAGAAAGAATAATAAACCACGAACCAACACCAACTCGTACCAAAGGTACGCACACGAACAACGGCGAGATAGGTGCTAAAAGTTCGTGATGGTTCGTGTGGTTAGTGGTAAAATTCTTCCTTGCTTTCACATCTCGCATCGCTTCGTGATTCATAAAATTTCTGTAACCCGTTACATACCTCGCTTTGCCCGCGGCGCGGACGACCAGCTAAAGCTGATCTCATTTTACTGGTCATATAAGACTTGTCCGGCGCCGGAACGATGAGGATTTATTCATCTACACCCTGCGGGTGCGGTTACTGGTTCCCATAAATAAGTTTTATTGCCGATTTTATGTCGCGGGCGGGTTTAAGCGCCGTTGTTTGCCCTTGCGCGTCCGGCGGGCTTTCCGGGGCAGGGCACAGAAAAGCCGCAAAACCCAGGTTTCCGGCTGTTTTTATCCGTCCGGCAAGGCGGCTGACCGGACGCAGTTCACCGGTCAGGGAAAGTTCCCCCGCTATGGCAAGGCCGGAGGGCAGGGCAAGGCCGGTTCGCGCCGAGTACAGGGCGCAGGCAAGGGCAAGTTCCACCCCTACTTCGGTAATGCGTATTCCCCCCGCTACATTGACGTATAAGTCCTGATCGGAAAGCCTTAACCCCAGGTGTTTTTCCAGCGCCGCCGCCACGCGGGAAACCCTGCCGGAATCAATCTTGTCGGAAAAAACCCGGCTGACCGCGCCCTTGGCGGGAATCGTCAACGCCTGAATCTCCACGAGAATCGTGCGGGTGCCTTCCAGTACCGCAGCAGTGGCTACCCCGGCGGGAAGCCCCCCCTCGCGCCGTACCAAAAACAGCGTTCCGGTATCTTCAACGGGAATCAGCCCCTTTTCCCCCATGGTAAAAATGCCGATTTCATCCACCGAACCGAAGCGGTTTTTTGACGCCCGCAAAAAACGGCAGTCCTGGCCGCCGGACAATCCGGCGGTTTTGTCATTTTGCTCAAAGTACAGCACCGTATCCACCAGATGTTCCAGCATCTTCGGCCCGGCGATAATCCCCTCTTTGGTAATGTGCGCCACGAGAAACAGGGCGGCGTCATGCTCCTTGACCCAGGAGATTAACTCAAACGAACAGAATTTCATCTGGCTGACCGTGCCGGGAATCGAACCGGCATCGGCGGAAAAGAGAGTCTGGGCGGAATCGACCATAATCAGGGAAGGTTTGACGGCGTTCAGGGTCATTTCGATTTCTTCCAGATTGCCGGTACAGATTATTTCAATCCGTTCAAGGTTGTTTTTTCCCGCGCTGTCGCCGGCAAGGCCGAGCCTGTCCGCCCGCAGTTTAATTTGCCCGGCGGATTCTTCACCGGAAATGTACAACACGCGGCCTTTAATCTCCGCCGCCGCCGCCGTTTGCAACAGCAGGGTGGATTTGCCGATACCCGGCTCGCCGCCCACCAGAATGGCGCTGCGTTTCATGATGCCGCCGCCCAATACCCGGTCCAATTCGGCAATACCCGATGAAATCCGCCCGCCGTCCCTGCTTTCCACCGAGGCAAGCGGCCAGGATTGGGGCAAGCCCCGCCCTTTTCCCCTGCTTTCCCGGCGGCTGCCCGGCCCCTTGCCGTTAGAAACCGCCGCGGTTTCAATCAAAGTATTCCATTCCCCACATTCGGGGCAGCGTCCCAGCCATTTGGGCTCTTCATGGCCGCAGGAGGAACAACAATAGACCAATTGACGTGTTTTCATTATGGCGTTTTGAGGGATAATACACCATTTTACGCCCCGCGGGAAGTACAATTCTACAGAAGAATATAACCACGGAGGGCGCTACGGGCGAACGGGGAGCTATGCGAGGTGAGAAGGTAGGGAAGAATTTTACCACGGAGTACACGGAGAACACGGAGGAATAAAAGATTATTGTACCACAACTCCGTGTTCCTCCGTGGTGAAAATTCTTGGGGCTGAGTTAACCAGCGGATTCTACAAATATTTCCGCCCCCCTGCGGCGCGCCCGCCCGCTCCCTCCAGCCGGTTTATACGGTCATAGAATACCTACTGCCCTGATTATCCATGAAAAAAACCTTGCTTTTTTATCAAAATGTATTATTCTATTACTATATATGGTATAATTAAAAGTTGGCAAAATGGATGAAACATAGGGGAAAGGCCGAAAAAAAGAAATTTGCCTCAAAAGGCCTGACCAGGCGCGGTTTTAAACGTATCCTTTATGGTGGTGCGGCCGCTCTGGGAATCGGTTTGATGATTTTTTTTGTGGTTTTTCTGACTCGTCCCAAACTGCTCTGGTATGTTGATGAAAGCTATTCTGCCGCCTGGAACCGCATATTAAAAGAAAAAGCCCCTCCTTTTCTCCGCGCCGAGGTTATTTCCCGTCAAGGTAATGATTCTTTTCCCCAAGGGCGTTTTGGCTTCTTAATCAGCCGCAACGGGCCGGAAGGGGAGTATGTTGACGGTACGCCGGTAGCCCTCTACCATGATTTATCACGCGTCCGGGAGTATCAGGGCTGGCTGGTTTTGGCTCTTGATCCCTGGATGATATTCCGCAAGCACCAGGATCCGGAGCCGGGGCGGTCTTTTCTGGATAATGGGAATGACCGGGGCAGTATTTTATTGGCCGGGGCCGATAAGAATGCGGTACAGGCCTGGCTCTGCCAGCTTATGCAGGAGAAGCCGGGCGTTTTTATAGCGGAAATTGATCAATGGACGGATAGAGGTTCCGCGCTGGCGCGGGATTATCCCTTCCAGAACGGGGCCTTTTCCTATTCATGGGTACAGGTGTGGCCGCTGTTGTTTCGCAGTGGCATTGCTTCGATTTATGCGCCGCTCAGCCAGGCGCGGGCTTTGCCGCCGCAGCGGGCGGGTCTTTTGGACGCTACCCGTTTTCCGGAACCGGAAGGCTGGAACCGTTACGGGTTACAGGCGGATATACTGTGGGCAAAAATGTTCGGCAGTGAACGTCACCGGAAAAAACTTGCCGCTACCGAAAAATGGCTGAAAGACCCCAAAGTTCAGACCCTTATAGCCAACACTATCGAATGGATTCCCGCCCATCCGTCGGGAACTCCCTATAATACCGTTTCATGGGAAACACAAATGGCATGGTTGCGAAGTTCATTTATTTGGCAAGGAGCAAACGATGCGCAAAGTTTTTAAAATCGTTGTATACGAATCCCGCCGCCGCAGCGGTTTGTTGTTCTTGGTCATGGCTTTGGCAATTTTTCCGCCCTTGAGTATATATGCGGGGGGAAACAGGGATATTATCACTGAAACCGCGGACGGTATTGATATATGGCAGAAGGAATTCGATGTTACCGGCAAGAAGCCGGGAACCTATAATATTATTGTTAATGCCAAAGACGCCGCGGGCAATGTGGGAATAGGCGGCCCCTTCAATATCAAGGTTGACCCGATGGCGGGCCTTCCCGAAGCGCGGGTGGTGTATCCCGAGCAGGGTCAGGTTGTACGTGAAGATGTTAATATTGTCGGCGTTGCCGCCGCCCGTTACGGCGTCAAACAGATACTGGTCAAAATTGATGATGAAGAATACCAGGAGCTTGAAGGCAGCGAATACTGGAATTACCGTATACCGGCGATGGATTTGATAGAGGGGAAACATACCATTTATGTAAAGGCAATAGATTCCCAGGATATTACCGGGCCGGAGTCCAAAATTAATTTTATCCTCGACCTTGAGCCGCCGGAAATAAGTTTAATCGACCGTGAAATCGGCGATTTGATTGCCGGTTCGGTAGTTATAAAGGGCAGCGTGTACGATGCCAACATGGTTGATTCTCTGGCTCTCAGCGCTGACGGCGAGCGTTTTTCCCCTCTAAAACTCAGCAAAAAACGGGGCGATGACAACGTGTATTTTCAGTTCCCCATCAACAGCAAGAAACTGGAAGACGGCGCAGTGGTGTATTACCTGCGGGCAACCAATAAAACCGGCTCATCCATAACCAGGCCGTTCCTGTTTTTTGTGAATAATATTCCGCCTCAAATTCAGATTATTTCACCGGGCTTAAAAGAGGATACCTACGGCAGAACCCAGGTTACCGGACGGGTTTACAGCGGAGTCGGCTTGACCAGTTTCTACTACGAATGGGCCCGCGAAAAAGTAGAAATTCCCCTGCACCCCGGCGATCCTTTTTGGGCGGTGACATTCCCCATTTCAATGGCAAATAACCGCTCTATTCCCTTTCGTATTACCGCGGTTGACAAGAGCGGCAATGTCACCACCATTACCCAGCGTTTTCAGGATACCCGCAGATACAAGACTCCGTTTCTGGTAATTGATTATCCTCCGGCCACTGCGGGCAGGATAAACCTGGAACCGGATCAGTCGATTTATGGCCATATTCTTCCGGGCTTCTTCCCGTACGGCATCATCATTGAAGGCCAGATAGAATATGTTATGGCGCAGCCGAGTTTTCGTATTCCGCCGGAGCTTATCCCCGAAGGAAGAACCACCATGCGGCTGTGGGCAATTGATGAGAGCGACGTAACCGGACAGGTTTTCACCGTGCGTGTTAACAAAACCCCGCGTCCGCCCGGTTTTGAATTGGCAGAATCGTCCATAACCATTGACAGTCCGGAAGAGTATAAATGGTTCGGCGACTCGGTGACCGTTCGCGGTTACATTAACGATTATACCCCCGATCAGACTTTGGAGTACCGGCTCCGCTGGGACGACAGTTGGAAGCCGGTCAATGTCAACGCAAGGGGGGATTTTACCGCGGTCATTAACCTTGAAGATTTACCGGAAGGTCCGGTGCCTATGGAATTCCGCACCGCCAGGGACGGCAAAGGCGATTTTCCCCTGTATTTGCCGGTGAATAAATTTATTACTTTGCCGGTTATTGATTTTCTGGTTCCGGGGGAAAAATACGGAGCGATTCACGGCGAGGTGAGCACTTCCGGTACCGTTGACTATTTTGTTCCTTTAACGGAAATCAGTTATTCGATAGACAACGGTCTTTCATTTGAGAAAATGGATTTTACGGCCAAGTATAACCAGGCCATGTTTAACGGCCGTTTTGATTATTCGTTCATGCACAACCATAATCAAAAACTGATCATACGGGCGGTTGACCGTGCCGGCAACCGGGTACAGGCAAGCCCCGACATACTCTTTGACAACAGCAACGACTTTCCCATCATTATTCTCAACTCCCCGCTTGAGGACGAGATTATAACCGGGGATTATAATATATCCGGCCTTGCCTTTGATGATGACGGCATAGCCCTGATATACTGGCGGATACTTTCCCCCCGAAACCCCTGGGACACGGTTGCGGAAACCCTTGCCCGCAACCGCAATACCGAATTTAACCGGTTTGAAACGGAACAGAATTTTTTGATTCCCGTCAGTCTGGAGGATCTGACCGATGGTGAGAACATCCTTGAAATTTTTGCCGAAGATATTTACGGTACCGCCTGTGAAATGATTCGGCGGGTGTTCAAGGTCAGTCTCGTTCCGCCGGTTACCGTGGTTACGGCTCCCCCGATGGACATCTGGAACCGGAGCAATATCATAGTCCGCGGTACCACCTTTGACCGTAACGGCATAGAGAGGGTGCTGGTATCAATGGACAACGGGGTCAGCTACCAGCGGGCGGATGTTGTCAGCAGTCAGACAAACCCTTCCCCCTGGAATATCAGCCTGAATACCAAGGCTTATACGGACGGGGTATACTCCATGCTGGTTCGTACCATTGACAAGTACGAAGTATCTTCGTTTACCAACGGCATTATCAATATTGACAATACCCCGCCGGAGATTGACCTGGGATCCCCCCGCAACGGCGACAAGATAGGCATTACCCTTCCGATAACCGGGCAGGTCTATGACAGCATAGGCATCAAAAACATTGCGGTACAGTTTGTCAATGTTGAAAATCCCAATGTGCAAAGATCATTCGGCCTGCCGGCAGACCAGGTTGTCATTATGGAAGCGCTGGATGTCGCTTCCTTCCCCGACGGAGACTATTCCCTTAAAATCACGCTTACCGACCAGTCGGGAAATGAAACATCCGTTATTCGCAATGTTAACCTGCTCAAGGCGCGGGCCGCGTCCGAAGTAGCCCTGATAAACCCGCTGCCCGGCATAACCCATTCCGGGCCGCTGGTGGTCAGCGGCAAAATCACCGGCGCGGTCATTCCCGAAACCGTCACGCTTATACTGAACAAGAAATCCCATGCCGACGTTGAGGTGAACCGTTATGGGATATTCTCTTATGATTTGCCGGAAGACGCCGTCGATATTGAGGAACCGGTTATTTTTTCCGCGTCATTCAGGACTCCCAACGGCGAGCAGATTGTGTCATTTGATAATAAAGTAAAGCTGGAAAAGACCGGGCCGGTTTTGCTGATAGACAGCCACCATGACGGCGACGTCATAGCGCGGCGTCCGTATATTTCCGGCAGGGCGTTTTATGTTCTTCCTGTTGAAACCGCGGAAGACGCTCCTGTGGATGGGGAAGGGGCTGCCGCGGTAACCGCCGCTGTAGCCGATGGCGAAACTGCCGAAGCGGCTGGTGGTAAGGCTGATGACAAGGCTGCCCGCAAAGCCGCCGAAAAAGCTGCCCGTGAAGCCGAAAAAGCCGCCCGTGAAGCTGAAAAGGCCGCCCTTGAAGCTCAGAAAGGCGCCCCCAAGGTAAAAAGAGTAGAGTTAAGTTTTGATAACGGACGGAGTTTTGAATCGGCGAGGGGCGGGGAAAAATGGAAATTCCGTCTGGAAACCGGCGAGTTAACGCCCGGCCCCCTGCCTATCGTTGTTAAAGCAACTTTTGACGATGAGAGCGTCGCCGTCCGCCGCATTATTCTTACCGTAGATACCCGTCTCCCCGTAGTCAATGTCATGGGCCCGCCCGAAAACAGTTCCCACCGCGACGCGGTGCTGGTGTATGGTTCCGCCAATGATGACTATGATATGGATACGGTTGAGGTCAGCCTGCGTCCCGGCGATAAATCTTCTTACGCGGTACCGGGCTTTATTCAGGGCCTGTATTTTGACGCGAATTTCCTGGGCGGGCTTAAATACATGGGAGGTTTGGGACTCACCTTCTTTGATGACAATGTCAAAGTTCAGGCCAATGCCGCCCAAGCGACTCCCGGCACCCGGTATTCCGGCTGGGCTTTTGGCGGGAAGGTACTTGCCAATGTCTATACCAAGAATCTGGGTGAGTGGTTTGGCCCGGACTGGGACTTCTACACCACCAGCCTTACCATAGGCGCCCATTTCTCCTATTTCATGATGGAGGAAGGTGAAAATCCCCTGTGGATGGGCCAATTCCTTGGTCAATGGGAGATGATGAAAGCGGATCTATCCTACTTCTTCCCCAAATGGAAGTATTTTAAATCCATTTCGCTGTACACAGAGCCGGGCATTTGGTTCGCCCCTTCGGATGTAACATCCAGTCAGGCGTGGCGTACCAAATTTACCATTGCTTTTGGCGGGCGGATCAGCCTGTTCTAGGGAGGAGGAGAGATAATGAAATTTACCATGAGAACAATTTTGAATACTGTCCGCTTCCGCCGGCAAGGCCGCCGACAAGGTCGCACTCTGATTGTTTTCTGTATTCTGTTTGCCGTGTGTTCCTCGTCGGCACTGTGGGCCGGCGGGCGGAAATCCCAGATAGAGACGGTAACCGCGGAAGGCGGCGAAATATGGCAGAACGATTTTGATGTCACCGCCCGCAAGAAGGGCCTGTATAACTATATCGTATATGCCCGCGACCGCGCGGGAAATGAGGCGATCTCGGGCGCGTTTAATGTCAAAATAGATCCCAATGCGGGGCTTCCCACCGCGCGGGTGGTGTACCCGGAGAACAACGCGGTAATCCGGCAGAATATCAACCTTTTGGGCGTCGCTTCGGGCCGTTACGGCGTGGTGCGGGTGATAGTGCGCATGGATGACAGCGATTATACCGATGTCATCGGTACGGAGTACTGGAACCAGCCTGTTGATTTTTCATCCATTCCCGATGGCAGACATACCCTGTATGTCCAGGCATTCGATTCCAAAGATGTCGCCGGCCCGGTGGGGAAGGTTGAATTTATTCTCGACACAAGCCCGCCGGAAGTAGAACTGAGTTCTCATAATATTGGCGATATTATCACCGGAAACGTTATCCTCAAGGGGGCGGCAACCGATCCCAACGGCATAAAGACCATTGAATACAGCGAAGACGGCGAAAAATTTATCCCCTTGTCCGGAAAAAAGAAAGGCGTTGCCGACCTGGAATTTGCCTTGCCGGTAAATACCAAAAAAATACCGGACGGCCCCCTGGTTTATTATTTTCGGGCGGAGGACATGACCGGCGTGGTTGCGGTTAAACCGTATTTGTTTTTTGTAACCAACAGCGGGCCTGAGCTTGAGGTATACAGCCCGGTACAGGGCGAGGATGTTTTTAAGACCTTCTTCCTTTCAGGCCGCGCTTATGACAAAACCGGCCTTTCCAGACTGTACTATGAATGGGGCAAGGTTACGGAAGATATTGAAATGCGCCCCGGCGACCCCTATTGGAATGTCGCATTGGTGACCGAGAAAGATTCTGCCCCAACCATCAAAGTAGTGGCGGTAGACAAAGTCGGTAATATCAACAGTATTGTCTGCAAGCTGGAAGACCGCCGCAAGGTTAAAGTTCCCGTTCTGGTCATTGACTATCCGCCGGAAAATGTGCTGAAAACAATGCAGAAAAATATGCCGGCGGATACGGCGATATACGGCCATATTGCGCCGGGCGCCGACCCGCTTGCGGTGTTGGTTGAAGGTTTTGGAGAAGTGGAGGCGCTGCCCTCTTTCCGTATTGCCCCTCACATGATTCCCCTGGGAAATAAAGCCCAAATTCTCAAACTGACCCCGGTCGACGCCAGTTCTGTCAAAGGGGCGACGGCAATCCTGCGTTACATGAAACCGCAATCATCCCAAAAAGATGAATCGAAAGTTAACATCGCTCTTCCCGAAAAAAACAGTTGGCTGTCCGGTTCTTCTTTTACTCTGCGGGGGAATGTTCCCAGTCCGGCGAATATGCAGCTTGAATTCCGCCTTAATCCGCAGGATGGCTGGCGGCCGCTGCGCATGGATTTGCAGGGCGGATTCAACGAGAAAATCGACATGCCTGAAGGGCCTGACGGGCCGCGTCCCCAGGGGCCGGTGCATATGGAACTGAGGACTGTCCAATACGGCGTAGAAAACTATCCGGTATATCACCCCTTTAACTGGGCCGTGTCACAGCCGGAGATTACGATTCTTGCCCCGGTTGGCGAGCGTTCCCTGGTATGGGGCAACAAAACCGTTACGGGCGTTATTCAACATTCGGCGCCGGTTCACAGCGTTGCCTATTCCCTGAATAACAGGGATTATACCGACATTCCCTTTGTTGCGCGTCTGGGAAAGACATGGTTCACTTATTTCTGTGATTTTAACACCCTGGGCAAATCGAAAGGCCAGCTTGCTTTCCGCGTCACCGACGCCGCCGGCATAGTCTCCGATATTATTCCCGAATATACCATTGAACCGGATCCGCCCATTCCCACCATTATTGTTAATTCTCCCGTTGACGAGGAAACCATTACCAGCCACTTTGATATTTCCGGCCTGGCTTATGATGACGTCGGTATTCACGGCGTTTACTGGCGGATTTTGGGCCCCAAGATGGAATCAATTTCACGTACCGGGGCAGGCGAAGATGCCCGCAGAGCCGCCGTTGTTTTTGCCACCAATCGCAATGTGCCCTTCCAGGAATTGCTGACCGATCAGAATTTCCGTATTCCGATTGACTTTTCGATGATCACCGACGGCGAGTATACCATTGAAATATATGCCGCCGATATTTACGGAGTGCATAGCGAAACGATTTCGCGCATAATCAAGGTCAGTACCGCTCCGCCCAAAACGGAAGTATTGTCGCCGGTCATAACGCGCTACAACCGCAAGGCGATTATGGTAAAAGGGTTTTCCACCGATGCCAACGACATTGAAGAAGTTTTCTTCTCAATGGACAACGGCAGCACCTACCAGAAGGTGAATCTGGCCGCCGACGGTAATTGGGATATAGCGCTTAATACTGCTGATTATACCGACGGTATCTATTCGGCGCTGGTACACACATTTGACAAATACGGTATTTCCGCTTTTTCCAATGCCATGATCAATATAGACAACACGCCGCCGGAAATTTTCCTCAGCGAGCCGGTGGACGGCCAGCATGTAAGTACCGATTTGCGTTTAATGGGACGGGTGTCGGATAATCTGGCGCTGAAAAGCCTGACGTACCAGGTCATCAGTGCGGCAAACCCCCGCCAGCGGCAGATCATTAACGCGCAGCCGCGGCTGGTTCTTTTTGACAAGATCAACCTTGCCGGTCTTCCCCAGGGCGAATACATAATACGCATTGTCGCTACAGACCTTGCGGATAACGAGACTCTTATTTCGCGGAAATTTATTTATGACGCCGACGACAAAGCCGCCGAAATTGCCATTTATAACCCCCTGCCCGGCGAAGTTCATTCAGGCCCCCTGCATATTGTCGGGATCGTTACCGGGGCATTCCAGCCTGCGGAAGTCCAGTTGATGATGAATGATCAGCCATTGGAGCTGGTACCGGTTGATCGTTATGGGATATTCCGTTATGAAATTCCCGAAGAAATGTTGATCGAGGAAGGTGCCTATAAAATATCGGCATACTATCATTCCGAAACGGACAAAAAAATCTCAAGCCCGGATCACACCGTGTATTATTCCATTTACGGCCCGATACTGCAGGTGGAAAGCCACGGAGACGGCGATGTCATAACGGGACGGCCCTGGCTTTCAGGCCATGCATGGATTACCGTTCCCGCACCTTCCGAGGAAGATGCCCCCCTTACCCGCAGCCAGATAGCGGGACAAAAAACGGAACTCAGGGTAAAACGTATTACGGTAAGCCACGACAATGGCCGTACCTTTAAGACGACAAGGGGCAGTGAAAAGTGGAAAGTCCGTCTGGAAACCAGCGAGCTTCCCCGCGGGCCGCAGCCGGTTTTGGTAAAGGCGGAATTTGTCAACGGTGAAGAAGCGGTACGCCGTTTGATGGTATACGTTGACACCACCATTCCGCAGGTGGAAACCATTTCTCCGCCGGAGGACAGCGTCCACCGTGACAATATTGCGGTCTATGGGACTGCCAGTGATAATTATGAACTTGCCAATGTGGATCTCAGCCTGCGTCCGGGCGACAAATTCTTTTACTCGGTTCCGGGCGCGATACGCGGTATGTATTTTGACGTTAAAGGGTTTGGCGCCACTTACGTTGACGTTGGATTGGGTTTAAGTTTCTTTAATGATAATGTGCGTTTTCAGGCTCAGTTTGGCATTACGCCGGTGGACGGAACTGACACGGCATTCTCTATTGGTGGGCGCTATGTCGGCTCCGTATACGGTATAAAGTTATTGGCAAATATTTTCTATCTGCCTTTTGCATGGTTATTCGGGCTTGACTGGGCTTTTTACTCAATGAACTTTGCGTTGGGGGCGAATTTCTCCTACTTTACTATGGATGATTATCGCAGCCCCCTGTTTATGGGCGCCGTAGTGGCGCAATGGGATATAGCCAATATTAATATGCAATACTTTTATCCTACATGGAAGTATTTCAGAAATTATGCGCTGTATCTGGAGCCGGAACTCTGGTTTGCGTCTTCTGATATTAAGGCGGGGATCATATTCAGGATGACGGTCGGCATGAGGCTTAACTGGTTCTAGAGCAGGAGATATTATGATTTTTAATGTTGAAAATGAATGTATGGATGTTCAGGCGCGGCGGAAAGTTCAACTGGCGAGCCTGAAAAATCTGGTGGAGGGCTTATACGCCCGCGTTCCCTTTTACCGGAACAAAATGAAAGAAATGGGGATACAGCCGGGGGATATACATTCCCTGGAGGATATACAGAAACTCCCCTTTACCACCAAAGATGACTTACGGGATAATTATCCCCACGGTCTGCGGGCCTGTCCCGCCGACAGAATCGTCGAAGTGCACATGAGCTCCGGTACGACCGGAAAGCCCGTGGTCAACGAGTACACCAGTAAGGACATTGGCATCTGGAGTGAAGCCATGTCCCGTACTCTGGCGGCGGCAGGCTGCACCAAAGATGATATTGTACAAAATTGCTACGGCTACGGGCTTTTTACCGGCGGCGCGGGAGTGCATTTTGGGGCGCTTAATATCGGCGCGCAGGTGCTGCCCATGTCCAGCGGAAACACCGACCGGCAGTTGATGGTCATGCAGGACTTTGGCAGCACCCTGCTTACCTGTACGCCGTCCTATGCCCTGTACGTGGCGGAAGAAGCGGCAGAAGCGGGAATCAACCTGCACAACCTTCCCCTGAACAAGGGCTGTTTTGGCGCGGAACCCTGGAGCGAGGGTATGCGCAAGGAGATAGAAGCCCGTTATGCGATGAAGGCCTATGACATCTACGGCCTGACGGAGATTATCGGCCCCGGCGTCGCTTTTGAATGTGAGGCGCAAAACGGCCTGCACGTTAACGAAGATTTGTTCTACCCGGAGATTATTGATCCCGCCACCGGCGTTCCCCTTCCCGAAAATCAACGGGGGGAACTGGTTTTTTCCACCCTTACCCGGGAGGGAACCCCGCTGCTCCGTTACCGTACCCGGGACATCACGTATTTCATGAACGAGCCTTGTACCTGCGGACGTACCACAGTGCGTATACACCGGCTGTTGGGACGTACCGATGATATGCTGATTATACGGGGGGTCAATGTGTTCCCCAGCCAGATTGAACACGCCCTTATTGAAATTGAAGGAACCGAGCCGCAATACCTTATTGTGGTCAGCCGCGGCAAGGATCATCTGGATGAAATGGAACTACAGGTTGAAGTAAAGAGAGAATTTTTTAGCGATGAGGTCAAGAGCCTTGAAGGGCTGCGCAACCGCATTGAAACCATTATGAAGTCGAAACTCCAGGTTGCCCTGAAAGTAAAACTGGTGGAGCCAAAGACCCTTGAACGCTCCATCGGCAAGGCAAAACGGGTTATCGACAACAGGAGTATCTAAATGGGAATAAAACAAATATCGGTTTTTCTGGAAAACACGACGGGCCGCCTCTGTGAAGTGACGCAGACGCTGGCAAAAGCGGGCATAAATCTGCGGGCAATCAGCATCGCCGACACTGCCGACTTTGGAATACTCAGGCTTATTGCCGATAAAACCGACGAAGCGGTGAATGTTTTGACCGCGGCGGGCTTTACCACCCGGCAGACCAATGTCGCCGCGGTGGAAATTGACGACAAGCCGGGCAGTCTTGCCGCCCTCATGGATCTTTTCCGAAAATCGGGAATAAACATTGAGTACCTGTACGCGTCGCTTGAGGGCAGTCATGACAAGGCGGTGGTAATATTCAAGCTGGAAGACCATGAAAAAGGTTTTGAGATTCTGGAAAAGAACGGCCTGATTATGGCGGAGAAATTCTAGCGTGAAAATCCTGATGGTATCCAGCGAGGCGGTTCCCTTCGCCAAGACCGGCGGTCTTGCCGACATGGTGTCCGCTCTTTCAATCAATTTGGCAAAATTGGGGCATGAAGTCAGAATTATTATTCCCCGCTATTATTCGGTAGACCGGGGCAGCCTGAAGCAGCTTCCCGGCGCTTTGGGGGTTCCTATGGGCGGCATTGAGGAATGGGGCGCGGTCTATACCGCATCCATGCCGGGGACAACCAAAAAAAATCCCGTAACGGTTTATTTTATTGATCATGAAATTTATTTTGGCAGGGACGGGGTTTATGGGACTGCCTTTGAGCCTGACTTCCTTGACAACCCCCGGCGCTTTACCTTTTTTTGCCGCGCCGTCTTTCAGCTTTGCCGTAAAATTGGCTGGTATCCCGATATAGTCCATGCCCACGACTGGCCCAGCGCCCTTGCGCCGGTGTATCTTAAATATGCCGAACGGGTTCCGGCCAGCTCCGGCGGTTTTGAAAAAGCCGTTTCGGTGCTGACCATCCACAACCTGGGTTATCAGGGCATTTACAGCAAGGACAATTTTAATTATACCGGTCTGGGCTGGGACGTATTTTACAACGCCGGCTTTGAAGACTGGAGTATGCTGAATTTATTGAAGGCCGGCCTGTACAGCGCGGACAAGCTAAACACCGTTTCACCTAACTATGCCGAGGAGACAAAAATTCAGGCGCACGGTTTCCGGCTTGACGGAGTGCTGCGCTACCGTTCCGCCGATTATTCGGGCATCCTCAACGGCATTGATACGGGAGTCTGGAATCCCCAAAAGGATACCCTCATACCCCAGCGTTACGGCCTTAACAACATGGAAGGAAAAGCGGCGGCAAAAAAGGCGTTACAGCGGTACTTTGGGCTTGCCGAAGACAGCGCTCTACCGGTCGTCGGCATGGTGACGCGGCTTACCGATCAGAAGGGGGTAGGGGATTTATTCGGCCCCAGCTATGGCTCCGCCTGGTCAATATGCAACGACATGAAACTGCAACTGGTATTAATCGGTTCAGGCGAGTCATGGTGCGAGCATGAAATAGCCGGCCTGTCGTCCCGGCTTCCCAACTTTAAGGCGCACATCGGCTACAGCGAGGAGTTAAGCCACCTTGTCGAGGCGGGTTCGGATTTCTTTCTGATGCCCAGCCGTTATGAGCCATGCGGCCTGAACCAGATGTACTCCCTGGTCTACGGCACCCTTCCCATTGTACGGAGAACCGGCGGCCTTGCCGACACGGTGGAAAATTATAACGAAGAAAATGGAACCGGCACGGGCTTTATGTTTGATGATTTAACGCCCCAGGCAATTTACAATACCGTCGGCTGGGCGGTCTGGGCCTGGTACAACCACCCCGAACAGATCGAGACCATGCGCCGGCGGGCCATGCAGCAGGACTTTTCCTGGGAAAAATCGGCAGAAAAATATCTTGCCCTGTACAAAGAAACCCAGGAAAAACTCAAGTCGCCAAAACCGGCAAAAAGCAAATAATAGAATGGTGCCCTTCGACAAGCTCAGGGTACCACAAAATCAGGAATGACCTCACACAGCGGCGCGGCGGCACAGCGGTTTAAATTCATTCATCGCCGTGCCTCCGTGCCGCCGTGTGAAATTTTGACAGATTTCATCTGAAAAAATTCATCATTTTTTTCATTTTTTGTCCACTTTCCGTTTACCTTCAGGATGTCGCGCGTGAAATGGAAATTGACAAAATTTATTACTGCGATATAAAAGAAGACCGCGAAAACAATTCGGAAGGATACCGGAAAATAGTCAGCATTTTTGAAGGATATCTTCAGAATGACGACGAGGGGCGTCCGCGGGTGTATGTGCCGGACGCGTCGGTAGTAAGCAGGGGCAGGATAATTACCCACGATTTTGAAACGTCAAAAGAAACGCTCGGCTACAGTACGCCGCAAGAGTACTGGAACGACGAGCGGGTGAACGCGCTCAAGGAACGGCTGCGAAAAGGGATTGGCATTTTGAAAGAGATTATTAGCTACACCTGCGATTGTTAGCGGTGAACGCACGTGGATTTTATTTGAGAAGAGTTTCACACTCATTTTCCTAAATCTTTGCGGCGTTGACCGTTACTTCCATTACGCGGTTCCGCTGTATCCGCGACACGGTGATTTGTACATTGCGCCAAACAAAGCGATCTCCCGGGCGGGGCAGGCTGCCTGAAGTTTCCAATACCCAACTGCCAACCGTGGTATGGGGAATCTCATCGTCTTCGGGCGGATTTTCGTTCATATATTCAAGCATATCCTGAAACTTCACGCTGCCCAGTACGCTCAGGCTCCCGTCGGCGTTCCGCCGGAACGGTTCCACCACTTTGTCATGTTCATCCCATATTTCGCCGACCAATTCTTCAAGAATGTCCTCTATTGTGGCTATTCCCAAGGTGCCGCCAAATTCGTCCACCAGCACCGCCAAATGCGACTGTTTTTTTTGCAGAGTCCTCAGCAGGCTGGATATTTTCATGGTCTTGGTTACCAGAACCACCGGCTTGATAATTTCCTCAGGCGGCCTGCCTTTTTTTATCACCTCATGGTGAAAATCTTTCAGCAGTATGACCCCGGTTATGGTATCAATATTCCCCCGGTAAACCGGCAGACGGGAAAATCCGGTCGCGGCAAATACCCGGTCAATTTCCTCAGGAGAGCTGTCTTGCGAAACTGCCGCGACATCAACGCGGGGGGTAACAATATCCGCCGCGGTAATGTCGTCAAACTCAATAACCTGACGGATCATCTGCTCTTCATTTTTGTTGATTCCCCCCTCCTGCCGCACTTCTTCTACAAAGGTCAACAATTCGTCTTCGGTTAGGGAACGGTCGTCTTTAACCGGAAAAAATTTAACGATGATTTTTTTCCATGCTCCGGCAAGGTAATTGAGCGGGGCAAAGATTATGGTAAAAAAGCGCAAAAGGGGCGCGACCCTGATCGCGGTCAGTTCAGGGGATTCTTTTGCAAGGGTCTTGGGAGAAATCTCGCAAAAAATCAGCACCACCAGCGTTACTGTCAGCGTGGCAAGGCTGACCCCCTTTGCGCCAAACAAGCCGATAAAAAGCGCTGTCGCAAGGGCGGAAGCGGCAATATTAACGACGGTGTTTCCGATCAGTATGGAGGAGAGTATTTTGTCGTAAGCGTCAAGCATTTTAAGGGTAAGACGCGCCCGCGCGGAACGCCGGTTCCGCTTGCCGTTCTCCGCCATATTTTTCAGCTTTATCCGGCTTAACGAGGAAAACCCCGTCTCACACAGGGAAAAAAACAAATTAAGGCCAAACAGGGCCAGCAACGCGGCAACAAGGCTTATATAATACGAGGCGGGCTTGTCCATTCCTTTATTCCTTGTGCGCGTTTTCCAGCAGTTGCAACGCGCTGTCCACCCGCCGCAGCGAGCGTTCCGCGCCGAGCAGCCGCACTGAACCGAAGAGGGGAGGGCTGACCCGTGCGCCGGTAAGGGCGACCCGCAGGGGCATCATTACATCGCCGAGCTTGACGGCGTTTTTTTCCGCTTGTTCTTTAATAAAGGCCTCAGCCGCTTCATCGTCCGGAGTTTCGGCAAGGGGCTGTACCATTTCCCGGCCTAGGCGCAACAGTTTAATCGCCGCGGCAAGGTCTGACTTTTTAGGGATAAATTCTTCGACGGCGGGCAAGGCGGGTTCGCTGAACAGATAGGCGAGTTTTTCAGCCGCCTCATGGAGAAAGATCAACCGTTCGCGGATAAGGGGCATGGCGGCGGTAAAAATATTTTTTTGTTCTGTTGCCGGTTCAGTTCCCGCCGTTCCGAAAAGTCCCGCCGCTACTGCGGAAGGCAGGCACAGGGCGGCAAGTTCTTCATCGCTTTTCATTCTGATGTACTGGCCGTTAAACCACTCCAGTTTTTTATAATCAAAAATCGCCGGGGCCTTGTTGAGTTTGTCGGGACTGAACAGCGTTTCAAGTTCTTGTAGGCTGTAAATATCGGCGCGTCCTTCAGGACGCGGGCCCTCCTCATAGGAAGCGCCCAGCAGGGCAACGTAGTTGATTAGGGCTTCGGGCAAGTACCCCTGCGTGCGGAATTCATCAATACTGGTCGCCCCGTGGCGCTTGCTGAGTTTTTTGCCGTCCTGCCCCATCACCATAGGAAGGTGGCAGTATTGGGGAGGCTCCCAGCCGAAACTGCGGTACATGATTACATGAAGCGGCGTTGACGCAAGCCATTCCTGCGCCCGCAGAACGTGGCTTATCTCCATGAGGTGGTCATCCACCACATTTGCCAGATGGTAAGTGGGAAAGCCGTCTGATTTAAGCAGCACCGGATCGGGGTTTACATCGTCATTTTTCCATTCAACGTCGCCTAACAGATAATCATGAAACAGGGTAGTTTCACCTAATGGTATTTTAAGCCGTATGGTGCAGGGTTCTCCCGCCGCCATTCTCCGTTCCGCTTCTTCCGGCGGAATGGAACGACAATGGCGGTCATAGCCGGTTTGCGCGGAATGGGACGCCTCGCGTTCCTGCCGTACCCGGTCAATCCGTTCCGCCGAACAAAAGCAGTAATACGCCTGTCCCCGGCTTACCAGTTCCGCGGCGTATTTTTTATATAATTCAGTCCGCTCGGACTGTATATACGGCGCAAACGTCCCGCCCTTGTCCGGCCCCTCGTCCCAGTGAATGCCCAGCCAGTCAAACGTATCGTAGAGGTTCTGCACATAACTTTGATCAAAGCGGCTGCGGTCGGTGTCTTCCAGCCGCAGGACAAACACCCCTCCCTGCGAACGGGCAAACAGGTAATTAAACAGCGCGGTTCTGATGCCGCCTATATGCTGCAGCCCCGTGGGTGAAGGGGCGTAACGGTCACGGATACTCATGGAATTATTATAGCGGATTTTGGCGGTTAGTAGAATAGCCTTTGACAAGGGCGGTTATTGACGAACGGGGCGAAGTATGCGGTAAGTTACAGGGTTCATGGTTAATTATACCGCGTCTAATTGCTCTTTCAACGCCGCAATCGTTACAAGAGCCGGTTTAAAATCAAAATTTTCTACCTGACTGACAAGCTGCTGTGTCCCCGGTATCGCGCGGATAGTATCAAGAAAAACCATACATTCCGGGTCTCTGTTTTTAAGCATGGTTTCCAATTGTTCAAGTGTATCAAGAATTTGATGTTTACTAGGGGGGGGGGGGGGGGGGGGGGGATATGTGGGGTTGGGGTAGGGGTTGGGCGAGGGGTGGGGGTGGAGGGGGGGGGATGGGGATAATATGCGGGTTCTGCATACTGCGCCTCTGCAAACGTCAGTTCTTCCAAAACCATATCCAGCTCATTTTTAAGCAGTATCATCTGCTCCAGTGCAAGCGGTTTGCCGGCTTTAAGCGTCTGTTCCGCGTCGGCGGCTGCCTTTTGTAAAACTGTTTTGCCTATCAGCGCGGCGTTGCTCTTGAGCGTATGTACCAGCCGGTGCGCCGATACCATATCCCCCGTTTCCAGCGCTCCGGCAATTTCAGCAAATAGCGTCTGGTTGTCTTTCAGAAAATCTACCTGAAGGCGTTTTTGCAAATACAGGCCGGCTTTGTCCTGCGAATCCTTGTTTGATGCTTCCACGCTGACTGGCTTAAGGTATTGCAGGAGGCACTGCCACAACTGCCGGGACGTAAACGGTTTTCCCACACAGCCGCTCATGCCGTTCATACGGTAAAGCTCGCGATCCTGTGACATGATATTGGCGGTCATCGCCACTATGGGTGTTCCGGTTTGCAATGTGGTGATTTTCGACGCGGCTTCAAGCCCGTCCATCACCGGCATATATATATCCATGAATATCAGGTCAAAAGGCCGTTCACCGTTTTTCACGCGCTGTTCGATCATGTCAACCGCTTCCCTGCCGTTCTGCGCCAGCGCGGTTTTGATTCCCACATTTGCCAGATGATCGATGATAACCTGCTGATTCATCGGATTGTCTTCGCAGACGAGAATTTCTCCGTTAAATAAGGGTTGCGCGATTTCATCGCGGGCGATTTCATTACTCTCGATACTGTTATCAAACCCGGCAGATGAATCTACCGTATCGAAGGAAAGTTCAAAACTGAATTTACTGCCGACTCCCGGCATGCTTTCCGCCTCCAGAACGCCGCCCATCAGTTCAACCAGATTTTTGGCGATTGAAAGCCCCAGCCCGGTTCCGCCGTATTTGCGGGTAATGCTGGTATCCGCCTGTACAAAGGGTTCAAATATCCGCCGCATTTGTTCGCTCTTCATGCCGATGCCCGAGTCCGTTATTTCAAAACGGAGGGCGCAGGCATTTTCGCTTGAGTGTTTGACTGTCGCTGAAATTTTGACAACGCCGGTATCGGTAAATTTGACCGCGTTGGAAAGCAGGTTAAGCAGTACCTGACGCAGCCGCACCGGATCGCCCAGCAGCTTTTTGTTAATTGCCGGGTCGGCGTACATGTATAATGCAAGCCCTTTTTCCAAAGCCCTGGGATTGATTATTGATTCGCATTGGGAAAACAGGTCATGCAGATCAAACGGCGTCCAGTCCAGTATCAGTTTGCCGGATTCAACTTTGGATATATCCAAAATGTCATTGATAATCCGCAGAAGCCCCAGGGTGTTCTCTTTGATTCTGGCAAGATATTCCCTGGTCTTGGGGGCAATGTCCGCATCAAGCGCCAGTTCTGAAAAGCCTACGATGCTGTTCATGGGGGTGCGAATCTCATGACTCATAATGGCAAGAAATTCACTTTTGGCGGCGCTGGCTTCACGCGCTATCTGCACCTGACGGTATAAATAAACCAGATAGATAATGCCGCTGATAAAAATAGCGGCTACGGCGATAATTTGTACAACGGTGAGAATGGATATGAGCCGCCGCGCCTGTACTATAGGCTCGTCTTCAATGTCCACTCTGGCGATGGCGGTTATAATTCCGTTCTGATCAAACATTGGCGCATAACCGGACAGCAGCCCTTCCCAGCCGGGAGTGTAATTGCCCAGACCGGAGCAAACGGCCTTTCCTGTTTTCTGCGCTTGCAGTATCCAGGGCGTAAAGTTCGGATCAAAGGCAGGGGTATCCAAACCTACCCGCGTTTCTTCGTTAAAATCATTGTCAATGATATATTGCATTCCATCTTTCAACGGGCGGAAATAATATGCGTAGAGAATATCGGCTTCAAGGGAAAAATCGAGCAGTCGCTGGCGCAAGCCTTGATATTCAGGCAGTTCCATATCGTGTACGGCGCGGTATTTGTCCAACTCTTCGGCGCTGACCATATTGGCAAGCCTTTTGCTCTCGGCAATTAAACGGTGTTCTATATTGTATTCCATTGTCCGCATGGAAAAAGAAATAAACGAATTGGCGTACAGCGATACGGCGAGTATGACTAAAAAAGTAACGATAAATGGAATTGCTACAAGGCTTTTCTTTCTATTCACGGTTCAAATAATGGTAACGCTACGAGGATGGTTTTACAAGCGAATATATTATTTACTGGAAAATCATCAATTAGAATTATGCTTGGGTATGCTTTGTTATGCTGTCTGTTTAGAGAAAGACTTACTGGATTGCGAGGCCATTCTTTACTGGATTTCGGGGCGTAGGGCAAGCTATGTGTTAATCACCTATTGGTTTGTCTAAATACCGCAAGTGTTTGGACAAACCGGGCTAAGGAATGTTGGAATATAGACAATATGGGTCTTTTCCGCTATCATTAAATACTACATTGTTTACATAAAGCGAGGTTTGCATGATACGTGGCGGAGATATTGTTAAAGGTACCTGTTTGCTTCAGAAGGGACAGCCATACCTGGTGGTGGAACGGGAATTCCACAATCCCGGTAAGGGAACAGCCATTGCCCGGATAAAAATGAAAAGCATCAAAGACGGATCGGTCTTAAGCCTTACCGTGCCCACCCAGCAAGAGGTAGAAGATGCCGAAGTCGCCATTGTAAACTGCCAGTACCAGTATTCTGATCAGGACAACTTCCACTTTATGGATAATGAGTCTTACGAACAGTACGAAGTGCCCATTGCCGATATGGAAGACAAAAAATACTACCTACAGGAAAACGGCATTTACGAAATTACAATCTGGGAAGGAAAGGTAATCGACATCAAAATACCCTACAAGGTGGTTTTTACCGTGGCCGAGTCGGAAAATTACGTTAAGGGTGATACCGTATCGGGGGCAACCAAACCGGTAACCACGGAAACCGGCCTTACTGTTAGGGTGCCTCTTTTTATCAAACAGGATGAAAGGATTTTGGTAAATACAGAGACTAACGAATATGTGGAACGGGTAAATTAAGACCTAAGGATAGATATGGAAACGAAGAAAAAGCGGGCGGTTTTTTTTTCCGGTTTGTTTTTCCTCTGTGCCTGCATCTATGACCAGACTTCCCTTTCCCCTGATACAACGGAAGACGCGGTCGGCGGTTTTGAGCTGCTCCAAAACCGTTCCGGAGGCATTACCGTTACTGGTTACCGTGGAACGGAAAAGAACGTAGTTATCCCTGAAACGATAGGCGGGCTGCCGGTAACGATTATCGGCAACAAGGCATTCTACCGTCGGGATATTTCCGCCGTTACTATTCCAGAAACGGTACTGATCATTGAACCCCTGGCATTTGCGGAAAATCAACTGCAATCGGCGGTTATCGCCGGCTGTACATCCATAGGGTATGAAGCCTTTGCGGGGAATCAGCTTTCAGATGTTGTTTTTTCAGAAAGGCTTTCTTCCATAGGGCCTCGTGCTTTTATCAATAACAAACTTTCCAGCATTACCCTCCCTGGCAAAATCACCAATATCGGGAAAGATGCCTTTACGGGGAACACCCTTACTTCCATCACGGTGGGATTAAACCGCAACCTCTTTACCGGTCAAGGCTTTGAGCTTTCATTTGTAAATTACTATGTTGGAATGGGCAGAAAGGCCGGAGTCTATGTAAAGGACGGGCAAGTCTGGCTGTTACGGGAATAGTCCGGGGGAAACAGCCGGATGCTGGGGAGTACGCTGGTATTCTTATTTGTATTTTGGTAATATAATAGTACTATACATATGGTAGTATGTTTTTATAGAAAGGTAATTGCGAAACTTTAGTCTTGCAATTATAACCGAAAAAATTCAAGGAGTGTGTCATGGCTGAACCTGCAAAACGGGATCCCGGTGCCCCCAAGTTTTTGGAAATTGAAGTAAAAGACAGTAACGGTAAAATGTGGTCTACCATCTACGCTCAGGCCAAGGACTTTTCCACTGGCTCCGTAGGTTACTACGCCGCAGAAAAGGCTACTAACCCGGAAAGCGGGGAACGTTACCAGTGCGGGCTGAGCTTTACCCTTATCGGATCAAAGCCGGGCAAGTAAACGCAGCGGGAAAATGAACATAGATTGTAAATAAAAAAGGGCCATTTAGCGAATTTGCCCAAACTTTGTGTTTTTGCACCCCGGTATGAGGTTTTCTTTATGAAATTCATAAAAAAAGCGGATTTTTTGCTAAATCTATTGACATTTTTTTTCTTTATTGATACGTTATAATCCCTTATGGGTTGTTTAATACCCTTTGGTATGAAATATTATTGTGAAGGAGAGAGTGTGCCTACTATCAATCAACTGGTACGTTTTGGCAGGAAGCAGGTTACTTCCAAGACCAAATCCCCGGCTTTACATTCCTGCCCCCAAAAGCGAGGAGTTTGTACACGGGTTATGACGGTAACTCCCAAAAAGCCTAATTCGGCCCTTCGTAAGGTGGCTAGGGTTAGGCTTTCCCATGGGACTGAAGTAACCGCGTATATTCCAGGAATCGGGCATAACCTTCAGGAACACTCGGTAGTGCTGGTTCGCGGCGGCCGTGTCAAAGATCTCCCCGGCGTCCGTTACCATATTATGCGTGGGGCAAAAGACACGCTGGGAGTGGCGGATCGCAAACGCGGACGCTCAAAATACGGGGCAAAGCGGCCTAAGGCATAGCCTTTTGGCTCAGGCAGGAAAGGTATGGGAAGAAAGAAAAAAAGCATAGATCGTAAGATAAACCCGGATCCAAAATACAACAGCGTGCTGGTTTCCAAATTCGTGAACCGCATGATGTGGGAAGGCAAGCGTTCGGTCAGCCTGCGTATTGTCCATGAGGCTCTTGGCATACTGCAGAGCAAGACCGAGAAAGAACCGATTGAGGTCTTTACAAAGGCGCTTGACAACGTGAAGCCGGTCATTGAGGTTAAGTCCAGGCGGGTCGGCGGGGCAACCTACCAGGTGCCGGTTGACATCAGGGAACCGCGCAAGGAAGCCCTTTGCATGAGGTGGATTATAAAGGCGGCCAGGGATCGATCGGGCCACGGCATGGGCGAACGCCTTGCCGCGGAGCTGCTGGACGCGTATAATAATACGGGTACTGCCTTCAAAAAGAAGGAAGATACCCACAAAATGGCGGAGGCAAACAAGGCCTTTGCCCATTATCGCTGGTAGAGCGGTTTTGCATTGTAAGCTGTTTTGCGCTGCAAAACTTAGGCAAATTATTTGCCCCGTGGGGCTTTACATAATTTAGAAGAATCGGTATAGTATCCTTGCGGTACAGAGTACCGGTGCCAAACCGACCATGCGGGGCGGTAACGTCCCGGAAAAGATGGGATAGGTGGAGTTCGATAAATCGGGTTTTCTCCCTTTCTGTTCGTATTCCCCTATATATG
The DNA here is from genome assembly GCA_031283105.1 of Treponema sp. Taxonomy (GTDB): domain Bacteria; phylum Spirochaetota; class Spirochaetia; order Treponematales; family Breznakiellaceae; genus WQXQ01. Next base: position 1,482 of record JAITCL010000095.1, on the reverse strand, counting down.
CTTGTTTGAATTATAATCTGCGGTATGCAGGTTACGAAAATGATTTACTGTGTCTAAAGCAAGGAGGACACAAAATGGCAAAAGACAAATTTACCCGGAATAAAATCCACATGAATGTCGGAACCATCGGTCACGTTGACCATGGTAAAACAACGCTTTCTGCGGCTATCACTATGTACTGCGCCAAAAAATTCGGCGACAAGATTATGACTTACGATCAGATTGATAACGCCCCGGAAGAAAAGGCCCGCGGTATCACCATCAATACCAGGCACCTTGAATACCAATCCGACAAGAGGCATTACGCCCACATCGACTGTCCCGGCCACGCCGACTACATCAAGAACATGATCACCGGCGCTGCCCAGATGGACGGCGCGGTGCTGGTCGTTTCGGCTCCGGACTCGGTTATGCCCCAGACGCGCGAGCACATCATTCTTGCCCGTCAGGTAGGCGTTCCCAGTATGTTGGTCTTCCTTAACAAGATAGACCTGGTGGACGATCCCGAACTGCTGGAACTGGTCGAGGAAGAGATCAAGGACGTGCTGACCCAGAACGGTTTCCCCGGTGACAAAATTCCCATCATCAAAGGTTCGGCGTTCAAGGCAATGTCAGAACTGGCTGAAGGCAAACCTTCCGAAGAAACCACCAAATGTATCGAGGGGCTTCTTGACGCGATGGATACGTACTTCCCCGATCCTGTGCGCGATTCCGAAAAACCCTTCCTTATGCCCATTGAGGACGTTTTTACGATCTCCGGGCGCGGCACCGTAGTTACCGGCAAGGTGGACAGGGGCATCCTCAAACTGAACGAGGAAATCGAAATCGTCGGGATCAAGCCTACAAAGAAAACCGTTGTTACCGGCATCGAAATGTTCAACAAACTCCTGGACGAGGCGCAGGCCGGCGACAACGTAGGCACGCTGCTCCGCGGTATTGATAAAAAGGAAGTTGAGCGCGGACAGGTTCTGTCTAAACCCGGAAGCATTACCCCGCATAAGGTGTTTAAGGGCCAGATTTACTGTCTTTCAAAAGAGGAAGGCGGGCGGCACAGCCCCTTCTTCAGTGGGTATCGCCCGCAGTTCTATTTCAGAACTACTGACATAACCGGCACGGTAAAACTGCCGGAGGGCAAGGAAATGGTCATGCCCGGCGATAATACCGAGATTATCGGGGAATTGATCCACCCCAACAAAATAAAAAAAGGCCTGAAATTCGCCATACGCGAAGGCGGCAAAACCGTCGCATCAGGCCAGGTCGTCGAGATCATTGAATAGCTTCCGGAGGAATGATGGCTAAGGAAGGAATTCGCGTAAAATTACGCGGTTTCGATGTGGAATTGATAGACCAGAGCGCGAAATCAATTGTTCAGGCAGTGCAGAAGGCCGGGGCAAAGGTTACCGGCCCAATTCCGCTGCCAACCCGCATCAACAAAATGACGGTGCTTCGTTCGCCTCATGTGAACAAGAAGAGCCGCGAGCA
>JAITCL010000085.1 GCA_031283105.1 Treponema sp. | reverse complement strand
ACGGCTTCTGTGCATCATTGAAAACTATGGATAATTCCACTATGAGCGTGTCCTCTTGTTTCCCGTGCCGTGCGGCTGTTACTGTACACCTAGTTTTTGCTTTTCCTCTCTGGTCTGCTTCGTCGAAGAACCCCATAATGTTTTGGCAACCCCGCACTGTCTCCCTGTGCCGCTCTATTCCAGCCAATAACCAATGTAACAATGTAAATGCTGTTGCCCTGTGATGGTAGACGCCAGCCGGAGGGGGCGCTGCGGGCGCGCCGCCGGCGGGCGGAAATATTTGGAATTCCCCGCCGGAGGAGACCAGCGGATAACGGTAACGTAATGGGCTCCAGTAAAAGCCCAGCACCTCCATACCATAATTTTTCGTACTATCACGATTCGCATGGTTAATGGAGGTGCTGGGAGGCTCCGTAGGCGGATTCTACAAGCATTTCCGCCCGCCGGCGGCGCGCCCGCAGCGCCCCCTCTGGCTGGTTTATACCGTCATAAAGCAAGGGCTTTTGCCCTATTTTGTGCGTTTTTTGTTGTACAAACAGGCATTTTTTTGTATACTGAGAAAAAAACACGAAGGTTGTAGAAAATGTTGGAAATCGGTCGAATCCACCGCAGGGAATACGAACTAGATGTTGGCCGAATCAGGGGGGAATCCCGGGCTGGCCGGGCCCCGGCGGGGGGGGACAAAAGAAAAACTCAATCCAAACGGGCTTCGGCGGGGAATTCCCGGAAACCCGTAGCGGTAAAGCGGGCGGTACGGGTTGTTGAGCCGGTCGTTATAGCCCAGGCGCCGGGCAGAATTCACTTTTTGGGCGAACATGGCGACCCGTGCGCCGGATTATACCTTTCAGCGGCGATAGACCGCTGGATAAAAGTGGCGGTCAGCGCCCGGAAAGACAATTCCCTGCGTTTTTATGCCGCTGATTTGGGCGAGCGCAAGCGAACCACCCTCATAAACCTCAAATACAAGCGGGAAGACCGTTGGGCGAATTATATAAAAGTTGCCATTCCTATTTTTGGCGAGATGGGCTTTCCGGTAAAAGGTTTGAATTTTACTGTAACCGGCGATATTCCCCAGCAGGTGGGATTGGCGTCTTCCTCGGCTATCGAGGTCGCGGCGGCGGTTGCCCTGCGGGGTCTTTTTCACGCAAAAATAAACGACCGGGAGCTGGTCAGGCGGCTGTCGGTGTCCCATTTATCCTTTTTTGAGGAAAATCCGAATCCGGCGGACTACCTTATCGGGATTGCGGCGCGGAATAACCAGCTTTTAATCGTTGATGAGTCCAGCCTGACCGTGACCAAAATTAAATCGCCCTTTTCCCGCTGTAAATTTATCCTGATGGATTCCCGCGTTCCCCGTCTGGGGGTTGATACCGAGTTGGCGGTACGCAGGGAGAAACTCAAGGCGGGGCTGGAAATGCTTGCGCATGGCCGCGAGGGGGCGAATTTCAGGGAATTTGCCACTATGGACATTATGGATTCCATGGGAAACCTTCCCGAAGAGATTCGCCGCCGGAGTTTGCACGTTGTCCAGGAGATTCGCCGGGTGCTTGACGCGGAAGATTACCTTGTCCGCGCTGATTTGCCGGGCTTTTCACGGCTGATTTTTCATTCCCACGAAGGCTTGCGGGATTTGTATGAGGTAAGCTGTCCCGAAATTGACTGGATGGTCAAACGGGCGCAGGAGACCGACGGAGTGCTGGGGGCGCGAATGACGGGGCAGGGCTTTGGGGGCTGTACCTATACCATCATTAAAAATGAGGCGGTTAAAACATACCGGGAACGGCTGGATGATTATGAACGGATATTCGGTTTTCATCCGGCGATTTACGAGGTAAAGCTGGCATCTGGAAGCAAGGTAGTACCAAATTAACAATGAGCAATTAACAATGAACAATGAGCAATGAGTAATTAACAATGAGCAATGAGGAAAGGATGAGGATTCTATTGACCAATGACGATGGGTTTGCCTCCCCGGGAATAACCGTATTGGCTGCCGCCCTGCGTAAGGCCGGACACCGGGTATTTGTGGTTGCCCCCGAGTTTAATCAGTCCGGGGTTTCCCATGCGATACAATTTCTCCACGGCCCCTGCAAACTTACTCAAACCGGGGAAGATACCTGGTCCTGCGGGGGAACCCCGGCGGACTGCGTGATAATTGCCCTTAGGGGGGGGATTCCTGAACTGTGTTTAATCGATGAATCGGGGAAAAGGAAGCAAACTCTCCCCATCGATATGATTATCTCCGGCATAAACCGGGGGGCGAATCTGGGAACCGATATTGTCTATTCAGGCACGGCGGCTGCGGCGCGGCAAGGGGCGTTCTTCAACATTCCGTCATTGGCGCTTTCCCTGCTTGAAGGAGATGAATGGAACTGGGACATGGCCGCCGGTTTTGCCGTGGAGCGCCTTGACGAAATGGCGTCTCACTGGAAGCCCGATTCCTTTATCAATGTAAATATACCGAATCAGCGGGAAAAACCCGCGGCGCTGGTTCACGCTTTTCCGTCTTTGCGGTATTATAATGATAGTATAGAGGTATACCAGGCGCCGAATGGCTGCCGGTACTGCTTTGCTAAGGCGTGGAAAATTTCCGCGCAGCCGGAGCAGGGTTCCGATTGCGAAGTAACGGCGGGGAATAACGCGTCGCTGAGCGCGGTCTTTATTCATCCGGCGCTGTTGGAATCGGTTAAGGAAAGGGGAGGGGTGTAATGGCAGGAAATCAGCCAAATCGGAGCGGCGTTATAAAAAACGGCGCTCCGGGCGAAAAGCCCGTTATAAACGAACAATTTGAATCCTATGTACCCAATAAGGTCTGGAAATGGGATTTTCCCGATACATCCGGTAAAAGCACACGGCGGCAGGGTAAGGAAGCGGAACCGGTAAAAGCGCAAAAAGCGGCGAAGAAAACCGGGGAAGATGTTTCGTCCGAGAACAGGCTGAAAAAAGGAATGCGCCTGTACCGTATCAAACGATGGGAAAACGCGCTGGAAGAATTCCTGCTGGTTGAAACAGAGGGTTTTAACAACGAGGAACGGGCGGAACTTGCCTATCATTTGGGCCTCTGTTATACGAAACTGGAACGGTTTGACGAGGCCCTGCTGTATTTTGAACAGGTGCTCACCATCAGCAACAGCCCGCTGTGGACTTACCAATGCCGCCTGATTATTGCCTACATTTACATTATAACCGGACGCGCAACACTGGCGGAGAATGAACTGAAAAATCTTGAGGCCGGCGGCCTTGAATCGGCGATGTTGTACAATACTCTGGCCTATGCCGAATATATTCAAAAAAATTATCTGGCGGCGATAGAATGGTACGAAAAAGCGCTGGATATTGAGAAGGATAATCCAACCGCCCTGAACAGCATGGGCTACATTCTTGCCGATACGGGAATGGATACGCAGAAGGGTCTGCGGCTCTGCCGTAAAGCCGTGGAGAAAAATCCCCAAAACGCCGCATACCTCGATTCTTTGGGCTGGGCTTCCTACCGGTGCGGAAAATTAACCGAAGCCCGCAACTGGCTGCGCCGCGCCCTGGAAATTGCCCCGCAGCAGAAGGAAATCAAAGAGCATTTCAGGTTCGTCAGCGAGGAGGCGGTATGATAAAACTAACCTGGGCGCTCAAGCCTCTGCCCGTGGCGCTGTTGTTCCTTTTTGCCGCGCCGTTCCTTGCGGCGCAAAGCTCTTACATTACCGGCGGCGGGGATATTAACGCCATCAATGCCGCCGAAGAATTCCGCATCGGTATTCACGCGTACAACCGTTATGCGTTTAACGAGGCGATACTTTCTTTTGAACGCGCCCTTTCCTTCAGGCCGGGCGAGGCGATTATAATGGACTGGCTGGGCAAGGCGTATTACCGTTCCGGTTTTGAAAGTACCGCCCTGCGCCAGTGGCGGGCTGCTGTTGACGCTTACGGTAAAAATACCGGGGCGGGCATGATTATCAACAACCGCATTGAAACCGTAGCCAACCGCCGTATGCTCTTTCCCATTGCCGATGACGATGTGCGCTACCTTGAATCGGGACGCTATCCCGGCCGCTACGAGGAAAACATACTGTACCGTCAGCCGACGGCAGTACTGCCCCACAGCGACGGCTCCGTCTGGGTGGTCGCCTACGGCAGCAATGAAATTGTCAGGATAGACGTAAACGGCGTTATTAAAGACCGTAAGCACGGGCCGCTGAACGGTTTTGACCGGCCCTATGATCTGGTGAGGGGGGCAGGAGGGCGGATGTACCTTTCCGAGTACCGGGGCGGCAGGGTGAGCATACTCAACCCCCAAGGCGACTGGCTGGCCTATATCGGCTCGAAGGGTCTGGGACGGGGAATGTTTGTCGGGCCGCAGAATTTGGCGGTTGACGAAGACGGCTATCTCTATGTGGTTGATTACGGCAACCAGCGCATTTCCAAATTTGACCCGGACGGGGTGTTTGTCCTTTCTTTTGGATTGAAAAGCGCCATGTTTCCCGGTTTTGATTCACCGACCGGCATAGCGGTAAAAAACGGCCGCATCTTCGCCGCCGACTCTATGGCAAAGTGCATTTATATGTTTGACCCCAACGGCAATTATTTGGGCATTCTGACCAACGGCCTTACCGGGCCGGAAAGTCTTCGTTTCCTTTCCGACGGCAGGCTCCTCGCGGCGGATACGAACCGCGTCCTGTTGATTGATACTGACTCCGCCATTGTCCGTGAATTGGGCGTTGCCGGGAATCCCCGTACCCGCATAGTCGGCGCCGACATGGATTCCAACGGCAGCCTGCTTGCGGCGAATTTTGCCGCCAGCGAAGTATCGGTGCTGACCCGTTTTGACGACCTTGCTTCCGGCCTCTTTGTGCAGATTGAACGGATTTATGCCGAGCAGTTTCCCCAGGTAACGCTGGAAGTCCGGGTTGAAGACCGTCTGCGCCGCCCCATTGTGGGTCTTGAAAGTTTAAATTTCCTGATCAGCGAGGGGGGGCGCGTGGCAAACGGACAGACTTTTCTGGTGCCGGCCTACCGCGTCAACCGCGCCGATGTTTCCGTATTGTTTGAACGCTCGCCGCTGACCACGGCCCTCCGTGATGATTTTGCCGCGGCGTTACGCGATATTAACAACGCCCTGGGGGCGCAGGGAAAAATTGTCTCGGTTGTTTCAGCGGGCGAGCAGCCCCAGCGGGAACGGCATGAAAACGCCCTTGATGCCGCCGCGCGGGGAAACTCGGTCAGGTACAGCAGCCGCTGGCGTTTTGATCAGGGGCTGCGCCTTGCCGCCACCGACCTGCTTCCCGGCGAAAAAAGGCGCTCGGTGGTGTATGTCGGTTCGGGCAATCCGGGGGCTTTGGCCTTTGAGCAATACAGCCTCTCCGAAATGGCCGCCTATCTTGCCAATAACGGCATTGTGTTTAACGCGGTTTTGGTGGGCGGCGTTGTTCAGCCTTCCGAGGAAATACGCTATCTGTGCCGGGAAACCGGCGGTAAAGCCTTTCCCCTGTACCGCCCCGAAGGGATAAAAGAAGTGATAGAAAGCATTGCGTTTGTCCCCAACGGCCTTTATTTTTTAAATTACCAGTCAGCGCTTCCCACCGATTTTGGCAGGGCATGGCTTCCCGTGGAAACGGAAGTGTACCTTATGGAACGTTCAGGGCGTGACACCAGCGGTTACTTCCCCCCTCTGGAATAGATGAAGAAATCAACCACGGAGTTTTGATACGATAATCTTTTCCCTCCGTGTTCTCCGTGTCCTCCGTGGTAAAAATTCTTGGGGTTGAATTAAGCGGTGGTTCTCTTATAATTAAAGAAAGAGGTTTTTAATGTTTAAAGGCGATTTGACACCGCGCGTACAGCGGATTCTCTCGGTAGAGGCCCAGGAAGAGGCGCGCCGCTTTAATTCCGACCAGCTTCTGCCGGAGCATATTATTATAGCGATGCTCAGGGAAGGGGCGGGTATAGCCTGCAAGGCTTTGCTGTTTCTCAGGCTCGATGTTGCCGATTTCAGACGCTCTCTGGAAAACGCCATTCCCCGCATACCGGGGATTTTGATTCACGGCGACGTACCCCCCTCGCGGCGTACCAAAACGATGGTTGACCTTGCCGCCGGGGAGGCCAGAGCCCTGGGCAGTGATTTCCTGGGAACGGAGCATCTGCTGTTTGCCGCGATGAGGGAGCAGGATTCCAGCGTTCAGTCATATTTAAGCCACAAGGCGATTGATGTTGATATGCTGCGGGTTGTGGTGCAGACCACCTTTAACCGGCCAACAACCCTCCCGCGCAACGATTCCGCGTCGCGCAGCGACCGGCCTTTTGTCGCCGCCAACGGCTGCCCTTCCTATTTTATCCACCGCGACCGCCAGGGACGCTATACCGACCAATATACCGTTGTGGGCGCGGACAGGCCGCCGCCGCGGGTCAGACCCGCCACCTATCCCGTCCTTACCCCCACGCTGGACACTTTTTCCCGCGACTTGAGCGCCCTCGCGCGGGCGGGCAAACTGGACCCGGTTATTGGCAGGGAAGACGAGATGAACCGCATTGTGCGGATTCTTGCCCGGCGCACCAAGAACAACCCCATTCTGGTTGGCGAACCGGGAGTGGGTAAAACGGCCATTGTCGAGGGTCTTGCCCAACTGCTGGCTTCGGAAAATGCCCCGGAAGCCCTTGCCGGCAAACGAATCCTTTCCCTTGACATGGGGGCCATTGTAGCGGGAACCAAGTATCGGGGTGAATTTGAGGAACGGCTGAAAAAAATTACAAGGGAAATAACCCAGTCGGGAAGCATTATTCTGTTTATTGATGAAATACATTCGATTATTGGCGCGGGCGGCGCCGAGGGAACCATTGACGCTTCCAATATGCTCAAGCCGGGCCTTTCCCGCGGCGACATTCAGTGCATCGGCGCGACCACGCTTGCCGAATACCGCAAACATTTTGAAAAGGACGCGGCGCTTGAACGGCGTTTTCAGGCTGTTCTGGTTGAGGAGCCGGACATGGATGAAACCCTGCAAATACTCCGGGGTATCCAGAAAAAATATGAAGATCATCATAAAGTCTGCTACACCGACGCGGCGGTAGACCTTGCGGCAAAACTGGCCAAGCGTTTTGTCACCGGGCGTTTTATGCCGGACAAGGCCATTGACATTATGGACGAAGCGGGGGCGATGCGGAAACTGGAGAATAACCAGGAACCGCCGGAAATTGCCGGCATCGAAGCGGAGATACACAACCTCATAGAAGAAAAAAGCGTACTGGTAACCGCCCAGGATTACGAACACGCCGCGGTGGTGAGGGATAAAGTCCGTGAACTTAAATCGCGGCTGGAGGACGCCCGCGTCGCCTGGGAACGGGCGTACAACAAGGAACATATTCAGGTTGATGAAGATGATATTCGCCGCGTGGTTTCACAGGCGACCGGCATTCCCCTCATGCACCTTGAGGAGCATGAATCAAAACGTATGCTGATGATGGAAGTGGAACTGCACAAACGGGTAATCGGCCAGGATGACGCGGTACAGCGCATCGCATCGGCGATACGCCGCTCCCGCGCCGGGGTTTCATCTCCCCGCCGCCCGATGGGTTCTTTTATTTTTCTGGGGCCTACCGGCGTCGGAAAAACCCTTCTTGCCAAACGGCTTGCGGAGTGTCTTTTTGGCAGCGAAGAAAGTCTGGTACGAATCGATATGTCCGACTTTATGGAAAAGCACAACGCCTCGCGCCTGGTCGGAGCGCCGCCGGGCTATATCGGCTACGAAGAAGGCGGCATACTCACCGAAAAAATCCGGCGCAACCCCTACCGGGTGATTCTGTTTGATGAAATTGAAAAAGCCCACCGCGATGTATTTAATTTATTTTTGCAGGTAATGGAAGAAGGCGAATTGCGCGACAATCTGGGACACACGGTCAGTTTCCGCAACACGGTTATCATCATGACCAGCAATGCCGGCGTACGGGAAATCTCCCGCGACTCCCGGCTGGGCTTCGCCTCCGGTTCCGGCCAGATGAGCATGGAAGAAATTGAATCTCAGGCAATGTCGGAACTCAAGCGGCTGTTCAACCCCGAATTCCTTAACCGCGTTGATGACGTGGTCGTCTTCCACCCCCTCAGCATGGAACAGATAGAGGCAATTTTTGACATCGAGTTACATGAACTTTCCGCCCGCCTTGCGGAACAAAATTACCGCATACGGATTCTGCCCTCCGCCCGCCGCTTCCTCATTGAAAAGGGCTGGGATCCCAAATTCGGCGGCCGGCCCCTGCGCCGCACGATTCAAAAAGAACTGGAAGACCCGCTGGCGCACATGTTACTGGTACGCAACTGGCCTGACGGCACGGTCTTTAACGCCGGCATGAGCCGCGGCAGCCGCGAAGGAAAAATAAAACTCATCGGCAAAGCGCCGTTCATCGAAAACGATAACGATAACGACGAAACCCTGATCTACGAAGAAACAGTCGGCGATGAGGAATTGGCGATAAGCAATTAGTAATGCGGGTGAAAATAGTGATGCTACGTTCTCTGAACTCATGATTAAATGAAATTGTACAGTATAGGATATGATACAGACATTTTTTATATACCCCGAAAAAATGTTGTATAAAATGAGTTAAGCCATTCCTAGCTTTTTTCTAAGTTTAATCTGCGCTGTAGGATTTTATCCTCTTTTTTATAAACTGAATAAACCTGCGTCCCGCTGGAGGTCTGCTGCTCTTTTAGCGGCGGTAATACTGGGCCGTCCTCTTTCCCTGTTATGGCAGAGATTCTTTATGTTTGAGCAGGTAGATTCCCCTACCTTAATTGATATTACTGTTATTCATATCGGGCTTTATCTTCTTATCCCCGTACTGTTGGGTATTAACCGTTTAAGGGCGCTTATATCAGCTTCATTCGCTTTTAGTATCATTAATATAGCGCATTTGCCTATCGGTCATTTTATATATTTTGTAATTTCCCCTTTTATCAATTCGCAAAGTCATATAGAATTTCTCCAGCAAAACCCTAACATATATTACAGCCTTATTTTTATAAGCAATATTGTCATTGCCGTCTGCTGTCATTTTGCCGCGTGTTGGATTCGTGAAAGTAAATTAAAACCGCCTCTCAAACTTTATGTGATTTTCAACCTGCTGTTTGTTTTATTTCCTTTGGTGATTCTCGCATGGTATGAGGATATACTAAACGTAATGTCTATATCTTTTTCAGCTTCCGCTTTTGCAGGTACGTTTTTTTTGGTAATGATGCTGTTTTTATTTTATCTGTATACGCGATTGGCCGAAGATAATTTGACAGCCGGTATAAAAGAAAATGAAAGCCCATTGACAGTAACGGCTGCAAAAATTGATAAATACACGCCGTTCATTCAGTTTTTAAGCAGGCGCGAATTGGAAGTTATCGAAGCGGTACTTGCCGGTAATGTCAGACATAAACAACTCTCCGCCGCCCTCAATATTTCTGTCAGTACGATAAAAACCCATTTGCGGAAACAGCGTTCTGTCGAAGTGACCGAAAAAGCGAGTGGTGGTGTGAAAGCAAGAAGAATTTAACCACGGAGGACACGGAGAACACGGAGGAAGAAGGGTGGCTTCGACAGGCTCAGCCACCGAAGCCACCGGTCGGTCACTGAGCCTGTCGAAGTGACCCAAAAAAAAAACACCCCTTACGGGGTGTTTTTTTTACGCTTACAGTAATCTTACCAAGTCAATTTAACATTGGGATTATCAGCCAAACCGCTGAAAAGATCTTCAAACTTCTGAGCCATAGTTACAGCCTCAGAACCCTTATAGGTATAGGTGCCGGTAACATCGGTGTAATTGCTGCCGCCCAAGCCGTCTGCGGCGCGGGAGCCGAAGCTGCTGTCGATGCTATATTGAAAAACAAATGACGCGCCTTTATCAGGTACCTGCTCACTATCAACTGTTTTCTCGGTATAAACCGAAACCGCTACAGAAATTTGCTTCAAAGCGTTGCTTTCTTCATTATAACGATTATCCGCATCTGTACCCGCCTTTTGCACCAAAGTCTTTTTGCTGCCGCCGTCTACTTTTACGGTGATATTTGCCGCCACCTTATAATTAATGCTACTTACAGTAACATCACCATAACCAAAGGAAATTTTCTTTTCAAATTTATTTGTAAATTGTTCGTAATCGTTTGCGGCGCGGGCAGCGGTGAGTTCGCTCAGCTTCTTATTGGAAGTCCATTTCATTTCAGAGGAGACGGTCTTAATGGTTCCGGCAGGGGTAGTATCTTCATCTGCACCGCTGACAAGTTGTTCCGACAATTTACCCGCAACAAAATCACCATCGCCATCTTCACCATCCGCATCATTAATAGGTAAGCCCCAGCTTGCACTTGTTATATCTTTGTCTCCCGTTTGTCCGGCAAGCCAAGTAGCATAATTTGCATAATCTGTATCACCATTCTCAAGGAACAATTCATCAAACGCTTCTTTGTTTGCAGCAATAATTAAAGAAACAGTTGCAGCAGCCGCATCAAAATATGCTTTCGCACCTAACTCTTTGGTAGTAATTTCCACTATACCAGTCGGTAACGCCGGAACATCTTCCTTCCCGAGCAGTCCGGGAATCTTATATCCGCCGCCACCACCTGAACTCCCACTGTCACTTGAACATCCTATCATCGCCATACCACATACCAGCGCAATTATAAGCGCTACTAAAACAGGTTTCTTCATAAGAAACTCCTCTTTTTTTATGTCTGCCTCAAAGCCAGCCATAAGTAATTTTGCCCGCTGTCGGGCATTTCACCTAACAGGTGAATATAAAGATGTTTACCCCTCCCGGAGATAACCTCTTTGAATGATTTATACCATCGCCCGCGCCGGATATAAACATATAAATCCGGGCATTAGGTATGTATCAGAGATGAGTTTGTGAAACCGTAAGTATAATGTCTTTCAATCGCACCGTGACAGTGTCGTTTTCCATACAGTCTGTGTGCGGAAACACGGGAAAAAGTGACAGTCACCATAGGGGAAATCCCCTATACAAAGGTGACAGTCACCTTTGGCGGCGGGCAGACAGGCAGTTAGAGAAAATTCACAACCGGCTGGGGCGGACGGGTATCTGTGTTCCCCCCGCGCCGGAGTGAGGAAACAGGAGCGGTGCATTGTGTGAGGCGGGCAGACAGGCGGGGCGGCAAAGGGAGGAATAGGGTATTCTTCCTTCTTCCCCCCTCCCTAATGACAGTCATCAATATGAAACCTTTTGTTTTCATTTGGAAGTTGCACGGGGCGAAAATTCACAGCCGGCTGGGGCGGACGGGTAGCGGAAACATTTGGAATTCCCCGCCGAAGGAGACCAGCGGGTAACGGTAAGTAATGGGCTCCAGTAACAGCCCAGCGCCTACACACCGCCATTTTACAAGGTTAACGATTCGTATGGTGGTGTAGGCGCTGGGGGGCTCCACAGGCGGATTCTACAAGCGTTTCCGCTCGCCCGTAGCGCCCCAGCCGGTTGGAGTTTTTTTCTAACAAAGGAGCGTACAGATGAATAAAACGGCGTTTGATGATTTCGTCCCCGAGATAACCACCCACACCTTTCGCAAGTGCGCCCCCGGCTGGCGCATCTCGCCGTATTCCGTCAGCGGCTATCACCTAACATACGTCGTCAAAGGCAGCGCCCGTTATACGATAAACGGCGCCCCCCATGATGTCGAACACGGCGACCTCATCAGCCTTTCAGGCGGCGACCTCGTCGAAGCCGTCACCAGCCCGCACAACACCATGCATCATTACGACATTTCGTTCAGCCGCAAACACCCGCGCGAAGGCAAAATCTTCCCCCTCTTTCCCGCCGTCAGCCGCATCGGAATCAGAAACGACATCATCGGCATATTCCGCGAACTCACCATAAGCTGGAACGAACAGTCCGCCGGTTATCTCATGAAGAGCCACGCCCTTTTCATGTTGATACTGCACCGCCTCTCCGAAATAATTTTATATGATGTTGATACGACTCAGGGGGATTATCGAATCAACAAAATCACCCGTTACATCGCGCGTCACTATGCTGAAAAGTTGACGGTGAAAAATCTTGCCGCTCAGGTAAATCTGAACACCGATTATTTCGGCCAGCTGTTCAAGCAGCAAACCGGCATGATGGTGAACCGCTACATCAGCCAGGTGCGCGTACAAAACGCCGAACGCCTTTTGCAAACCGGCGCCTGCAAAGTCCACGAAGCCGCCGAACAATGCGGTTTCAGCGACGTCTTCCACTTCTACAAATCCTTCAAAACCCTCCGCGGCTTCCCCCCCAGCCGCTGCCTCCCCAAACGGTGACCCCGGTCGCCCCTACGGTGACAGTCACCATAGGGGAAATCCCCTATAAAAAAGTGTCAGTCACCATAGGGAAATTCCCCTATAAAAAGTGACTGTCACCAAAAAAACTTTCACAAACACTAATGCTTTTTGCGACTTTGCGCCCTATATAAGGTAAATCATTTACAAGGAAAAAAAATGAGAAAGAAAAGAGAAATCATTGAGGGGGCAGCGTATCACGTAACGTCCCGGACCAACGGAAAAATCCCTGCCTTTGAAAACGACTTTGGGCGCAAAATAATGCTCATCACCCTGCAGGACGCAAAAGAAAAATACGGCTTCCGGCTGCACAATTTTTGCATCATGCCCACCCACATCCACCTGCTCCTCACCCCCGCCGGCGGAACAAACCTCTCCCGGATCATGCAGTGGATAAAAACACATTCGGCAAAACGCTGGAATTGCATCAACCGGTCGGAAAACCACTTCTGGGGCGAGCGTTTTTTCGCCCGGCAAATTAAAGACTCGGCCGATTATTCCTTCGTTCAGAACTATATCGACCAAAACCCGGTGAAGGCCGGACTTGTCCCCCACGCCCCGGACTGGGAATCCTGCGGCGCCTACTACATCGCCAACGGCATCAGCGGTTTCATTGATGAAGGTGACTGTCACTTTTTATAGGGGATTTTCCTATGGTAACCGAGTAAAAGCGCCGCGTTAAGCGGCGTTACATTGAGTAATGCGATACGTTACCGCGCACAATAAAAGCCGCACTGTACAGTAATGCCGACCGGCCTTATGCCATTACTGTAAGCGACACATTACTGGGCCTACGCCACGTTACATGGTAACAAAAACGCCCTCACCGGTTCGGGCGCGGTTATTGGGCGTACTTTAGCAAGCCGAGCGCGCGGCGGAGACTGTCACCAATATGAAACCTTTTGCTTTCACTTGGAAGTTGCGCGTAGTATGGTGAGGCGGGCAGACAGGCACTGCAAAAAACCACAACCGGAGGGGACGGCAAAGGGTTCCCTGAGCCTGTCGAAGGGTACCCTTCTTCCTCCGTGTACTCCGTGTCTGCGCACTGTCGGGGCTGTCCAAAAAGAAAGGGCAGCCCCTTATAAATTCCCCCAAAATAAAAACCATGATAAGATTCCAATATGAGTAAAGGGAAAAGTGACAAAATAACATACAAGCCCTATGAACAGCACCAGACATTTTTAATCCCACCAAGCGCAGAAGAACTTATTCCACAAGACCACCTGGTCAGGCTGGTAAGCGAAGTCATAGACGAAATGGGAATAGAGAAGCTGTTGAGGAAATACCAAGTGGGCGGCGGAGCAAGCCGGTATCATCCTGTAATGATGACGAAGCTGTTTGTGTACGGATACATGACGAAGGTATGTTCCAGCCGAAACCTCAACCGAGACCGCAGGTCGAAGGTTCCCCTCTTGATCTTTGTAACTTTGTAATCTTAGTGATAAAAAGGAGGAATAAGGAGTGAAGAAAAAAACATTATGCGCGTTAGCTGTTCTTTTGTGGGGACTGCTTTCCGCGCCTGCTTATGCGCAGACCGCCGCAGAACTTGAAGACATACTGCGCGCGCAAACGGTAACTTACGCGCAGGCGGCAAGTTTTGTTCTGGAAGCGGCGGAGATAACAGTTACAGAAAACACGGCGCAGGCTTTCGCGATTTCTGCGGAACGCGCATGGGTGTCTAAAAAAGCGTCCGCGGAAAAGCACATAACGCTTGCGGAACTTTCTTTCCTTATAATGAAAGCCTTTGACATGAAAGGCGGCATAATGTACGCCGTCATGCCATGCCCCCGCTACGCTTACAGGTCGATGATCAGCCGCTCCTTCATACAGGGCGATACCGATCCCGATATGACAGTAAGCGGGGATCGTTTCCTGCTCATTTTGGGAAATGTTTTGAACGCTTCAGGAGGCGGGCTATGAACGAAATGAAAAAAACGGCGCTTGTATTCATACTGTCCACGCTCTGCGCGGGAGCAGTCTTTTCAATCGATTTCAGGCTATTACTGGATAATAATATCGAAGCGGAAAACAGCTATTTTTCGTATACTTCCGCCTTCATCCCCTGGTTTTCATGGTCAGACGGACAGGGAATGTCGGCGTATCTTTCCGGCATTCTCTCTCTTAAATACAACAAGTACGAAGACGACATAAGCGATAATGACGGATGGCGGGAGCCTGTTCTTCTGCCGGAATTAGGACGCTTTTCTTTTACTTACCGCTCATCTCAGCGTTACTCCATTGAAGCGGGGCGCGTTGAGTACGCGGACGCGCTTGGACAAACAGCTTGCGGCCTTTTCGACGGTATTCGTTTTCAGGCGGCAACACCCGCTTGCAGAGTAACAGCCGGCGCGTTCTACACAGGACTTCTTTACAAAGAGACCGCGAAAATCCTCATGACAGCTAACGACGCTGTTGAATATGTTCAGGCGGTTGAAGATTTCAGCGGCTATTGCGCTTCAAAAAGACTCCTCGCCTTTGGGCGCGTGGACATACCGCTCATGGAATACCATAACCTTTCTTTTGAGACCTTCGCGCAGTTTGACTTAAACGGCAATGAGGAAAAACTCCATTCCCAATACGCGCAGGCCGCCGTTGAGATTTTCACCCCGCAAAACATAAGAATCTCAGGCGGCTTCGTCTTTGAAACAATGGAAAACGAAGACGGTGATTTTACCGCATCATTCGCCGCGCTTGCTTCCGTTGATACGGACTTGCCCGGTTCCCTCAACGACAACTTAAATCTGACAGCGAAATACAGCGGCGGCCCCATGAACGAAACGTTTGCCGCCTTTGTGCCGCTTACCACGGTCACGCAGGGCATGGTCTTTTCAGGAACATTTTCCGGTCTTTGGATGGCGAAGATCAATTACGCGGTAAGGCTTTTGCCGTCCCTGTTCGCGGAAGCCAACGCCGGTTATTTTGGGAGGACGTACAGCGAAACCGGTTCGGACGGCAGTCTGTACGGCGGCGAATTCTGGGCTTCCCTTTCATGGCAGCCCCTCGAAGACATCCGCGCAACATTAGGCGGCGGAGTATTTGTACCCGCAATGGGAAATTCGAATTCCTATGGAACCGATACCTTATGGAAAATCAATGTCGGTCTTTTGCTGGCATTTTAATTTAATAGTAAAGGAGATTAAGAAGATGAAACAGTTAGTTATTTTTGTTTTACTCACGCTGTCTGCGGGCGTAATGTTCGCGCAAAACACCGAAGCGGTGATCAAGGAGATGACCGGCACGGTGGAACTGAAAAGAAGCGGCTCCGCCGATTGGGTTGCCGCCAAAGA
>JAITCL010000165.1 GCA_031283105.1 Treponema sp. | reverse complement strand
TAAGTAGTCTGTGAGTATGAGTTTTAGGGAAAATCTCAGAGAAGCTATTGATTACAGCGGTTTAGAACAAAAAGAGGTGGCAAATAAAGCAAATATAAGTCTGCGAAACATTGAAAACTATTTACGAGAAAATGCGTCTATTCCTGTTGCGGATAAAGCAGTAAAGATTGCTCAAGTACTTGGAGTGACTGTCGAATATCTCGTTACCGGGCAGCCGCCTGTGGAAATTGCCGTTACAATCAACCCCGATATTCAGAAGTTAATACATAACATAAATAAACTGCCAAAAAATAAACAACGTATTGTAACACAAAATGCGCTTAACTTAGCCGAAATACTTTTACAACCGTCCAAATAGCGCTTGATGTCAGGAACTAAAATTTCATAAGCAGCGCAAAGGTGATTTGCTATACATAAAGAAAAATGAAAGAAGGGAAATTAAGAGCGTTCTCTCTTCTTTTGTGCAGATAAAAGCTCTGTATGCTTGATTTCCATTTTTGAGAAAGCAAACAGTTTATTTCCCAAGTCTTTAAGAGAAGCCCCTATAAAATATACCGTATTATCAATAACTAAAAAGCGGTCATGGAAAGCATTGGATGTGCTGATATGTACCGGTTCATACTGTGAATTATGCTTTTTTAAGTCCAACTGTAATTGAGCGGATATACGTTTTGTATAAATCTGTGCGCTGACTTTTGCTTGCCGTTTTGACAGCAGAAGTAAAACGCTTTCATCTATGTAGTTATCAATTAAAACTATTAATTTCTTTGCTGATTTTATTAAATGAGAGGCAAAAACATAAGCGTCAAAAATTTGTCCTTCATAAAAAATACCTTGCACCGGAGGCAAGGAAGTTTTTACAAAAAAATCAATTTTTTTCTCAGTTTTAGTTACACGGGTTTCTAAACGTTCAAACCTTTTATTAACCGCATAACCCTTCATTATATAATTTTTTAAAATGCGGTTAGCCCAAATTCTGAACTGAATACCGCGGCTTGATTTTACACGATACCCAACCGATAAAATCACATCAAGACTATAGTATTCAACTTGATATACTTTACCGTCTGCGGCAGTTGTCGCAAAATTTGCGACAACTGGATTTTTGTTCTTTTTTTCTCCAACTGTCGCAAATTTTGCGACAGTTGAAAATACTGCCAGTTCTTCATTTAGCGCATTGTTGATATGCTTGCCAATAGTTTTTATATCCCTGTCGAACAAAACGGATATTTGCTGTCTGTTGAGCCAGACATTTTCTTTTTCCAGCCTAACCTCAACCGCAACAGTGCTGTTGGGTTTATACATTACTAACTCGCTTTTACCCATAAATCACCAATGGTTTGTGCTTGCGGCATAGTTTACTCTTTGATTTACGGCTCAAAAACCGTCTCTACGGGAACTCTCACCAGGCTGACATAATGGCCGGGGTAGCGGGATTTAAATGCGTTAAATGAAGTTTCGGCGGCGCTTTCAAAAACGGCGACCTGAAAAATGCCGTATTCGTTGAAGTAAGGAACCAGCGCCGCAATATGAAAATATTGGCGCATACGGGGCGTTCCGCGGGGATTGTCTTCGGTCATGGCAGGGCCTATTTCATTGTTGACCGCGGCAAGATAAAATTTGCCCGGCTCGTCAATGGCAAGGGTGTAGAGCAGGGGCAGCAGCCCTTCAATGCCGTATCCCGCATTTTCCAAAAAGCCGGGGTATGCCTCGACTGCCGTACCGGCGCGGCTGCGTATAATCACCTGGGAAAACGGTTCCTGGCGCACTTCAATTTCGTTCAGACTGCCAAAGGCCGGTGAGTACAATGTCGTTCCAACCTGCGCGGCAAGGTTCCTAATCCAGTCAAGCCCGAAGAAGGGGTCGCGCTGTTGTTCCCACAATGCCGTATACGATGAGCCGCGTTCCCCAAAAGGCGCTTTTAAGGGGGGGATTGTCAGCCGTTCTCCGGTGACCGGTTTCAGAATACCGTCAATCAGCCATTTGGCGAAACCGGAACAGTTAAGCCCCGGCTGCCCCTGCTGGTCAAGACCGGTGTTGATATACACATAACGCCCCGTCTGGTCAATAGCGCCGTCATCGGCAAACTGCAATTCCGGCAGCCGTTCCCGCACTTTCGCTATAAAAAGCCGCTGGTCGCGGTAGTTGGCCGGATCAAAATCAAAATACCGGCGGGGGAATTTGTTCCCGGCAAGGTTTAACGCCTCGCTTAACTGCATGGTATACAGCCGTTCCAGAGACACCGGCAGGGGCAGGGAACGGACAATATAGGCATCGTACAGCACCACGTCCATCAAACACTTGTCGGCGGCGAAAGGCCGGAATTGAACATAGGTATGGTAATCGCTGCGGAGGAATACCCGTATCCGGGCGGCGGCGCCCGTATCATTCCGGCGGGTCAGTATCCATGAACCCTGTGCCCAGCCGGGGAAATACCCGGAATTGCTGTTCAATTCACGGGCAAGAATCACCATAAATTCGTTTTGCCCCGCCTCAGTCCGCAGTTCAACCCTGCCGCCCGAATCGAGGTTGTACAGAACGCGGGGCTTTGCCAGCACTTTGCCGGGGATTTCGGTAAGCCAGGAATCTTTGACGCTGGTTCTGAGCGCTGAATCATCGGTGATTTTTCCGATACCAACATCAACGCCCGATGCCGGATACCCCGCCAAACCCAGAATCAGGCAAAAAGCGAGAAAAACCGGTTTGGGGGTAATGTACGGACGCATATCTACTTTTATTATCGGCGTTTTTCATGTATAATTGTAGTATCCGCCATTAAAACGGCGGATACTAACACGATAAGCGACATTAAAACGCCGCTTATCTTCACGGAGGAACATAGCGCGATGAGACTCTATAGCCGGAGGCAGGTGGTATTTTTTTCGATTTTGAGCAGCCTGATCGTGATGCTTTTTATGCTGGGCGCGGGACTGCCGTCTCTGCTGACAAAAAAGCAGGGGGCAAACCGGCAGACGAATGAGCAGGAAACCGTTGTTGATATGGCCATGCCTGAGACATTGCCCTTTGAACCGCAAGCCGTACAAGCGGGGATTTCCTATACCGAAGATGAGCGTGAAAATATTTCTGTCTACGAAAAGTTGAACGCGGCGGTGGTCAATATCACCACCGAAACTATGGCGATTAACTGGTTTCTTGAACCGGTTCTCCAGGAGGGAGGCTCCGGTTCCGGTTCCATAATTGATACCCGCGGCTATGTATTGACCAATAACCATGTGATACAAAACGCCCACAAGGTGTTTATCAACCTTGCCGACGGCAGCCAGTTTGAGGGAACCGTTATAGGCGTTGATCCCGAAAACGACATCGCCGTTGTTAAATTCGATCCCCCCCGCGGCGTGGAACTGCGGACGGTTCCTTACGGCGATTCAAGCGGGCTGAAAGTGGGGCAGAAGGTGCTGGCCATAGGGAACCCTTTTGCCCTTGAGCGCACCCTTACCGTGGGTATTGTTTCCGGTCTGGGCAGGCCGATTCAGATTAACCGCCAGCACGTTGTCCGCGACATGATTCAAACCGACGCTTCGATTAACCCCGGCAATTCAGGCGGCCCCCTTTTGGACACTCAGGGACGGATGATAGGAATCAACACGATGATTTATTCGCCTTCCGGCGGTTCGGTGGGCATAGGCTTTGCCGTTCCGGTGAACACCGCCAAGCGGGTGGTTACCGAACTTATTCAGTACGGCAAAGTCCGGCGGGGATGGGTTGACGCTACTATGGTGCAGCTTTTTCCCGCGCTGGTTCGTTATGCGAAATTTCCGGTCAGCGCGGGGCTGCTGGTTTCCCGCACCCGCCGGGGGGGGCTTGCCGATGCGGCGGGTCTGCGCCAGGGCTCCGATCCGGTGCAATACGGCCGCAGCGTTATCTATCTGGGCGGCGACATCATTACCGCGGTTGACGGCGTAAAAATCAATACCCTGTCCGATTTGTATTCCGCCCTTGAACACAGTAAACCCGGCGACAAGGTTAAACTTGACATTATCCGTGGCGGCAGCCCAATGAAACTGGAAGTGCCGCTTGCCGACCGCGAAGAGGTAATGAATCAATAATGGGGCTGAACGACACGCCGTCCGCCAACCGCGTCCACATAGGTTTTTTTGGCCGTCGCAACGCGGGAAAATCAAGCCTGGTCAACGCGGTCACCGGCCAGGATTTGGCGCTTGTTTCCGAAGTCAAGGGAACGACCACCGATCCGGTGTACAAGGCGATGGAACTCCTGCCCCTCGGCCCGGTTATGATCATCGACACCCCCGGCATCGACGACGAGGGCGCTCTGGGCGAACTGCGGGTGCGCCGCGCCCGGCGGGTACTCAACAAAACCGATGTCGCCGTGCTAGTTCTTGATTCTGAAAATTCACCTAACAACGCGCTGTACCCTGTTGAAGAAGAACTTATCGCTATTTTTAACGAGAAAAAAATACCCTTTATTATCGTGCAAAACAAATGTGATTTATCTGATAAGTCTTCTGCTGCCCCCCTGTCGGCAGCCTTTCCGGTCAGCGCCGCAACCGGACACCACATTCATGAACTCAAAGAAAAAATCGCCGCCCTTGCCCTTACCGGGGAAACAGAGCGGCGGCTGGCAGCCGATCTTATTCATCCGCTGGATTTTGTAGTCCTGGTAATCCCCATTGATAAAGCTGCCCCCAAAGGCCGCCTTATCCTGCCCCAACAGCAGGTAATCCGCGACATTTTGGAAGCGGGCGCTATCGCCGTTTCCGTCAGGGATTGTGAACTAAAAGACACTTTGGCAAATATGGGAAAAAAGCCCGCCCTGGTGATAACCGACAGTCAGGCTTTCGCGCAGGTTTCCGCTGAAACGCCGCCGGAGATTCCCCTTACTTCGTTTTCAATTTTATTTGCCCGTTACAAGGGCTGGCTGGAAACCGCCGTCCGGGGCGTTAGCGCGCTGGATACCTTGCATGACGGCGACAAAATCCTCATCTGCGAGGGCTGCACCCACCACCGCCAGTGCGATGACATCGGCACAATAAAACTCCCCCGCTGGATACGGAATCACACCGGCAAGGAACCTGAATTCTGTTTCTGTTCCGGCGGCGACTTCCCCGATGACCTGTCTTCTTATAAGATGGTTATTCACTGCGGGGCCTGTATGCTCAACGAGCGCGAAATGCAGTACCGCCGCCGTTGCGCCGAAGACCAGAATATTCCTTTTACCAATTACGGCACTGCCATTGCCCACATTCAGGGGATACTTCAAAGAAGTATTGCGATGTTGAAAACTTTATGAATTACAAAGTTATGCGAGAAAAGAAATATTAAGAAAGAAATTTACCACGGAGTACACGGAGAAACACGGAGGAATAAAATATTATCGTATCAAAACTCCGTGGTACTCCGTGACCTCCGTGGTTATTAATTTCTTCATTAGGAGACATAAAACGATGAAAAAATTACTATTATCTGCTGGTATATTTTTGGTAAATATGGTTTTTGTTTGCGGTTATTGTTTTGGCGCCGACCTTGCCGAGGGGTTCTGGCTCAGCGTGGACGACAAAAGCGGAAAGGTAACCGCGGGCTGGGAAATTTACGCCGATGGGGATACGCTTTACGGAAAAATTCTTTCAGTGGCGGATTATCCCCAGGATGCGAAGGCCGTTAAATGTAAAAACAGTTACCGCGGCTTTCCCCTGGCGGGGAAGGTGAGCGAAATGCCGGTTGTGGGAACCCCCTGGATTTTCGGCCTGAGCCGGGACAAGCCGGGCGTCTGGAGCGGCGGACAGGTCGTTGATCCTAACGATGGCAATATGTACAAATGCCGCATAACCTATCATTCTAAAACCGATACCCTGGAGATGCGGGGCGAAATAGGTTTAGGCATAGGCCGCAGCCAGTTTTGGCGCAAGTGCAGCCGTGAAGAGGCGGCGGCTTTGCGATGAGAGGGTGACAGGCGCTTTTTTCTTATTTCGCATAACTCCATGATTCAAGGTTTCTGAAAGCAGTAACATACCTCGCTTTGACCGCGGCGCGTACGACCAGCTAAAGCTGGTCTCCCTTTACTCATCATATAAGATTTGTCCGGCGCCGGAACCAGTTGCATTAGTCTGTCAACACCCCTTAACGGGGTGCTTCCTTTTTGTTCCCATCTTTCCCGCAGTTTGTTAATGAACCGTCTTTGCGGTGATACTCCTGGCAGGCCTGGCAGTTGCCGTGACGGCTGCAGGGATAAGTGCATTTACAGGGTGTTTTGACTTGTTCGGGCATAGTGTTCTCCTATTTGCAGGTTACAGCATACCACCTGCTGCTGCCTACTGGTTTTGTAGCCGGAGTCCAGTTGATGCCGTCAATTGAAGATGCTATAGCGCCGTTGGAGCCGACTGCTACGAATTTACTGCTACCGTAGGTTACACCATTCCACCAACCCTTTACTGTTTGTGTAGTCCAGTTGATGCCGTCAATTGAAGATGCTATAGCGCCGTTGGAGCCGACTGCTGCGAATTTATCGCTACCATAGATTACACTATTCCACCAACCATCTATTGGTTTTGTAGTCCAGTTAATGCCGTCTTCTGAATATGCTGTGTAGTCGGCGATGAAGGCTGCGAATTTATCGTCATGGAAAGTAACACTATAACCACCGGAACCGCCGCCTACTTTTTGTGGTTCAGTCCAGTTGATGCCGTCGGTTGAATATGCTATAGCGCCGTGACTGTAGCCGATGAGGCGGGTATTGTCATTGCCGACTGCTACGAATAAATCGTTATCGTCTTTATCCTTACCGCAGGTTACATCATCCCACTCACCAAGACTGTTGCCTGCTGTTAGTATTTCCCAGTCGATGCCGTCTTCTGAATATGCTATGCGGCCGCCGCCGTTGTAGCCGTCGCCGCCGACTGCTACGAATAAATCGTTATCGTCTTTATCCTTACCGCAGGTTATACCATTCCAACCACTGCTGCCTACTGTTTGTACAGTCCAGTCGATGCCATCTTCTGAATATGCTATAACGCCCTTGCCGTTGATAGTGTTTCTGCCGACTGCTACGAATTTACCGTTACCGTAGGTTACACCATGCCACCTGCTATCTTTAGCTATTATTACCGGTTCAGTCCATTCGCTTCCGTCTTTTGAATGTGCTGTATAGCCGTAGAGGCCGACTACTACGAATTGGGCGTCTTTAACCCACCACAATATTTCCTTCACTGCATAATCAACCGCCGCTTCATTAACAATCTGTGTTGTTGCGTAACGGCTTGTTCCGAAATCCGTTCTATCGCCATTTATTTTGTCAATCATCTCGAGTAAGTATTTACAGTCTGCTGCTGTGTCCCCTGTACCGTCCTCCAGGGTTACTGTTCCGGCGCCCCATTTGTTATTTATGGTAGTACAAACATATTGGTAATCAGCTATATCGGGGTTGCTTTCGTCTACTTTATTCTTAACCAAATCTTCGTAAGTTTTACTGAACCATGAAACCGGGTCTGCCGGTTTTGACGGGTCTATTGGAAATATTGTGCTTCCCGAAGTAGATGAACCTGACAGCCTTGTTGAGTTCGAAACGTCTGAACACGCCATAAAAAAAACGGCGAGAATGCATAATATGCTTAATTTTCTCATAAAAAAACTCCATTAGTATTATAGCCCTGTTAAATAGGACTGTAAACCCCTTGGCCGCAATCAGCTTTCTCCATGACTCCGGAAAAACGCCGCTACCGGTTCTTGTTTATCTTTTCAATAACGGGGAGTAAAACCCGCAGACGCACGACCCTGCCGCCGCCCAGCTTGCTAAAGGCGCGATAGCGCTCGCCGTCGTCGGAAAAGGGGCTGGCCTTTTCTCCGGGGAAGGGGGCCTGGCGCTGCTGCGTCCAGTTGAGGCCGGGGTCGCTTAAAGAAACTTCGGGTTGGGCGGGATCAAAATAGATAAACGAATCGTGTACGCCCCGTTCGGACAGGGGCGCTTCATCGGTACATTGCAGATAACGGATGACGCCTTTATTCATGTCTATGGACTGTATCAGCGCCGAATGGGACATCGCTCCGTCATATCCCCGGAACAGGATAATGTCCGCCGGATGCAGGTTTTTGACGCTGTCCTTCACCGCGATAATGTGGGAGCTTTTTGAATTAAAAAACGACGTTCCCACATACCATGCGGGATCATCGCCTTTTTTTGTTCCCAGAGAGCGTCCCAAAGCCCTGCCCAGGTCGAGCGCGCCCTGCCGCGCTATATAATTCAGTATATGCCAGACAAAGCCGGAACAGTCCATTCCGGTAAGGCCGATGCAGTATAAATAATTGTACACGTCGGTTTCCTCGATTCCGTTTCCCGCAGCGAAAACATAGGGCCGGTGGGGCAGTCCGCGGTAGGAGCCGGCTTTCATGCGGGCAATGTCGAACAGGTCGCGGGAACTTTGCCAGCTCTGTCCCGGAATATCGAATATGATTACCTGTTCGCGGCCGTCGGAAAGGGTATTGACATAACTGCCAAAGTCCTCTGAATCGATTATCGCCTCGATTATGGGCCACAGCATATCGGGATTCCATTTGCCGCCGCCGAGGAATTCCCAGCCAGTTTCGCTTAATAAATCGCGCTCGTTATTTTCGGCAAAGGGCATACGGATATTCATCACCTTGCCGCCGATAATCCGCGTCTTGAAACAGGCGCGGTAGGCTTCTTCAATAACCCGCTCTATCCCGTTGCCCCAGATGCGGGCCGGGTCGGAAAATGCCGCCAGATGATCGGTTTCCGCGGCGCTCAATCCGGCTGCGGACAGAAACATTATCAGGCAAATAATGAGGAAGAATTGAACCCCAAAAATTTGGTTAATATTTTTCTTCATCCTTATTTAGGGAATACTATCAGCGGGCGGCGGTGCGAAACCGACCCCTGGTTATTGGACGCGGACGGCTGATTGGAAGTAGCCCCAGGGGGCAGCTCTGTTCTCCATACCAGCCTTACCGGAGGAGGCGGGGCAGGAACGGGTTTTTTTACCGTCTTTTTGACCGTTTTCTGTACGGGAACGGTTTTTGATGCCGCTTTTGCCGGTATTTTCTTGGTTAAAGCGGCTTTTTTTACCGGTTTCTTCGCGGAAACGGCTTTTGATACCGATTTTGCGGGCGTTTTTTTGGTTGAAACAGCCTTTTTAACCGGTTTTTTACTTGCTTTCTTTATAGACGGCTTTTTTACCGTTTTAGAACTGGTTTTTGCCGCGGTTTTCTTTTTTGGTGAAGCTGCGGTCTTCCGTACCGGCTTTGCCCGTGTCTTTGATGAGGTTTTTGGCGCTTTCTTTGCCGCGGGTTTGGCGGTTTTTTTGGTCATATTTCCCCCTAAAACATAGATTAAATGTATCTTTCAATTATACTACATTTTTTTACATTTGCCTATAATTTTTTGAATTTTTTAGAGACTTCACCAGGAGAATATAACCACGAACCAACACGAACAATAGTACTCTGTAAAGGCTAAAACTCTACAAAACATTGATCCCAAAAGATCTCTCACGGAGGCACAAAGGCACGGAGGATGGCGCGGTATTGGTAAATTGCGCCCTAATCTTTGTGTCTCTGTGCC
>JAITCL010000149.1 GCA_031283105.1 Treponema sp. | reverse complement strand
CGACGGAGCAGACCAGGGAATAAAAGCAAAAACTAGGTGTACAGTAAAAGCCGCACGGCACGAGAAACAAGAGAACACGTATATAATGGAATTACCCATAGTTATCAATGATGCACAGAAGCCGTGCGGGGGCTGCGTAGTTGAGTTCCCCCATCTGTTTTGGCAGCCCCGGCGCTGTTCCCTGTGCCGGTTTACGCACTTTGGTATGTAAATAAAAACTAAACGCTGTTGCCCTGCTGAATTGCATTGTTTCCCTATTTGCATTACAAATTAATTATGGTCTTGTGCAAACTGCCGGTACACGGGGCGGTTTTATTGTTCTGCATTTTTGTATCCGTGCTGTTTCCGTCTTCTCTGTATGCATCGGGAAAATCCGAAAAAAGAAGAAAAGCCGCGGAAACCGCCAGCCCCGCGAAGGAACCGGCAGTTGAAAACAGGCGAACGATTCTTGCGGGTACGGACGAGGGGCTTTTTGCCGTTGATCCTGCGGGGAAGATGACGGCGCTGTGGGCTGGCGGCTCGGTCAAAAAGATTCTGTTTACGGCAAATGATACCTGGGTAATTTTGGGCAGCGAGGGGATTTTGATCTCGACGAATTTGCAAACATGGGAACCGCGTAACCAGGGCCTGCCGGTAAAAACGATTAAAATTTTTCAGGACGGAAAAAAAACTTTTTTGCCAATGGTGCAGGAGATAAAAGACCTCAAGATAAATCCGGCAGACCCGCAGATAATGGTTTGTGCCACCAAGGATCAGGTGTACCTCAGCCGCAACCAGGGGCAGTCATGGACAAGCCTGGGCGCTCCCCCCTACCGTACCAACGGCATCAAAGCGGTCGCGTCGGCGTATATGCCCCGCGGTACTAGCAGTGATTTAACGGTGTTCCTCTCACACAGCACGTACGGTCTTTTTTACATTCAGCCGGATCGCGCCGGGGCGCAGTGGATAGAATTGAGCAAAGGCCTTGAAAAACTGGAGACCACCGGCAATGCCGATGAAGTTTCCGACATTGCCGTTATACTTGCCACGATGTTAGGCGAAACAACCCCCAGGCCGGTAATCTATGCCGCGCAAACCTTCCGGCGGCGCATTTACCGGTTGGACTGGGAAGCTCAAACTTTCAACCTCATGTGGTCGGATAACAGCCCCTTTGGTACGGTGGATTCCCTGTATGCCGGAAAAAACGGACTTTATTTTCTGTATGAGGGGATGGCTGCTTCGCTTGACTTTGCGAATTTTGCTGTGCGGGAACAGCCGCAGATTCTCGATTCTATCCGCAAAGCATCGGCGCATATCAAATCACATTGCATGGTGATACCGGAAGATGAACAAATAATACTCAGCGAATTGTGGCTGTTGGACGAACCTCAACATGAGAATACCAACAATGCCGCCAATAAGGAAGGAATCTATTTGCCGGTGAATCACGCGATGGACAGCCGCAGCCTTAAACCTTATCTGGACGTAATGGAAAAAAGCGGGCTTAACATGATCGTTATCGACATGAAGGACGATTACGGCAGGCTGCGCTTTACCCCGCATAATCCCGCTATCAGCGTGAAGGGACGGGTTTTTCGTCCGCTGGATATTGACTCGCTTCTGGGCGGCATGAAGGAACGGGGCATTTATACCGTCGCCCGCGTGGTGGTGTTTAAGGACCCGGAACTTGCCGCCAAAGAAAACGGCAGATTCGCCGTGTGGGACGCAAAGACCGCACAGCCCTGGGCAGGTTATGACTCTGAACAGAAACTGTATGATGAACGCTGGGTAGACCCGTATTCGCAGGATGTTTGGGAGTATATTGCGGCGACTGCGGCGGAACTCCATGAGCGGGGCTTTGATGAAATTCAGTTTGATTATATTCGTTTTCCCACCGACGGCGTAAATCTGGGCAATGCCCGCTACCGCTGGCAGGAAAACGGCATGGATATGGAAAGCGCGATACTTTCATTTCTGCGCCATATCCGCGCGCGGGTAAAGGCCCCCATTTCCATTGACATTTACGGCGCAAACGGCTGGTACCGCACCGGGGCGCGTACCGGACAGGAGGTGGAACTCCTTGCCCCCTGGGTAGACGTGATTTGCCCCATGTACTACCCCAGCCATTTTGAACAGCATTTTCTTGCCCAAGACCCGCCAGAACTGCGGCCCTGGCGCATTTATTTTCAGGGAACCCTGCGCACTGCCCGCATTGGCCGGAGCCAGGTCATCATTCGTCCCTATGTGCAGGCGTTTTTTCTCAATGTTTCCTACGACCGCAAATACTACAATCCCGATTATGTCCGCCGCCAGATAGAAGGAGTCCGCGCGGCAGGTTCAGGTGGATTCATCTATTGGAATAATACGGGCAGGTATGAAGATATTCCGGTAAAGTAGTACATTGTAACGGCTAAAACTTTACTCGCAAAATTTCTCACGGAGGCACAGCGTTCACGGAGGACACGGAGGAAAAAGAAAGAAAGAATGATAATTGAGGATTTTTCAAAACTTCGCTTTGAACGCATAGCCCCTTCATTCATCTTTGTGCCGCCGTGCCGCTGTGTGAGGTCTTTCGGAAGTAATTATGGTAAAGATTTAGTTGTTACAGAGTAGTAGTTATGTGCAAGTTTGCCTAAAATTGTATAATATTAATTGACAATATATTAGTATTATATATATAATTTTATTAGAGGTATAAAAATGAACAAGGTGTTAATATTTATATTTTTCGCATTATTTTTATTTTCTTGTTCAATAGGGTATAATAAAACAGGATATATTAATAATAAATATGAACAATATATTAATAAAAGCTTTATGGCTTATGATATTTATAATAATTTAAATTTATTTATTGAATTAGTAGATTTACAAAAAGAATATATAACAAATAAAAATACTTTACAAATAAAATGTTCTATAAAAAATAATTCTAATATTTCTGAAAGTATATATTTAAAAGAATATTATTTAAGCCACCCAACATCATTTTATATTAATCTTCATGATAAATATGGAAATATATTGGCTCAAGAATTTACCGGATACACTTACGCTAGCAGGCTGGTAAGACATGATGAATATTTGAAAGAAATAGCTAATAATAGAATAATATTAAATCCTGGTGAAGAAGTTATAAAGACATTTTATTTTAAGGATATTATAGGACATTATTTTATCAATGATATGAATACTGGTAAATATTTTATTAATATTGTATATATTAATATAGATAAAAATAATGAAAACAGGAAAAAATATATCTCAAATACTATGGAAATAAATATATTAAAATAGGCAAACCAGCACATAACAGGTCTGTATATGTTCCGCCGCCCGTTGGGCGGCTTCAGGGTTCCGTAAAACCGCAGTCGGGCTTGCGCCCTTTATGCGGTTTTACTCCACCCACATTTGGGGCGGGGGTCAATGCTCCGCATTGCCCTATTACCCGCCCCAAACGTCATATACAGCCGGAACGATGTCAGCATATTGCGCCTTGCGTATAAACAGCGCCCCTTTTACTCCCTTTGAATTTCCGCAATATGCCAGTTGAACCCCCTCTTTTCTTTTTTACGAACAAGGGTAATTATATCGGTACGATGATACGGGATGGGAAGGTTGGTTTCAGTGGATTCCATTTCCGTATCGCCACTTAATTGAGCGGGTACCCAGAGTGTATAATCAGCGCGGTACTGTACCTCTTCCGCCTGTTCTTTGTTAATCGTAATGTGCAGACCGGTAACGCCGAAAACCTGCGTATCAATAGCGCCTCCCCCTTCCTGCTGCCATTCACGGGCGGAAATAATAAAGGACGAATTTCTTTTTTCATAGACCTGTCTGGTCTTGTTGACTACAAAAAGGGTGATAACCGAATTTATATCGCCTTTTCCCGCGCCGTTGATTACACAGGCCTCCATCATTTGATGATCCAGTTCGCCGAAGGCGTTATAGTAACTTTCAATAACCTGCGCCGGCTCCATGCCCGCCGTACTGGGCAGACGGGATCGGTCGTGGATTATGCTGACGGCGACAAGGACAACGGTAACAAGCGCCGCGCAGCAACCCAGCAGAATTGTAGCATTACGCATAACAAAACGCCTGGTTTTCACCGAAGCGGTTTTTCTTTTTTGAAACTGAATTTTTTCTTTTTCCAGCGGCAGGCGGTCTGTTTCTGAAAGGGGTTGAACCAGCGAAGCCGCCGAAACGGTCTTTCCGTCTGGCTGCACAACCGCCAAAATTTCGCCCAAAAGTTGTGCGCCCTTACCATAAGGCGGTTCAAGGGCTTGTTGAATCAGGGCACTGGGCCGCGCATCCAGACCGGGAACGGCAAAGCGTACCGGCAGGAAATTACCTTCCCGCATATCCTGGTGCAGGGTGGATTCATCAGCCGCGGAAAAAGGAGGTGTTCCCGCAAAAATCCGGTACAGCATTGCCGCCGCGGTGAAGGCGGCCCCATTCATGCCGTCAAGGTCAGGGTGAACGTACCGTTCAGCGGCGGCGATTATGCAGCGCTGCGCCAGACTGGGCGGCGCAAAAAAAACAGCAGGGGAGGGGAGGGCGCCGCCGTTTCCGCTTTCCTGCGCAATTATCGCCGCGCAGGGCCACGGCGATACGGCGGCGGGAGGATTTTCTCCTAATGCCAGAATTGACTGAATCCAGGCGCAAATCGCCGCCAGAACTGTGTCCGGTTCCGCGCTTTCATTGAGCAGCAAATCAAGGCGATCTCCCTCAAAGAGCGGCCCCCAAACTACCATGGTTGGCTTGCCGCTGGAATCGCTTCTTTCGATTACGCCGGACGCTTTCCATAATTCAATACGGTGGGGGCCTTCCGGTGCGGGACGGACAATCAAGCCCGGCTCAGTGATAAGCCGGGCAAGTTTTGCCTGGGCAAAGGCGCGGGAATCAAGTCCGGTGTCAAAGCCCAGCGCCTTTTGGCCGTCTGCCTCAAGAATCATCGCGGTGAGTACAGGTAACGGAAGTATTCCATATCGGTTGAGAGGGTTTTCTCAAACTTGGGCAATGTGCCGCGGTACGATTCCACCGCGCGCCAAAAGTCGAAGAAAGCCCGGTCGCGGTTGTAAGCGTTGGCGTAAACCCGCGCCGCTTCCGCGTCCGCCGTTCCCCGGATAGTTTCGGCCTGTTCATAGGCGGCTGAAAGCAGGGAACGTTTTTCGTTGTCCATTTTACCCAGCCACTCAGCCTTGCGGCCTTCGCCCTCGGAACGGAAAGCCTGCGCTATCTGGTTTCGTTCCTTTATCATGCGGGCGTAAACGCTTTGGGTCAGTTCATCAGAATAACGTATCTGCCGCGTTACCACGTCAATCAATTCAATGCCGTATTCGGGAACCATGCGCCGCGAACGGGCAAGTATTTCCTCGGCAAGCTGGCGGCGGCCCCGGAGAATCGGCTCGTGATCCGAGTCGGGTTGTATCGAGGAAGTAATAATGTCGGGATCAATACTATCCCCCAAACCCAGGGGATCGGCGTCTGTTTTCCGTTCCAATAAAATGTTTGAGTTCCGCACCGATTCCCGCAGATAATTTTCCGCCACGACAGTCCGCACTTCGGAATCGATAATCTCGGCAAGTTTGGAGTATGCCGCGTCAATGGTAGAAATGGACTCGTAGAATTTTTGGGGATCGGAAATGCGCCAGCGGGCGGTTATATCCACAAAGATATACTGCTTTTCGCGGGTAGGCATACTCTTGGCTTCGCCGTCCCACGCCATAATCCGTTTGGGATAACGCACCACTTCATCAATAAAGGGAACTTTAAGGTGCAAACCGGCATTGGTGATAACGCCAATCAACCGCCCCATCTGCACGATGACCGCCTGCTCGCCTTCGTTAATAACATAAAAGGGGCCAGCTACCACTACGCCAATAAAAATAACAAAAATAACAATAATAGTAGAAAGTGTTTTTTTCATTACCGGCCTCCTGCTTGCCGCTGCGCCGCACCTTGTGCGCCGGAGCCAAGATTCATCATGGGTAAGAAATTTCGCAAGTTGCGGTCGATAATCACCGTGCCTTCTCTGTCCTTGAATACTTCCTCAACCATTTCATAGTAGAGCCGCTGCCGGGTAACTTCCGGGGAACGGCGGTATTCATCGTACACTGAATTAAAGCGGGCGACATCGCCCATTGCCCGGTTCACCCGCTCGGTGGCATAACCCCGCGCTATCTGAATCAAACGCTCCGCCTCGCCTTTGGTTCTGGGAATCTCCTCGTTGTATACCTGCTGGCCTTCGTTAATCAAACGGTTCATGTCCTGAATCGCCTTGTTCACATCGTCAAAAGCCTGTTGTACGCCTGACGGCGGATCAATATTTTGCAGCTTAACCGCTATCACGTTAATCCCCAGGCCGTAGCCGCGAAACGTCTCGTTCATAAATTCCGTTCCCGCCGCTTCAATGGCAGTCCGTTCCGGCCCCATAATATCCATGATCGCGCGGTCGCCTACCAGCATATTAATCGCCGAGCGGGACACATCCCGAATCGTCGCTATACGCTCGTTCACATTGAAACTCCATGCCTTGGGATCGACAATCCGGTACTGAATAATCCATTCCACATCAATAATATTAAGATCGCCGGTGAGCATGGTTGACTCGTTGGTTTGCGCCGCATACCTGCCTACCGGAAAAGACATCTGGTTTGAATAGAGCGGACTGCGTTCGTTTTTTAAGGTACGGAAGCCGAAATTTTCGGTCTGCACGGTTTTAACATTCACCGTATAGTTGCGGTCGATGCCGAAGGGCAGTTTGAATTGCAGACCCGGCCCTTTGGTTCCGATATACCGCCCAAAGCGGGTTATTACCGCCTCCTCGGTTTGATCAACGATATAGATGCTGGTTCCCAGCAATATCACCAAAACTATTCCCAACGCCGCCAGTGTAAGCATTGCCGGATTAAGGTACTTGCCCACCTTTGGCGGGGTAAAATGCTCCATAAAGCCTCCTTGAACTGCTTTAGTATACCAAAGCTGGCGCACTTAAAGCAATGCAGGGTACAGGGTAACAGCAATTAGTTTTTTACACATTAATAGCGCGTAAACCGGCACAGGGAACAGCGCCGGGGCTGCCAAAACAGATGGGGGAACTCAACGGGTATAAACTGGCCAGCGGGGCTGCCGCAGGGCAGCGGAAACCTTGTAGAACCCGCCTACGGAGCTACCCAGCATTTAAATACCATGCGAATCGTGATAATACGAATTCTTATTTCATTTAAGTGCTGGGCTTTTACTGTCCCCACTGTGTTACTGTTTCTCGCAATCTCCTCCGGCGGAGAATTCCAAATGTTTCCGCTGCCCCGCGGCAGCCCCGCTGGCCGGCTTGTACCATCATAGGGGGCAGCCCCGCACCGTCTCCCTGTGCCGTCGCATAACTAATGTAACAGGGTATATGCTGTTGCCCTGCGGCAGGGTTCGTTATTCGTCGGCTTCCTGAATCTTGAAGGACTCCCGCGCTTTAATAACATCGTCGGCAATGCGGCCTGAAATTGGCGCATAGTGATCAAAGGCTACGGCAAATGAGCCGGTGCCCGATGTAATTGAACGCAGGTCTATCGAATAACGCAGAAGTTCCGCCTGGGGAACCTCGGCGCGTATTTCCGCAATGCCGCCCGCCGAATCCTGGCCGAGTATTTTTCCCCGCTTGCTGGACAGGTCGCTCATCACGTCGCCGAGGTATTTTTCTTCCACAAAGACCGTCAGATTCATAACCGGTTCCAGCAGGGTGGGATTGGCCTGGCGCATGGCGTCACGGAAAGCGTTACGCGCAGCCAGCTTAAACGAAAGTTCCGAAGAATCAACCGGGTGGTATTTGCCGTCCACCACTTTTACTTCAACATCGACAACGGGATAACTCGCCATAGTGCCGTGGGCCATGCCTTCCAGCACGCCCTTTTCTACGCCGGGAATGTAGTTTTTGGGAATGGCCCCGCCAAAAATCGCGTTGATAAACTGATAATTTTCGCCGCGGGGCAAGGGGGCGATTTCCAGCAGTACCTTGCCGTACTGGCCGTGGCCACCGGTCTGCTTTTTGTGGGTATATTCGGCGGCGGCTTTTTTGGTGATGGTCTCCCGGTAGGCGACTTTGGGAATATGGGTTTCAATCTCAATTTTTTGATTGGTTTTAATTTTGTCCAGAATGATATTGATTTGCAGTTCGCCCATGCCGGAAATAACCGTTTCTTTGGTTTCACCGTTAAAATTATAACGGAAGGTTTTATCTTCTTCCGCGGCGCGTACCAGAAATTCGCCGAGCTTGTCATCGTCTTTTTTGGCGACCGCGTTAACCGCCACCGAGTGTACCGGTTCCGGCAGGCGCAGATGGACAAAGTTAAGGCTGTTATCAGTTGCGGCTAACGTATCGTTGGTTTTAAGAGTGGCGGACTTGGTGATAATGCCCACGTCACCGGCAGACAGTTCCCGCACTTCTTCCAGTTTTTTCCCCTGACAGGTATAGATTTTGCCGACGCGCTCTTTTTTGTTTTCTGAAACATTATACGCTTCGGTATCCGCCGCCAGTTTGCCCGCAATAACTTTCACCCATGAAAGTTTGCCGGAAAATTGGTCATAGGTCGTTTTAATAACCAGCGCCGAAAAGGGCTTGTCCGGGTCAAGGGGAATTTCAGTTTCTTTGTCTCCGTCCAGCACCATGTCTTTCGCCGTGCGGGGATTGGGGCCCGCGTCGGCGATAAAGTCAATGAGCGGCACAACGCCGGCATTGTTCAGCGCGGCGCCGGCAAAGGCGGGAACGTACTTGCTTTCCGCCAAAGCCTCAATCAACCCCTTCTTCATTTCTTCCGGTGAAAGGGAACCCTTGTCGATGTAATGCTCCATGAGGGTGTCGTCGCCCTCGGCGGCCGCCTCGATTAATTTTTCCCGCGCCGATGCCACCGCGCCTTTGTATTCATCGGGAATGGGACCCTCTTTCTCAACCGCGTCAGCGGCGGTAAAATACGCCTTTTCGTGCAGTACGTCAATAACGCCCTTGAACGAACCACCCGAACCCATCGGCAGGGTTACCGGCGCCGGCTCAATTTTAAATTTTTCTTTTATATCGGCAAGGGTCTTGTTAAAATCGGCCTGGTCATTATCCAGCTTGCCGATAAAAACGCCCCGCGGTTTTTTGCGGTCGTCCAGGTTTCTCCACAGTTTGACGGTCTCAATCTGTACGCCGGAGCGTCCGTCTACCATCAAAAGGGCAAATTCCGAAGCCCTAAAACTTAAAATCACGTCCCCGGTAAAGTCCGAAGAACCGGGCGTGTCAAAAAAGTTGATTTTTACCCCGTTCCGCTCCACATGGCCCATTGCCGCGTGTATCGAAATTTTCCGTTCAACCTCCTCAGAACTGGAGTCCCCGGTGGTTTTACCGGATTCCACCGTTTCCGCGCGGGGAATCACCCCTCCGGCAAACAGTAAATGTTCAAACAGGGTCGTCTTGCCGGTTTGTCCGTGTCCGGCAATCGTAACATTTCGTATCTGGTCTGTCGTATGGCTCACTGGGGGCTCCTTTTGGGCGTTTTCTCTTATAATGCCCCGATATGGCCGAATTGTCAAGGAAAAAGATGGCAAATATGAGGCGTCGCGGCATCAGAATATAACCATTGAGGGCGGTTGCCTGTGCAGGCAGGCGAAGGACACGGAGGGGGACTTGGTCACTGAGGGCGCTGAGCCTGTCGAAGCGATCGAAGTGACCGGGGAGCGGGGCGAAGTAAGAATAAAGAGAACAAAGTGACTGTCACCCCCAGCACCTAAATTCTTAGGTGCTGGATTTCATTCGTAACTGCCTATATAATAATTACACCTAACGACACTACAGGTAGCGTAGGCCGCTGACAAACGACACCAGATGATTCGGGTGTCAGGCACGTTTTGCGTATCCACCCGGGTGCCGACTTTGCACCACTACGCGGCATCTTTTACAAAATGCTTTGGTATACGTCGGGATACGCTTTGATCACGTTCAATATTTGTTCGTCATTTTTATTTGTATTGATTTTCGATAACCCGTCATCATTTATTCCAATTCCAATCAGCGTGTTGATATTGTCTTTTACAAGAGCATATTTTTTCCCGTTATGCAGCGCCATTGCCCAAAACCATACGTCATCTGCTGTGGGCGATAATTTTTGAAATCCCGTTACATTAAAAATATCTTCATTAAATGAATGCGGCGGGTAAAGTATTCCGGCACCACTGGTCGGGAAAAGCCTTTTAGAATATTTTATTGTTTTTACCGCGTGTCGCCATTGCGTATATGGTATGATGTTTTTGTTTTCATCAAGACAAATTTCATGCGCCCTGTGGCAGTATATTTTTTCCATGTTTTTCAAATACGCTTCTTTTAATATTATAAACCAATCGGGCGAATAATGTAAATCGTCATCCGCCGTTATAAGTATATCATCGGGAAATTCTCTTAACGCTGGAATTAATTTTTTATACGACCTTATGTCATCACAAAACCGTATTTCCAACCCCATTTTTTCCAGTTTTTTTAGTTTATTGGGAACATGAGTTCCATGCGCCAGCCATAAAACAATTTTATCCGGTTGGATGCTTTGATTAAACAATGAATGAATGGCATACGGAGCTTTCTCGTTTACCCGTTTCCCATAACTGGTAAGCGTTATTATAAACTGCGGTGAATTCGCGGATGTTTTCTTTAATGCTTTTACAGGTTTTCTATAGAATAATACAAAATATTTTACATTTAATCTTTCATATAATTTTTTATACAGCCATACTATGCCATAAGGCAAAACTGCTTTAATGATTTTTTTCACCAAAATTTTCATGTTTTTCTTCGGGTTGTTGTGTGCCTTTGCGAGCTTGTCCAACGGACTGGGGGTTAGTGTACCATAAAAGGGCGGATTTTGTCAAGAGGGGCAATAAATGCACGCCCGCTCAATAATGCACTGCGTTAAGCAGTGGAAATAGCAGGAAAGCCGGCTTGCCGAACAAGTCCATCATTGCTATACTGCGTACAGAAAAATTATGTCCGAATATACGCCGGAACGTTATACCAAAGATGCCATCAGAGCCATTGACGCGAAATTTGAAGCCCAAAAAATTGCCTTTGCCCCCCTTCCGAAATGGGGGCTTCTTCTGTGCGGGAAAATCCATGTTACCTCATGATATGCCTCCGGTGTCAAACAGGCCCCTCTATGCGTACCGGGTGCTGGCAAAATGGTTTTCGTTTTTTATGTTTGGCCTGGCGACCTTAATTCTGGTAACAATAGTTTTTCCGCCCATGCGCCTGATTCTTCACCCGCGGGAACGGTTCAAAAAAAATGGAAGGCGCCTTGTTTCATTTTCCATGAGGGGTTTTGTTTCCCTTATGCATTTATTGAGAATTGTAGACATGGAAGCCGGTAACCGGGAAGATTTTCGGCATCTTTCGTCAAAAATCATCGTTGCCAATCATCCGTCCCTTCTTGATATTATTATGCTTCTTTCCCTTATCCCCAACGCCGACTGTATTGTGAATACGCGCCTGAACCATAATGTTATTGTAAAAGGGGTGGTACGCCAAATATATATACTCAATTCGCTTGACTTTGACGATCTTGTTCGGGCCTGCAATGAATCTTTACGGCAGGGAAACTGTCTTGTTATTTTTCCCGAAGGAACCAGAACGCCCCGGTCGGGTAAAATAATTTTCAGAAAAGGAGCCGCCCGCATTGCTTTGGCTTCCGGCTGCACTATTGTTCCGGTGCATATAGGCGGCACGGACAAATACGGTCTGGGTAAAAAAGAGCCCTGGACCGGCTTTAACCCGCGGGAGCGTTATGTGTATAGCATCGGCATGGGGCCTGAAGTTAACCCTGAAAAATACCGGCATCTCCCCACCCCAAAAGCGGTACGGGCCTTGACCAGGGAAATGGCGGCTTTTCTGCTGCCGGCAGAAAATGAAAAATACGATGAGACATAAATTCGCACCGCTGCTCCTGCTCATTCTCCTCTGTTCCTGCCGGACTATAAATCACAACCATGCGGAACTCAATATTCCTCCCTCCGCAGTTTACTTCAGTTTTGACGACGGACCTAATGCCAATGGCGATACAACCGCGCGGTTATTAGATGTGCTTAAAAAATATCAAATTAAAGCGGTGTTTTGTCTGTTAGGTGAAAATGCAGAACAATTTCCTGAGCTGGTAAAGCGTATGTATGATGAAGGGCATTGCATTGTCAATCACGGGTATTCCGATAAATGGGTTGTCAGAATGAAACCGAATCAATTTCGGGATAACCTTGCGCGGGGGACAGCGGCGATTTCCGCGGCTCTGGGATTTGAAGTGAATCCCAAACTGTACCGGCCCCACGGAGGTTTTTACCGTTCCGCGCAGGAAAAAATCATGCTCGATGAAGGTTATAAAGTGGTTCCCGCCACGGTCAGGGTATATGACACGGTTGCTGCCGAAACACATCGGCGTAAAGTTGTAAATGAAATTATCAAAAAAATTGAAAAACAGGGCGGGGGAATTATTTTGCTTCATGACGCGCGGGACTCTCATGTTTTAACGGAAGCGCAGCTTGCGAAAAACCCCCGCGGTGTTTTTGACCGCTCATGGGTTCCCGATGCCGTGGAAGAAATAATTCTTATCCTTGTGGACAGAGGGTTTACTGTGAACAGTCCCGATATTTTGATTGCAAGCGGTTCTTGACGAAATATTGGCAATTAGGCACTATTTATACAATTAGAAGGCTAATATCGTCAAAAACGGGGTTTTTTTGGACAAAACTGCTATTTATGAAAAACTAAAGGAACTCATGATTTCCGAATCGGGGCTTAATGCCGATTCAATCAGCCCGGAAAAACGGCTGTATGATGATCTCCAGTTGGATTCGCTGGATATGGTTGGCCTGCTATTGAACCTCAATGATTATACGGGCAAAAAATTTGATCCCACCCTGTTCAAGGATGCCCGCATAGTGCAGGATTTGGTTGATTCAATTTATCCCCTCTGGGAATGAGCATAAGATGCTTTTAACTTCATGGGCGGCAAGTTGACGGTAGGCCGGTTCGCCTGAAAAATCAACCTCAAAAAATTCCTCATCATAAAATGAAAGTTTTGAGCTGGTGTTGGGATTGCACTCAAGGTACATGATTTCATTGAGGTTCAGGTTCTTGTTCCGGCAAATCTGCTCCGCCAGAATTTTTCCCGCGGCGGTTACCGAGGTTCCCGGATTGTCCTGATAAAGCTCGGTAACGATTACGATGGTTTTTTTACTCCGAATAATTTTCAGGCCGCAGCGGGAAGGCATATCCCATTGTCCCTTAAAATCAAAAATTTCATCGTAATATTTTTCCGGCACTTGCATGGTTTAAACATCCCTGCCGAAGGATTTATGAATTAGCCGCCTGTTGCGGGGGCGGTAGGTTCCGTCATCCATTTCGCGGCTGACGACGGTATACAGCAGGTGGAACATTTTTTCTTCCTGTGATTCATCCTGATAAAAAGTTTCCCATGCAAAATCATACAGCTCCTGCAGACGTTCGGCGCTCATGTTTTTCGGGGTAAAGACCACCTGCCCCGCGTTATAATGATCCCAGTCGTGATCAAAAATGCGCCCCTGCCGCGCAAGGTCATCCCATGCTTTGGTATGGGGGAACGGGGTCAGCACGGTAAACTCCGCCAAATCAAGTTTGATTCCCAGCAGAAAGTCAATGAGCCGCTTGATGTCGTCTTCGGTTTGATTGTCCAGTCCCAGCAGAATCGTACCTTCTACGCCGATGCCGTGGTCGTGGTAACGCCGCACCCGTTCCTTGATATAATCCGACGTGTCATAAATAGCCTGATA
Source organism: Treponema sp. (assembly GCA_031283105.1). Classification (GTDB taxonomy): domain Bacteria; phylum Spirochaetota; class Spirochaetia; order Treponematales; family Breznakiellaceae; genus WQXQ01. The sequence goes on along the minus strand of JAITCL010000149.1, from coordinate 6,150 downwards.
CACATACCATGCCCCGGCGCGGGCGGCAAGTTCCAGCACTGCCGGGTCGTCTTCGATGGTGTGGCTTATCCACTTTTTTTTGAGGGGAATCATTTCACGGAACAGTTTTTTTTCCCATTCTTTATCCTGTGCCAGTGAATTGTCCACGACAAAGAGCCGGTTGTTTTCGATACCCGCCAATTCTTCAATTGCTTTGTCCAGGGGGCGGGGGCGGAAAGAGCGGCCGCCCAGATAGGAAACCGCGCAGGGGTAACAGCTAAAACGGCAGCCGCGGGACGCGTGGAACAGGTCAACCATCTGAACGCCTTTGTGGTTGTACAATTCACGTTGGTACAAATCCCGCCGGGCGGGGCCGATTGATTCAACCGGCGGCTGTTGGGGCATAAAATTGTAAACTTTTTGCAGATGGCCATTGCTCCAGTCGGTAATAACCTGCGCCATGCGGGTTTCCGCCTCGCCCAGAAACACCGAGTCCGCGTGTTCGATGGTTTCCTCTGCGTGCAGCATAACGGCAATGCCGCCAAAAATAACCTGCTTGCCCCGGCGGCGGTATTCGTCCGCAATCGCCCAACCCCGCTTTACCTGCGTACTGAGCATCATGGAAATTGCCACCAGGTCGCAGTCTTCATCAAAATCAAGGCTCTGGACATTTTCATCGGTAAAAGTTACATCTACTTCGGCGGGCAGAGCGGCGGCAAACACCACCGGCCCGTGGGGAGGTAAATTAAAAGTGGTCTGTCCCGGCAGCTTGTTCCAGCGGGGATAGATCAATTTCAGCTTCATCAAATACTTTGCCTTTTAGCCCGGAAAACTCTTTAACTTTCCTGGGCAAAAAGTATTTCAATATCCTCTTTCTTCTTTTTACCTTGAGCGTCCACAGGAAGCGATTCAAGATAACGCCATCTTTTGGGGATAACGGTGTTTTCAAAATACTTTAATAAGTGTTCCCGCCAGAATTTATTGATCTCGTTTTTTTCAAGACCCGCAAACTTTTCCTTTCCTTGCGGGTTAAAAACCAGCGCGGCGGCAAGGAACTGGCGGGTATCTTCCAGGGCAATTACGCATACATCTGAAACCAGTCCCGACTCTGAAATGCGGCCTTCAACTTCAGGAAGGGAAATGCGCTTCTCTTCAATTTTTACCACCGAATCCAGGCGTCCCATCAATATAAACCGTCCATCGGGAAGCATCTTCACCAGGTCTGCGGTTTCAAAAATGCCCGATGGATTCTGGATATAAGCTGATTTGACTACCAGGCAGTTATCTTCATTTACCGACAACTCGGCGTTACCAAAGGGTATCCATGCGGGGCCGGCGCTTTGCTGCCTCCAGGCGACGCCGGAAGTTTCGGTACTGCCGTACATTTCCAGCGGCCAGACTCCAAAAACCTCAAAAGTCTTTTGCGCTACATCGGGAAAAAGGAAACCGCCGGAAGCGAGAATACACGGTGATTTCAAACGGAGGCTCAATGGAGTTTCAACTTCCACTGCCCGTTTAAGAAATGCCGGAACGGTGATAATAAAATACTCTGTATCGGAAAGTTTTTCCAATTCCTCCGGGACATGTATCATTTCCCTTCTGAACGGGATTCCCGAAGTAAAGGGCAGGAGTATTGAAAAAAGAAATCCGTAAATATGGTGCTGGCTTACGGTAGAACACACTTTGCGGGGATAAAATTCTTCTCCCCACTTTGAAAGAATATTCTGATTGTCGGTTTCAAATTCTTTAAGACGCTGCCTTATCGGTTTTGGTTTTCCGGTAGTCCCGGAAGTCCAAAAAACGACATAAGTTTCTTCGGTATTGATAAGGGGAATTGTACCGGGCGCAGGGCTTTCTTTTTTTTCACTGATGACGGCGGGGATATGAAAGGTGTTTTCCAAATTCCGATCCCCGGAAAAAACCTGATCGGTAAAGAAAGGCGAGCTGCCTTTAATTTCCGCCAGATAGGCGGGGCTTATATTGGCTGTAAGCATTACTTCCTTTTTGCATTGAAGCAAAGCGGTAAACGCAAGAAGAAAATACCAGCAGTCTTCGCTGTGAAGGAGCCATTTATCGCCGCCTGTGGTTTCTATCTGACGGCGGAGAATGGCTGTGCCTTCAAGAAATTCTCCCCATGTTTTGTGATCATTGTCGCTCCAGGCGCCTTTGTAACACACAACTGCGGAAGGATCATATGAATCAACTCTTAATTCTGAAAGCGGAATGGATTTGGACATTTTTTTTCTCCTAATAATGATTTTCCCTTAATCAGGAAGTATGTCAGTATATGCAAAAACAGTTCTTATTACAAGACGAACGGACGACAGCCGTTTGAATTATGCTTTCCTGAATATAAGCGAGGTATTGATTCCCCCAAAGGCAAAGTTATTCGACATGATATATTCCCCGTCAATCTCCCGTCCGTTTCCGGTGATATAATCCAGCGGCCCGCAGCGGGGATCAATTTCTTCAAGGTTAAGGTTGGGGCAGAACCATTTTTCCTTCATCATGTTAATGGCAATCCACGCTTCAATAACGCCGCAGGCTCCCAAAGTGTGGCCTACATAACTTTTTAAGGTACTCACCGGAATTGGCCTTTGAAAAATATCCGCGGTAGCCCAGCTTTCGGCCACATCGCCCGCGTCGGTGGCGGTTCCGTGGGTATTCACATAAGCGATGGAAGCCGGGTCCAGTTCCGCGTCTTCCAAAGCCAGCTTCATGGCGATGCCCATAGTGCTGCGGTTCGGCTGGGTAATGTGGGTGCCGTCGGTGTTGGTTCCAAAGCCGACAATTTCGGCGATTATCTGTGCCTTGCGTTTAAGCGCGTGTTCGTATTCTTCTAAAATCAGCGTCCCCGCTCCTTCGCCGACAACCAGGCCGTCGCGGTTTTTGTCATAAGCGGCGGGAGTTTTTTCGGGGGTGTCGTTTTTGGAGCTTGCGGCAAAGAGGGTGTCAAAAACCGCGGCGTCCGCGGGGCTTAATTCTTCAGCGCCGCCGGCAAACATAATGTCCTGAATACCCTGCCGTATGGTCTCATAGGCAAAGCCGATGGCCTGACTGCTTGACGTACAGGCAGTGTTAGTTGTAATTAATCTTCCGGTCAGGCCGAACAATACGCCGATATTGGCGGCGCAGGTCTGGGGCATTGCCTTGATGTAGGTGGTGGCGCTCATGCCGGACAGATCATTATGAACAAGCATACTGTAGAAGTCCATGAGGGAATCAATACTGCCCATTGAAGAACCGTAAGCGACGCCGCAGCGGCCGTTTTTCAGTTCCGGCTCGTCCGCGTTTATGCCGGCATGGGCCAACGCCCTGTCCGTTGAAACCAGGGCAAGCTGGGCTATCCTGCCAAGCCCCCGGGTTTTTTTGCGGGGATAATCAGGCATGATAAAATCTACCGGAGCGGCAAGCCTGGTGTTCATGCGGGTATATTTGTCCCAGTCATCCATGCGGCGGACGCAGTTTTTCCCCGCTTTGAGCTTCGCCAATATATCAGGCCATTCGCTGCCCAATGCGCTGACTATCGAACCGCCGGTAATAACCACACGTTTTTTCACACCATACCCCCGTTAACTGAAATTACCTGCCGCGTTATATACGAAGCCGCTTCGGAAAGAAGAAATACCGCCAGAGCGGCAACTTCTTCCGGTTTTCCGGTACGTCCCATAGGTATAGACGGAAGCACCCTGTCCAGCGGCACATCGCGGATCATGTCCGTTTCAATAATCCCCGGCGCAATGCAGTTAACCGTTATGGAACGGCTGGCAAGTTCTGTTGCCAGGGCTTTTGTCGCCCCGATAATGCCCGCCTTGGCGGCGCTGTAATTTACCTGCCCCCGGTTACCCGTTATCCCCGATACCGAAGAAATGGTAATGATGCGTCCCTGTTTTTTGCGGCAGACCGGCATTATGAGGGGATGAAGCACATTGTAAAAACTGTCAAGATCGGTGCGCAGAACCGCGTCCCAATATTCACCGCTCATGCCGGGAAAGGAATCATCGGCGGATATTCCCGCATTGCAGATAACGCCCCAAAATACGCCGTTTGCTTCTATCCACTTGTCGAGTTTTTCCTGACACTCTTCCCTATTACTCACATCAAACTGAATCAATTCAACGCTGCCGCCTTTTTGGAGGATTTCCTGTTGCAGCGATTCGGCGGCTTCTTTCCCCTTGTGATAATGGGCTGTTAGCTGATACCCCGCTTCGGATACAGCCAGGGCAATGGCCCGGCCTATGCCCCTGCTTGCCCCGGTTACCAGAACTTTTTTTTCGGTGTTCACCTGTTCCACTCTCCCCCGGTTAACATTTTGAATCGTTCATCACTGACTTCCATAACCATCAATTTTCCTTCCATAACTTTTATGCCTTCCGCAAAAGCCGCTCCCTCAAAAGTATAAATCATCTCCGTACAATCAGTTTCATGCACGCGAACCTCTACTGAGCTGCCGGGCTTCAACAACGGAATTTCTATCCGCATGGACGGGATGCTCAAAATAAAACCGAGTTTGGGTTTTTCGCCCTTTTCCCGGCTCCTCAGCCCCGAAAGGACGGAAATTGCCTGAGCCATACATTCAAAACCTGCCCAGGCGGGAACGCCGCCCGCCGCCGGATCGTAAAAAAGACAGTCCCCGGTTATATCATATTCCGCCCGGATACCATGTTCAATATCATACTCTATGACCCTGCTGAGAAGCAGCATTTTTCCCTGATGCGGTATAAGGGTTTGCAGTTCTTCCTGTTCAATCACCGGTTATCTCCTTCTCATTTTTCACTTAAAATTACCTTCCAGGGTATAAGCGTATCCCCGCAAATGATTAATCAGCCTAACGGTATTCTGATTTTTTTCAATTTCTATAATAACGGTTTTTCCCTGGAGAATACGGCGGCTGTTTTCACTGGTTTCCAATAAAAGGCCGCAGTCTTCCAGAGCTTGCCGGAGCGCGGAGGTATTGTAGAAACAGAGTTGAAAATCGGCTACAATATATTCGGGTTTCAGGGATGGGGGAAACACCGGGGATGAGAAAGATACCAGCCCGTTCCGGCAGGAAAGTTCCCCGATAGTGGCGCCCAGTTCGTTCAAAAGGGTTATTTCCATTCCCGCGTTATCCGCTTTTACCCAGGCATTGAGGAAATAATCCCTGCCTTGCCATGAAGCGGAAATGCGCTGGGCCATGTCCAGGGGATTCTCAATATCCCCGGATGGCAGCAAGAAAAATTGCGAGCTGCCGGTCAGGTAGATAAAAGACCGGTTTTCTTTAACCGCAACTTTTGAAGCGCAGGAACAACAGCAGAGGAAAAAAATTATGACCGATTTTTTACTGTTCAAAAAAACTACCCGGAATATAATGATATGTCATATTACCTAAATCTGTCTATTTTGTCAAATAATCTTAATAATCTGCCAAAGACAGAACGCGTAAAACGGTTGAGCGCCGAAGCGCGGCGTATATTATCCCCGGAGGGGGATATAGCCAGAGACGCGGCAGGGCGGCCTTTTTTCCCGAATCGGGACGCGGATTTCAGCATTTCCCATTCCGGGGCTTTGGCGGCGGTTTCATTGGTGGAAGGTAAAAACCTGCGTACCGGCTGCGATGTTGAACTGGTACGGCCACGGTCAAAAGCGCGGGCAATAGCGCAAGATTTTTTTACCGCCCCCGAAAGGGATTATATTGAATCCGGAGGCAGTTTTGACGAAACGCGGTTTTACCGGATTTGGACGCTTAAAGAATGTTTTTTAAAACTCCGGGGGCTTTCGGTATTTGATATGGCCGGCGCGCCGTCCTTCATTTCCGGTGACGGTCAATTTGCTTTTAGCGCGTCCGGCGCTTCTCCAATTTTGTTTAACATTTACGAACTTGCAGGCGCGGGTGAACGCTATATACTGGCAACAGCGCTTGAAGGAACTGAAATGGAACAACCGGAAATACGCTGGTTTTCTCAGGATTCTTTGGTAGTCTGTAAAAGCATAAAATTTACTACTGGAATTTAATCGAGGAATGAGGAGTTAGGAATAGCGTCTTGCAAATCGCTTTACTTGCAAACTTCGCTTTATTGACGAACGGAGCGAGGTCGCGGCCGTGCTTGCACGGACATGACCGAGTGAGTGAGGAAACGAAGGGTTTAATACCCCGCGGCTTGCCGCGGAAAGCCGCCGTAGGCGGCGGGT
>JAITCL010000123.1 GCA_031283105.1 Treponema sp. | reverse complement strand
TACCAATATGTTGGAATTTTATACGGAAGTTACCTTGAATTGTTTTAATAATTTGAAGGTGCGTTATAATGCCAAAAATTTTGAAACCACTCAATATATTTTGGATTTTGTTTACAAAGCTTATACTCCGAGTTTCTATTGAATGTAATAGGTCGGTGCTATATAATGTGCATAAGGGCGGTGTTATTGCGCCGCCTTTACTTTTCCCAATTAATGTGCTAATTTATCTTAGGAAGGAGGTTAAAAATGACCGAAGAAGAAAAAAAGAACGATGATAAAAAGAAAAACGATGAATTACCAGAAAAACTGTTTAAAAGTCTTAAAAAAGACAATCCAGATTTATATAAACTATTAGAAGATGCAAAAAAAGACAATCCAAATATACTTACTCAAAAAGACCCGAGGTACGCTTTTTACAAAGAGTATATTGATCAAATTGATAATTCAGTAATTCAAAAAATAAATCCAGAAGACCTTCAATTTTAAAGTGGTGGACGGCATAGCCGTCCTACCCATTTTTTTCTTTAAAACATAAAAACAACAACCCCCCGCACCAGGGAACTTCAACCAAGCATGGGGTTGTCCAGAAAGAATTTTTCACCACGAAGTTTCACGGATGAAAAAACAAACGGGCGGCATTGGCGCTGGTTTCCGTCGCGAGTTGTTCCGGCGTTTTGCCGCCTTAAAATATTTTTTTAAGGAGAAAGATATGACAACAAACAAGTGGATTATGTTTTTTAAGTTTTAATAAAGCCCAAAAAATATAAGTAGAAAAGCGATACCGTTCTAAGTAGCGCCCTTCTTTTTCATACTTAACCTTTACGGCGTTTTTTATCTCCAGCCTTTTGAGCAGGAGTGCGATCACCACCTTTACTTCCACGGTGATCATGTGTACCACCTATCTTGTTTTTGCCATAGGGAATAATACCTTGTGGTTTTGGTGTTATTTTTAACATAAAGACCTCCATGAATATGTTAACTTAATTTTAATTTTATCAAAAATACATATAAACTGTCAAGGGATTCAACAATGGTTTTTATGTTTTGTCTATATTAAATCCAAGTTTTTGCACAAATGTCGCATAACTCATTTGTTTCCGAAATTCTATAAATTAAACAAACGGGCGGCATTGGCGCTAGTTTCCGCCGCAAGTTGTTCCGGCGTTTTGCCGAGAATTTCGGCGGCAAAAGCGGCGATGTGGGGAAGAAAACACGACTCGTTGCGGCCGCTTTTTCCCCGCAGGGAGCGCGGCAGGTTACGGGGCAGTAAATAGGGAGCGTCGGTTTCCAAAAGCAGACGGTCGGCGGGAATATGCCGCAGCAGGGGGATAAGGTGCGTGTTGCGCCGCTCGTCGCATATCCAGCCGGTAATGCCGATGTAACAGTCCAGGGCAAGCCAGGCTTCCAGTTCCGCCGCCCCGCCGGTAAAACAGTGAACCACCGCGCCGGGCAAATTCGTGCGGTGTCGTTTCAAAATGGACAAAAAATCGTCAAAGGCGTCCCGCTCATGAAGAAATACCGGCTTTCCCAACAGTGCCGCAAGCATCAACTGATCCTCAAAACATTTTCGTTGTTCTTGCGGTGGGGAAAAATTGCGGTTGTAATCAAGACCACATTCCCCAATGGCCGCAATTATCGGAGCGGACACAGGCGATTCCTGTGCAAGCAATTCCTGTAACCGCGCCGCCGGCAGGGCCGCCGTGTCCCAATCTTTTGCGTTGTGGGGATGCACTCCGGCAGTTGTCTTGCACTGCGGGTGAGTTTGAGCAAAAGCCAACGCCTCAGCGCTGCTTGCGATACTGCTGCCGGTGATGATCAGCGTTTTTACTCCGGCGGTTTCCGCTCCGGCAAGGACGGCTTCCCGGTCATGGTCAAATGCGGGACTCATCAGATTAACGCCAATGTCTATGAAGGAATGGGGGTTATTGTTAGCAAACATAACAGATTATCGGTACGATTTACTTTTTCGCGGTAACCGGTTGAGTATCGCCAAAAACTTGCTTGGTCAATTCGGGAGAGGAATACCACAGGGTAACCGGATCGCCCTCACGGGTATTTACCTTTAAGTACACATAACCGCCGGGGAGATTCCACGAGCTTTCGTAGGGACGCAGCTCTTTTATAATTCCGTCAAAAAGATAGGTGGGGCCAAAACGATCCCGCAGTTCCTGCCGTATCTCGCTGTAGCAGCGCATAAGCTCGTCCATCGTGTAGGTTAAAAAATAGTAAGTGCCGCCCTGCAGCCCCGATTTGGAAAAGTAGCACAACATATAGGTGATATACCCGTTTACCTCAACATTTTCCCAGACAAGGGAAACAAGCCCGTTGATTTCTTCCCGCGATACCGGTTTCCCCATTTTTTTGATCACTTCATCCATGCTGGTTCCCCAGGGAAAATTCCGAAAGGTAACATTTGTTTCGTAATTGACGGGTTCTTCAACTTTATGGTCTTTGTCCGCGGCGGGTAAAACGGCAAGCGGCAAAAGAAAAATCAACAGAAATTTTTTGATGATAAACCCCCAGAATATTATCGGCACGAACTTGAAAAATCTTGACTATTTCAATATAGTTATATGAAAGATATGCCTGAACATACGCCACAGGCCGCCGTGGAGCGGCGGATATATGTTGATTATAATGCCACGACTCCCCTCAGACAGGAAGTAAAAGCGGCAATGCTGCGCGATGCGGACGTTTACGGCAACGCTTCCAGTATGCACGCGTCGGGGCGGCTTGCCCACGCGCAGGTAGAACAGGCCAGGGGCATGGTGGAAAAACTGATAGGGGCGCAGCCGCGGACTGTTTTTTTTACATCGGGCGGTTCAGAATCCAACAATACCGTGTTCCAGGCCATGCGGCATCTTGCCTCCGTTCATGAACGGACTGCCCCAGACGTGAGTCCGCTGAAAGAAGGCCGTTGTGAATTCATCACCACCGCCATTGAACATCCCTGCGTGTTTAATTCGGCAAAGCACTTGCAAAGCCTCGGTTTTAAGGTCAATTTTTTGCCAGTTGATGAATACGGCAAAGTTGATATTGACGCGCTTAAAAATGCGTTAAGCGACAAAACACTCCTGGTGTCGGTAATGACGGCTAACAATGAAATAGGAACCATACAGGATATTAAGGCAATTTCCGCGCTGGTAAAATCCGCCGGGGCATGGATGCACACCGACGCGGTACAGGCGCTCGGCAAGATACCGGTGAATGTTGATGATATGGGAGTAGATTACCTTACCGTATCGGCGCATAAAATTTACGGGCCAAAGGGAATCGGCGCCCTGTATGTACGCAAGGGAGCGCCTTTGTCCCCGCTTATTCACGGCGGACATCAGGAAAACGGCTTGCGGGCCGGAACTTACAATAACATGGGCATAATGGGCTTTGGCAGGGCGGCGGCAATTACCGCGGAAGAAGTTACGCGATACGGCGAGGAAATTGCCCCCCTCCGCGACAAACTGCGCGACGGTTTAATGGAAGCAATTCCCAACATTAAAATCAACGGCCACCCAACGGACGTACTGCCCAACACTCTAAACGTTTCGTTTCCCGGCGCGGAAGGCGAGGCGATACTCCTTTCGATGGATATGCTGGGAATAGAAGCGTCAACCGGATCGGCGTGCGCGTCGGGAAGCCTTGAACCGTCCCATGTCCTCATGGCGATAGGGGTGGGGCCGGAACTGGCGCACGGTTCAATCCGTTTTAGTTTGGGATGGGGAATCAGCGAGGATGATATTGATTATATCGTTACAACCCTGCCGCCGATAATTGCCCGGCTGCGGGCAATGTCAACCATTTGAAGGAGAAATTATGTCTGATTGGCTATATTCGGATACCGTTAAAGAACATTTTACCAGCCCCCGGAATGTCCTTCTGGAAGACGAGTCCGCTTTTGCCGCCAATGCCAGAGGGCAGACGGGAAACATTAAATGCGGCGATCAAATGCTGATGCTCCTCAAAATTGACAATGATATTATCACTGATGTACGCTGGAAAACTTACGGCTGCGCCAGCGCCATTGCCTCTACCAGTATGCTTTCCGAAATGATAAAAGGCATGAATATAGAAGACGCTTATAAAATACGGTCGGAAGACCTTGTTCAAAAACTTGGCGGTTTGCCCGCGTATAAAATCCACTGTTCGGTGTTAGGCGACAAGGCTCTCCGCGCCGCCATTGACGACTACCTCGCCCAAACCGGAAGATCGGGAACGCTCAAGGAAACCGCCGTCGAAATTTGCCATTGTTTGGGCATCACCGACAAGGACATTGAAAACGCCTTTCAGAACGGCGCCCGTAACTGGGAATCTTTGCAACAGGCTACCAAAATCGGCACGGTCTGCGGTAAATGCAAGGATCAGGCAATGGAACTGCTGCACGGATTGGAACATATTTACGGATAAGGAATATAACGCGTTTGGTCAATAATATTTTTTACCAATTTCCATTCACAAAAACAGCCGGAACCCGATAGAAAAAATAAAATAAGCGCCGGGCTGGTATGTTGAATCGCTTAACGGCTCGTTATTCGCTTCATTGCCAACACCGGCATTACCGTTAATGGTAAAATTGGTTACCATCAGCCCTGCTTCCGCATACATTGAGAGCGGTACGCCATGAGCGCCGCCGGCCCTTAAATTGCATGAACCGCCCAACTTGATTATATTGTCCCATTGGTATACGCCATCTCTTAAAAAATATTTTGCGGAATAGTTATCCGCCAATGTATCATACAGGGAAGAACCGCCAACAGCCCCGTACCCATAATCAACGCCGTGGCGAATCATCTGAAACTGGAAATAGGTTTTTATGATGGTAAAAAGCATGTATTCAAAACGCAGCAGCAATTCATCGCTGTTGGGCGGCAGATAATAACCAAGCGATTCCCCTCCGTTGATAAAAGCGGAATCCCATTCACCGGCATAGCAATACGGTTCAATTCTGGTGTAGCGAAGGGTAAAGGCGGCAAGGGGCAGCCAGTGGATAACGGTCTTGATTCCCGCCTGATAAGCATAACTGTTGCCATTCATGGGGGAAAAAATTCCGGAAGATGAATTTAAACGGTCAATAAAAAGACTCCCCCACAGGGTAAACAGGCCGGGCACCCGGAATTCAAGATCGGTAAAAAACGCCGTATTGGGCTGCTTAAGCAGGACGGCGGCGCCGCCGATGTTCAGGTGAATATACATTGACGGATTAAATTCAACCTGCGCGGCTGAAAGCATATTGGTAAACGGCCTGTCATGGGGCCATTGGTTGTTTTCGTCAAAACGCTCAAGGGCGCCGCCCAGAAAGGAAATATTCAGCCACGACAGCGGTAAAATGGTTCCTTCAAGCGCGGTAAAGGGACGGGCATGGGCGTTTATAAACAGCGAAGATTCGCCTGAATCGCGCCCCCAGCCGCGGGGGATTCGTCCCAGGCGAAGCAGTATATGCTGATTAAAAAAAGCGCCGTTCAATTCGGCTTCCAGCCCGTAGCTGAAGACAGGGTCATCCGGCCAGCCGGCATAAACCTGAGGACTAATGTTCCATGAAGCACAATCCGCCATGTCGCCGCCTGAGTACAGCCTCAACATATTGATATTGGCAAACGACGCGCCGGGATTCTTAATCGAAAAATCGCTCTCCCAGCCCAGCCCTACTTCAAAAGTAGAGTCTGAGTTTTCTGTCCGGTATCTCCCATCCTGAAGCTGAAGTCCCGTCTTCCGTTCAAAAGAATCAAGTACGTGAGATACCGTTTCCGATTCTTCTGAAGACAGTATCTGCGCGGGATCATCAATCATTTCCCAGAGTTTTTCTTTAACCATAGAGAGCGGCCAGGGTTTTGCCGCGGGCGGCGCAAGAATTATTCCCTGCATAATCCCCATTGCAATAATATCGTAAGCGGCATGATCCAGAGGAACTGAATTATATTCCTGCGCTCCTGAACGCGCAGCCAGAATCAACAGAAGTAATGAGAAACAACGGATTTGTTTTTGTTTCACTACTGGTTATGATAAACGAATTTAATATAATATATCAACTAATCCTGTCACAAAACGGGTATCTGCGGTACGGCGGGGTATTAAATCCTTCGCATACAATAGAAATCGAAATAGAGGACTTGAATAACTTACCAAAAAAGGCGATAGTATAGGTATGAATGATTTTGTGAAAGGTATGAATTCAGTGGGTCAGCTTTTTCCGGCCCCAATTTCTTATTCGGATTATCCGCCCGAAAATTCTGCTTGGGAATGTGTGGCAGATTCATTCCGCCAGGCCGGAAACGATCTGAAGTTCGCCATAAAAGAATGTTCAGATACCCAGCGGGAAAGCAATCAAACACCCTAAAAGAGAACTTATGGCTAAACAGTCCCAAAATTCACCCCAGCCAGGCGGCCAATCCATAATTCTTACCCGCCAGGAAATAAGCGAATCATTCCAGGGGCCGTTGCCTGATCCAATAATGCTGGAAAGATATAAAAATGCCGACTCTTCTTTTCCGGAACGTATAATGCGTATGGCTGAAGCCCACAATACGGCTGATGTAAATACCAAAAACAGGATTTCGTTGTCCAATCTTATTATCCCGATAATTGGACAAGTATTTACTCTTATACTTGGGGCTGGCGGTATATTGGCATGTTTGTATCTTGCCGGATCCGGCTACACCGGCGGGGCAATAGCCGTTGTCGTCGGCAGCTTTTCTCCCATGATAGTAAACGCGTTTAAGGGCCTTCGGCAGAACAAAAAATAGAGGTCGATTTTCTTTCAGCAGTTCCTAATTAATATTTATGTAATACCGTTGCAAATAGGCAATTCTTTTGCGAGCGTCATCAAAGCGGCTGCTCTGGGGATATTCCTGTACCAGGCGGCGGTAGCAGTTCAGGGCGGTAAGGATATTCCGGCTGGGACTGTTTGCTTCGTAAAATTGGCCGTAGAGCCACCATGTTTCATCAGTCCCCGAAGGGTAATGCTCACAAAACTGGTCGAGGAAGGAAATTGCCGAGGCTATACGGCCCGCTGCAAATTCCTCTTGTGCCTTTTCCAGATATACTGCGGGGTCAATGTACGCCGGCAATTCCGGGGCGGTATTTTTTGACGTGTCCGGTACAGCCGCCGGCGGTGTTACCGGCGGAGTTGTTGACGGAATCGGCGGCGGCAAAGCTGGCTGTGGTTGAACTGACGGCACAGTTGGCGGCGGCTGAACCGGCGCTGTGGTTACCGGAGCGCTTGCGGTACTGCCTCCGGCAGGGCTGGCTGCTGCCGGTACATCCGGCTGAGCCGGACGGCTGTCCGCTCTGAGGGCCTCAGCCTCCGTAAGCGAACTCGGCCAGCGCGGTTCGGCAATTACCCGGCCCCGGTCAACGGGCGGGCTGAACCAGCCTGTGCCGGCAGTTTCGGCGGGTGCGCCGACAATCACCTGTACATAATCATTGATAATAAAATCACGGATAAAATCCTGCCGGTAAAATTTCAGCGCATATTCTCCCGCCCTTTCGGTTCTGAAAATAAAACTCTGCCCTTCAGGTTCGAGTCTGCGGGAATCATAGGCAATACCCCGCTGTGCGCCGGTCTCGCCCAGATACACCCAGCCGGTTCCCCGAAATGGAACCTCCACCAACTGCCCCACGGTGGCGCGTACCACACGGGAGAAAACCACCGGGGGCACATCCTGCCGGCCGCTGATACCCGGCGTGGGATTGGGCAGTTCTGGTATGTCACGTAACGGCGGTTCTGCTGCTGCTACAGGTGGTTTTTCTTCTTCGATAATCGGCGGCACAACGGGGGGAGGCGGGGGCGTTGGCCTTACCACTGCCGGAGGAGGCGTTTGCGGCAGCGCCTGCGGCGGCGCGGTTACCCGCGGCGGTTCCGGTGGGGGAGTGGCGGGCGGCGGCGGTTCGACTGTCTGCGGCAGTGACGGCTCCGGTTCCGGAACAACGGCCACTACCGGAGGCTCCGGCTCAACAATTTCTACCGGTGGTTTTTCTTCCGCCAGAACAGGTTCCTCATCAACCGTATCTTCGATAGCAGCCGCTTCAACAGCCACTTCTTCTATTTCTTCTTCTATATCAGCTTCAACTATCTCTTCGGGAATTTCGGTTATGGGCGGCGGGGCCTCGTTTTCGGACACTTCAGGGACAACACTGTCCGTTTGTTGGCTTTTGGGCGCACTGGAACAGGAGGCGATAGCTATCATCATACCAAGCAGTAAAATGTTGACAAAACACGCTTTTTTCACGGAACACTCTCCATGATTTCATCTATAGTCTTTTCAATACGATTCCGCCACGGTTCTTCGCCATTTTTCAGCGGATCCTGCCACAAAGGAGCGGCGTCGGCGGCAGTCCACTCGGTACGCCGTTCCCGTTCCAGCATTACCCCGGGAATAAAGTCCGGTTCATCGGGCAGGAACAAATCGTCAGGGGGAATAATCCCCTGCCGCGCCGGCACATTCCCCACCGTAGGCGCAGTCGGCCTCCGCTCCTCAGGTTTATCCCTGGTCAACAGCGTTCCGGCAAAAACCAGCACCAGAACCGCACACACCCCGGCTGAAACCATCAAAACCGGCCGCCGCTTTTCCGGCGGCAATTTTTCTATCAGCGGCTTGCCCAGTTCCGCCGCCTTGTGAAAAAAGGGGTACAGGGCGGCCTTAACGCTGGCGGCAAATTCATATACTTGATCGGGCAAATGCGGCGGAAAAGCCATATTGGGACTTATTATACCATAAAAGCCGCCCAATGAAAATAGACACAGGGCAACAGCGTTTAGTTTTGTACAAACCAGCCGAAGGGGGCGCTACGGGTGAACGGAAACGCTTGTAGAACCCGCCTACGGAGCCTCCCAGCACCTACATCACCATACGAATCGTGATAGTACGAATAATTATGGTATGTAGGTGCTGGGCTTTTATTGTCCCTACCCTCGTTACTGTTACCCACCAGCCTGATTACATTCATTGCGTAATCTAAAGCAATTTCTGGGCTTAGGCCGTGTTACCTTTACTCATCCACACGCTCACCGGTTCGCGTACTTTTTCTGGGCCGGTCTCTCCGGCGGGGGAACACACTACCAGCGCCCTGTCAAAGGGCGTTTACGGACTAATGCAACCGGTTCCGGCGCGCAATAATATTTACCGCATACACAGATGCCGGCTGGATTAATCCAGCCGGGCGCGCCGCGGGCTTCCAAATGTTTCCGCTACCCGTCCACCCCCTCCGGTTGGTCTCTATCATAGGGCAACAGCATTTACGGTATAATTATAGGACAGAATAGGGCGGCACAGGGGACAGCGCGGGGCTGCCAAAACATTATGGGGTGCTCCGACGGAGCAGACCAGGGAATAAAGGCAAAAACTAAGTGTACAG
The DNA here is from genome assembly GCA_031283105.1 of Treponema sp. Lineage (GTDB taxonomy): Bacteria > Spirochaetota > Spirochaetia > Treponematales > Breznakiellaceae > WQXQ01. Next base: position 24,861 of record JAITCL010000123.1, on the reverse strand, counting down.
TAACAGCCGCACGGCACGGAAGACAAGAGGACACGCTCATAGTGGAATTACTCATAGCTATCAATAATGCACGGAAGCCGTGCGGGGGCTGCGTAGTTGGGTTCCCCCATCTGTTTTGGCAGCCCCGCGCTGTCCCCTGTGCCGATTTGCTTATTATTGGTAATTTGGTAGAAAAACACATACTGTTGCCCTGTAACTATTGCCATTCCCCCCTATATGGTGTATACTCCTTAGACCGACACTAGATATGGGGGTGGGAGACAATCAATGAAAATCAAGCGGTTTTTTACGGACCGGCAAACCGGGCCGTATAACAACATAGTATGGGAAAAACGGAAAAGTGAGATCCGCAACCCCGATGGTAAGGCGATTTTTTCTGAAAATACCGTTATTGTGCCCTCTTTTTGGAGCCAAATTGCTACGGACATTATAGCCCAGAAGTATTTCCGGAAAGCCGGGGTTCCGGCGGACAAAATGTACGAATGGAAAAAATGGGCACCGCCTCTGGCAGGCGCGCCTTCGGCGGGCGCACCTTTGCAAGGCGGGGAAGATATAGGCATTTTGCCCGAAGACGGGGCGGAACATGACGCCCGGCAGGTATTTCACCGGCTGGCCTTTACCTGGATGGACTGGGGGCAACAGAACAAGTACTTTGACAGCGAGGAAGACGCGAAGGCTTTTTATGATGAAACCTGCTATATGCTTGCCCACCAGCTTGCCGCGCCTAACAGCCCGCAATGGTTCAACACGGGACTGTATGCGGTGTACGGCATCGACGGCCCGGCGCAGGGGCATTATTATTTTGATCCTGAAAAAAATCAGTTGGTAAAATCAGGCAGCGCCTACAAGCGTCCCCAGCCCCACGCCTGTTTCATTCTTTCCATCGAAGACAATCTGGTGAACGAGGGCGGCATCATGGATTTGGTGACGCGGGAGGCGCGGCTCTTCAAATACGGTTCCGGCACAGGTTCCAATTTTTCCAATATCCGCAGCATAAACGAACCGCTTTCCGGCGGCGGCGTTTCTTCCGGCCTGATTTCATTTCTGAAAATCGGAGACCGTTCCGCTTCGGCGATAAAATCCGGCGGCACTACCCGACGGGCCGCCAAAATGGTAACGCTGGACGTTGATCACCCCGACGTGGAAAAATATATTTCATGGAAAGCCGGCGAGGAGCATAAAGTCGCCTCTATGGTAACCGGTTCGTCGATTGTAAGAAAACACCTTGAAGGAATCAAAAAAGCGCTGGCCGGTTTCCGGGGGCCGGAAGGCGACAAATTTAACGTTGAAAAAAATCACGAGCTTGCCGCGGTTCTCCGCGCCGCGTTAGGCGATAAAATCCCCGCGTCTTACCTGTACCAGCATCTCAGGCGGATTGAGCAGGGGGATGATGATATAAACGCGCAGGTTTTTTCCACCGCCTGGGACGATGAGGCGTACAATACCGTTTCCGGCCAAAGTTCCAATAACAGCCTGCGGGTCAGCGATGAATTTATGCGGGCAGTGCTGAACGATGCGGACTGGAATCTGACCAATCGCACCACCGGCAAAGCGGTCAAAACGGTTAAGGCCCGCAAACTGTGGACAGAAATCGCCCGCAGCAGTTGGCAGTGCGCCGACCCGGGCCTGCAATACCATACCACCATCAACGACTGGCATACCTGCCCGGCGGGCGGGGAAATTCGCGCGTCGAATCCCTGTTCCGAATATATGTTTCTGGACGACACCGCCTGCAACCTCGCGTCAATAAATTTGGCGGCGCTATATGACAAACAATCAAAAACATTTGACGTTCAGGGCTACCTTCACGCCATTGGAATCTGGACAACGATTCTTGAAATTTCAGTGGTGATGGCGCAATTCCCCGCGCCCCGTATTGCGGAACTTTCCTACCAGTACCGCACCTTGGGGCTGGGCTATGCCAATTTGGGAACACTGTTGATGCTGATGGGTCTGGCCTACGATTCCGGTGAAGGCCGGGCGGTGGCAGGGGCGCTTTCGTCCCTGCTTTCCGGCGAGGCTTATGCCCAATCCGCCCGCATGGCCGCCGCAATGGGGCCCTTTATCCGTTATCAGGAAAACGCGGACAATATGCTGCGCGTTATACGCAATCACCGCCGGGCGGCGTACAACGAAGGTGAGTCCGAATATGAGGGGCTGCACACCGTCCCCTGCGGAATAGACCCCGCCTATTGCCCGCCGTATCTTTTGGATGCGGCAAAGGCATCATGGGATCGCGCCCTCGACCTCGGCAAGGCCCACGGCTACCGCAACGCCCAGGTCAGCGCCATTGCCCCCACCGGCACCATCGGCCTGTTGATGGACTGCGACACAACCGGCGTGGAACCGGATTTTGCCCTGGTTAAATTCAAAAAACTCGCCGGCGGCGGTTACTTCAAAATCATCAATCAATCGGTGCCTCCCGCGCTGGAGGCACTCGGTTATACGTCACAGGCAATCGAAGAAATTGTAGCCTACGCCACCGGTCGTAAAACGCTGAACGGTGCGCCGGCAATAAATCCCGAAACCTTAAAAGCGAGAGGCTTTACCCCGGAGGCAATTGCAGCCGCCGAAGAAGCGGTTAAAACAGCCCTCAACCTGGAAGGAGTTTTCAATTCATGGATACTGGGCAGGGATTTTGTTGAAAAGATTCTCCATATCCCCGAATCAACCTGGTCGCTCCAGGGATTCAGTTTGCTCAGGCATCTTGATTTCAGTTCCGAAGACATTGCGGAAGCGGAACTCTACGCTTGCGGAACAATGGGCCTTGAAGGAGCGCCGGGCCTTAACCTGGAACATTATGCGGTGTTTGACACCGCTACGCCGTCCGGCAAAAACGGCAGACGTTCCATTTCATGGACTGCCCATATCGGCATGATGTCGGCGGTACAGCCCTTTATTTCCGGGGCGATTTCCAAAACAATCAATATGCCCAACGCGGCGAATTACGAGGATGTCAAAGGCGCGTATATGCTTTCATGGAAGAACGCCCTGAAAGCGGTAGCGCTGTACCGCGACGGGTCAAAACTTTCCCAGCCGCTTTCGTCGATTGCGCCGGGAACTGACCCCCTTGCCGACACCATACTGAAAGTTGAGAAGGGCCTTGACCTGGTATCCCTCGCCGCTGATCCCCGCAAGCCCGCCGTCCGGGGAATCCGCAAACCTCTGCCCAACCGCAGAATGGGCTACACCCAAAAAGCAAAAATCGGCGGCCACTCAATTTTTATCCGCACCGGCGAATACGAAGACGGCAACCTCGGCGAAATTTTTCTTGACATGCACAAGGAAGGCGCCGCTTTCCGCAGCCTCCTCAACAGTTTTGCCATTACCGTTTCATTGGGACTGCAATACGGCGTTCCGCTGGAAGAATATGTTGACGCTTTCACCTTCAGCCGCTTTGAACCTAACGGTATGGTTCAGGGACACGATTATGTGAAAATGGCAACCAGCGTTATTGATTATATTTTCCGCGACTTGGCGATAAGTTATCTGAAACGCAGTGATCTGGGACAGGTGAAGCCGGAAGACCTTATCACCACCGGCACCAAAGGTGAAATGGACGGCGGCGAAACCAAACAGCGTTTTGGCGGAAAGCAGAGCGCCGGTTTCAAACCATCATCCTCCTCGTCAGCTAACGCCGCGTCAGGCGGGCAAAAATCAACCGGCCTTTCAGGGCAGCCGCCTTCGGGACAATCATCAGGCGACAACGGCAAGGGAACCGTTAAAGCGCTGGCGGGATCAACGCCCGGCCACAACCCCGATGGGGCAGTTTCGGTACAGGCCATGCCGGTTCAGGTGCTTGACCAACCCCGTTCGGCAGACCAGCCCGAACAAAGCGAAGTGGTTAAAATTGCCCAGGCCCGCATCAAAGGCTACGAAGGCGACCCCTGCCCCACCTGCGGTTCCTTCACCCTGATACGCAGCGGCACCTGTATGAAATGCAACACCTGCGGCAGCACAACCGGTTGTTCTTAAGGGCGCCCCCCCAAAAAACCGCCGCCGCCGTTTGCGAATAGGGACAAGGGATTGATAGTCACTTCGACCGCTTCGGCGCTTCGACAGGCTCAGCGACCGAAGGGAACACCTGTCGAAGTATAAAAAGTGACGGTCACTTATAAAATAGACCTTGAAACCGCCGTGATTTTGTGGTATTGTTATATAGTGAAGATATTTAAAAATACGTGGTTTAACCGGTTTGCAAAAAAAGAGGGTATTACTGATGACGAATTGCGTGAAACGGTAAACCAACTTGAAAAGGAACAGGCGGATGCCAATCTTGGCGGAGGGGTGTACAAAGTGCGGGTTGCCCGCGACGGCGAAGGGAAATCGGGAGGGTATCGGGTAATTGTGTTTTTCAAGAGCAAAAAACGAACATTTTTTGTTTATAGCTTTGCGAAATCCGATAGAGGCAATATAGACCAGGGAGAGTTAAGAATATTTAAGAATCGTTCAAAAGATGCTTTGTCAATGACTGATGAACAGATTAATGACCGAATAAGAAACGGAACCCTGATTGAGGTTCTTTAGGAGACCGGATTATGAAATATAAAAGCGAGATATGCAAAGTAATGCACCAAGACGCAATGGCAGACTTTGAAGTAGGGGCAATTTCCGAGGCTAGAATGCGGGAATACGATCAGGATTGTCTCGTTCAGGAACCACAGGCATCGTATGCGGCTGAACCTCCTCCCAAAACGGAGTATGCCGCCGCCGCATTATAAATTGGCATCATCTTCGCTTGCCTTTTCCCCAAAACCAAAACCTTTCATATCGGTGACTGTCACTTCGGCGCTTCGACAAGCTCAGCGACCGAAGCGACTTCAATCCGGTCACTGAGCCTGTCGAAGTGACCTATAAAAAGTGACAATCACCACTTTTTTTTCAAAAACCCCTTGACTCTTTTTTCATTTTTTGCTATTTCTGGTATGTACTATCCTCTTGATTTTTAGAGGGGGATTTTTATGCTCTGATGCGCCGTATGCTGGCGGCGGGCAAATGTAAGGAGTTTTGAGCGGATGCCTACTATTAATCAGTTGGTTCGTTTTGGGCGGCAGCAGGTGACTTCCAAGACCAAGTCTCCGGCCCTCCATTCATGTCCCCAAAAGCGGGGGGTTTGTACCCGTGTTATGACCGTTACACCCAAAAAGCCCAATTCGGCGTTGCGGAAGGTGGCGCGTGTGCGGCTTTCCCACGGAACCGAGGTAACCGCCTATATTCCGGGAATCGGGCACAATTTACAGGAACATTCAGTGGTTTTGGTGCGCGGCGGGCGTGTTAAAGACCTCCCCGGTGTGCGTTACCACATTATTCGCGGGGCAAAAGACACCCTGGGAGTGACCGACCGCAAGCGCGGACGCTCCAAATACGGCGCAAAACGGCCCAAGGCATAGGCAGGTATATAATGGGAAGAAAGAAAAAGACTATAGATCGCAAAATAGCCCCGGATCCCCGGTATAACAGCGTGGTGGTGTCCAAATTTGTCAACCGTATGATGTGGGAAGGCAAGCGTTCCGTCAGTTTGCGGCTGGTTCATGAGGCTTTGGGGATTCTCAAGACCAAGTCCGACAAGGAACCGCTTGAGGTATTTCTCAAGGCGCTGGAGAACGTAAAACCGGTCATCGAAGTTAAATCGCGGCGGGTTGGCGGGGCAACGTATCAGGTTCCGGTGGAAATTCGGGATACACGGCGGGAAGCCCTGGGAATGAGGTGGATTATCAATGCGGCGCGTGCGCGTTCCGGTCATGGCATGGGCGACCGCCTCGCCGCGGAACTGCTGGATGCGTACAATAATACCGGTACTGCCTTCAAAAAGAAGGAAGATACCCATAAAATGGCGGAGGCAAACAAGGCTTTTGCCCATTATCGCTGGTAGAGGGACTTTACACGATAGGGAAAAATTCAGTATACTGATTTTCCCTTTAAGTTTTTTGAAAAACTGCGCGGGTGCTTGACAAAAGTGCGCAAAATGACGAAAATCGTTGTGTAGGTTTTCGGAAGGTATCCAAAACGGCGCCGGTAATGGTCCGGCGAGCTGTCGGCGGCCAAACCGACCATCGAATGAGATGGGATAGGTGGAGTTCGATAAAGATAGGTTCTCCCTTTCTGTTCGTATCCCCCTTATGTATCTCTTTAATATATAAATGAAGCCCGCGTATGCGGGTTGAACGAGAATAGTAACTGTGTCTAAAGCAAGGAGGACACAAAATGGCAAAGGACAAATTTAGTAGAACAAAGATTCACATGAATGTCGGAACCATCGGTCACGTTGACCATGGTAAAACTACGCTTTCCGCCGCTATCACCATGTACTGTAGCAAAAAGTACGGTGATAAAGTCATGAAATTTGATGATATTGATAACGCGCCGGAGGAAAAAGCCCGTGGTATTACGATTAATACCCGGCACCTGGAGTATCAGTCAGACAAGCGGCATTATGCCCACATTGACTGTCCCGGACACGCCGACTACATCAAAAACATGATTACCGGCGCGGCCCAGATGGACGGCGCGGTACTGGTTGTATCCGCTCCGGACTCGGTTATGCCCCAGACCCGCGAGCATATCATTCTGGCGCGCCAGGTCGGCGTTCCCAGCATGATTGTTTTCCTTAATAAAGTTGACTTGGTCGATGATCCTGAACTTTTGGAACTGGTCGAAGAAGAAATCAAGGACGTACTGACCCAGAACGGTTTCCCCGGCGATAAGACTCCCATTATCAAAGGCTCCGCTTTTAAGGCCATGTCCGAGATTCTGGAATCCACCGATGTTCCGGAATCCGCCAAATGTGTTGAAGAACTTTTGGTTGCGATGGACTCGTACTTCCCCGACCCGGTGCGCGACTCCGACAAACCCTTCCTGATGCCTATCGAAGACGTATTCACCATTTCCGGACGCGGTACGGTTGTCACCGGAAAAGTAGACCGCGGTACGCTCAAGTTGAACGAAGAAGTTGAAATTGTCGGTATAAAGCCCACCAAGAAGACCGTTATTACCGGTATTGAAATGTTCAACAAGTTACTCGAAGATGCGCAGGCGGGCGATAACGTCGGCACTCTTCTCCGCGGTATTGATAAAAAAGAAGTGGAACGCGGTCAGGTGCTTGCAAAGCCCGGTTCCATTACGCCTCACAGCAAATTCAAAGGTCAGATTTACTGTCTTTCCAAGGAAGAAGGCGGGCGGCACAGCCCCTTCTTTACCGGATACCGCCCGCAGTTCTACTTCAGAACAACGGACATCACCGGCACGGTTAAACTGCCCGAAGGCAAAGAAATGGTTATGCCCGGCGACAACACCGAAATCATCGGCGAGCTGATTCATCCTATCGCTATGGAAAAGGGGTTGAAGTTTGCTATCCGCGAGGGCGGCAAAACCGTCGCTTCCGGTCAGGTTACCGATATTATCGAATAAGACTTGCTTAATCCAACGTCTAACGGTGTTAGGCGTTGGGCTGGGTTGGAGGAATTGATGGCTAAGGATGGAATTCGCGTAAAATTACGCGGTTTCGATGTGGAATTGATAGACCAGAGCGCAAAGTCTATTGTTGTGGCAGTGCAAAAGGCCGGGGCCAAAGTGACCGGGCCGATTCCGCTGCCGACCCGCATCAACAAGGTAACGGTGCTTCGTTCGCCTCATGTGAACAAGAAGAGCCGGGAACAATTTGAGATGCGGACGCATAAACGGTTAATCGATATTATTAACCCGTCGGCAGAAGTGATGGATTCTTTGATGAAACTGGAACTTCCTGCCGGCGTTGATGTTGAAATCAAGCAGTAGTGTTGGAGTACCAAAATGTTAGGGCTATTTGCCAAAAAAGTGGGCATGACGCAGGTTTTTGATGAAGCGGGTAACATGGTGCCGGTAACGGTCATGCGTGTTGATCCGAATGTAGTTATTGCCCGCAAAACAGAAGAAAAAGACGGTTATCAGGCGGTGGTTGTCGGCATAGACGATGCCAAGAAAAGCCGGGTAACCAAACCTTATGCAGGTCAGTTTCCTGAGGATATAGCCCCCAAAAAGCGGCTGAAAGAACTGCGGGATTTTGAAAAAGAAGTCGCCGTAGGAGACAAGCTGGGAGTTGAAGTGCTGGAAGGTATCCGCTATGTGGATGTTTCCGGCGTTTCCAAAGGCAAGGGTTTTCAGGGCGTGGTAAAACGCTACGGCTTTGGCGGCGGCCGCAAGACCCACGGTTCCAAGTTTCACCGTGAACCCGGTTCCACCGGACAGTCAACCTATCCGCATAAGACTTTCAAAAATGTGAAATTGCCGGGACGCATGGGGCGGGAAAAAGTTACCGTCTTAAGTCAGCGGGTGGTAAAAATGGATGCCGAAAAGCAGCTTATTTTGGTTAAGGGCGCTGTTCCCGGTATTAACAAGGGTCTGGTATTTGTCCGGGCGGCGGTGAAGAGGTAGCGATGAACGGTACAGTGTATTCAAAAGACGGCAAAGAGCTGCGGACTATCGAACTGGCGGATGCGGTTTTTGGCCTTCCGGTTAACGATGATTTGATTTGGTACGCTATCAATAACGAACTTGCCAACCGGCGGCAGGGTAATGCCTGTACCAAAGACCGCGGCGAGGTGCATGGTTCCAACGCGAAACCTTACCGGCAGAAAGGAACCGGCCACGCGCGGCGGGGCGATAAAAAGTCGCCGCTGATAGTGGGCGGCGGCGTAATCTTTGGGCCTAAACCCCGTGATTTTTCATGGGCGATGCCCAAAAAAGCAAAACGGCAGGCAATTAAAACCATTTTAAGTTTAAAAGCGCAGAGCGACACACTGAAAATAATCGAAGACTTTTCAATAGAATCAGGAAAAACCAAAGATCTTGCGGGATTGTTGGATAACTTCAATCCCGGCACACGGACGGTACTTGTCCTGAAAGACGATGACCCGATGATTAAGCGGGCTGCCGCCAATATTCCCTGGCTTAAATACCTTTCCTATAACCGCCTCTGCGCCCACGAACTGTTTTACGGGCGGCAGGTGCTGATGCTGGAAACCGCGGCGAAAAACCTCAACGATTTTTACGGCCAAAAAGTGAAGGAGGCCGCTGAATGATACAATACGAAGATATTCTGCTGGAGCCGGTACTTTCCGAAAAGGCAAATATGCTGCGCGAGCAGGGTAAATATGTTTTTAAGGTTGCCCAGTCGGCAAACAAGGTTCAGATTAAGGAAGCGGTGCGCCGCCTGTTTAACGTGCATCCGGTTTCCTGTACGGTGATGGTGGTAGGCGGCAAGCCCAAACGGCTGCGCTACCGCAAAGGGTATACATCGACCTGGAAAAAAGCCATTGTACGGCTTCCCAAGGACGAAAAAATCAGCATCTTTGAGGGCGTGTAGGGGTAATAATTATGGGAATTAAAACATATAAACCAATAACGCCGGGGATGCGGCAGTGGACGAGCCTTGATTTTTCCGAACTGACCAAAGGCAAGAAACCGGAAAAATCCCTCACTTCAGGCCGCAAGGAACGGGCGGGGCGCGACAGTTTTGGCCGTATCAGCGTACGCCACAAGGGCGGCGGTCACAAGCGCCGCTACCGGGATATTGACTTTAGGCGGGACAAAATAGGCGTTCCCGGCAAGGTCGCTTCCATTGAATATGACCCAAACCGCAGCGCCAATATCGCCCTTATCCATTACAAAGACGGTGAAAAGCGTTACATCATTGCCCCGCGGGCTTTGGCTGTCGGCGCTGCCATCATGAGCGGCCCCGATGCCCCCATCGAAACGGGCAACGCCCTGCCGCTGGAAAATATTCCGCTGGGCTTTACCGTGTACAATATCGAGCTTACTTTGGGCAAAGGCGGGCAAATGGCCCGTTCCGCCGGAACCGGCGCGTTGATTGCCGCCAAAGAAGGCGATTACGTTACCCTCAAACTGCCTTCCGGCGAAATGCGCATGGTGTTCAAAAAATGTTATGCGACAATCGGAACGGTGGGCAATGAGGATCACATGAATACAACTCTGGGCAAGGCTGGCCGCAAACGCTGGCTGGGAGTGCGTCCCAGTGTCCGGGGTATGGCAATGAATCCGGTGGATCACCCTCACGGCGGCGGCGAAGGCAAGAGCAAGGGTATTCATCCGGTTACCCCCTGGGGTCAGCCCACCAAGGGGTTCAAGACCCGCAGCAAGCATAAACCTTCTTCCCGGTTTATTGTCAGCCGTGGCAAGAAGAAGTAGCGTGAAACATAGTTTCATGTTCGATAAAAAGTGCGGCTATGCAGCCGCACCAGGTAGAGGTTAGGTTAGGAAGGAAGTATGTCAAGGTCGGTAAAGAAAGGCCCTTTTATTGAAAAGAGCCTGTATAAAAAAGTACTGGAATTGAATAAGTCCGGGGAACGGAAAATGGTTAAAACCTATTCCCGGTGTTCCACCATAATTCCTGAAATGGTAGGCGGAACGATTTCAGTCTATAACGGCAAAACCTGGGTTCCCGTGTATGTCACGGAAAACCTTGTTGGTCATAAGCTGGGCGAGTTCGCCCCCACCCGGATTTTCCGGGGCCATGCGGGGTCGGACAAAAAAGCTGCCGCGAAATAGGTAGGTATATGGAAGCAAAAACCGGTTACAGGGCGGTAAGCAAGTACCTTATGGGTTCGCCCTATAAAATCAGGCCCGTGGCCGACCTTGTTCGCCGCCGGCCCTACTCTGAGGCTCTTTCCCTGTTGGAAAATATGCCGCAGAAGGGGGCGCGGCTTATTCGCAAGACGGTAAAGTCCGCCGCTTCCTGCGCCCTTGCCGGCAACAAGCAACTTGATGAAGATATGCTGTATGTGCGGGAGATTTTTATTGATGACGGCCCCCGCCTTAAAAGGGTTTGGTTCCGTGGTAAAGCGAAGGCTGATACCCTGCTCAAACGGATGTGTCATATAACGGTCGTGGTCGATGAAACCGTACGTACAAAGGCGGATAAATAATGGGACAAAAAGTTAACCCAATCGGGCTGCGGATTGGCATCAACAAAACCTGGGGTTCCCGCTGGTATGTTGATCCCAAAGAATACGCCAATACCCTGCACGAGGATTTAAAACTTCGCAAACTGATTTTGGATATGCCCGAAACCAAGGGCGCCGACATTGCGGAACTTGAAATTATCAGGCATCCCCAGCGGATAACCATTACCATTCACACCGCCCGCCCCGGCGTTATCATCGGGGTTAAGGGCGCAAACATCGAAAAAATCGGCGCTGAGTTACAGAAGCAGGTTAATAAAAAAATTCAGATAAAAATTAAGGAAATACGGAACGCGGATGGCAATGCCCAAATCATTGCGCAGAATATATCCCGGCAGCTTTTGGCGCGGTCGTCTTTCCGGCGCACCATGAAGCAGGCCATTTCCAACGCCATTAAAAAAGGCAGCGCTCAGGGCGTTAAGGTGCGGCTTTCGGGGCGGCTCGGCGGCGCGGAAATGTCCCGTACCGAAGAAGCGAAGGAAGGGCGCATACCCCTGCATACCCTGCGGGCGGATATTGATTATGGTTTTGCCGAAGCCCACACCACGTTTGGCTCTATCGGGGTCAAGGTTTGGGTGTACAACGGCATGAAGTATGGCAAGGAACAAAAGGAAGATGCGGGCGTTCTGGTTCGCAAGCGGCGGGAACGTGTTCCGGCGGGGAGTAGGGGTTAGTTAAATGTTAAGTCCGAAGCGTGTAAAGCACCGCAAAGTACAACGGGGCAATATGCCCGGCAATGCCACCCGCTGCAATACGGTGGTATTTGGCGAGTTTGCTTTGGTTGCGATGGACCGGATGTGGATTACCAACCGGCAGATAGAAGCGGCTCGTATTGCCTTAAACCGCCACATAAAGCGGGGCGGCAAGATATGGATACGGATATTCCCCGACAAGCCCTATTCCAAAAAACCGGCGGAAACCCGCATGGGTAAAGGCAAGGGCGGGCCGGAGTATTGGGTTGCCGTGGTAAAACCGGGAACCGTTATGTTTGAATTGGGCGGCGGCATTAACCGGAGCCTTGCCGAAGAGGCAATAACCCTTGCCGGGGCGAAACTGCCGATTAAAACCAAATTTGTTGCCCGTTCCGATATGGAACTGGGGGCTTAGGAGCGGAGCGATGAAAAATTCATTCAAGAGCCTTTCATTTCCCGAACTCAAGGCCAAACGGGATGAACTGAAAAAGAAGTACATGGAACTCCGCTTTCAAATGGTTATCGGCCATGTAGATAATCCCCTGCAAAAGCGCATCATGCGCCGGCAGATTGCCCGGCTCAACACTCTTATCCATGCGCAGGAGATCGCGGATAAAGCAGTTGTAAAGGCGGAGGCTTAATAATGGCGGAACAGGAACTGGGACTTAAAAAAAGCCCTGCCAAAAGCGGCAAAAAGGAATTTGTCGGGATTGTTAAAAGCGACAAGATGGACAAGACAATCGTCGTCTCCATCGAGACGCTGAAACTTCATCCCTTGTACAAAAAATACGTCAAACGGGCTAAAAAGGTAAAAGCCCATGACGAGAAAAATGATGCGAAGATCGGCGACCGGGTCCGTGTGGTCGAGTGCCGTCCCCTCAGCAGGGAAAAGCACTGGAAGCTTGTGGAAATCCTCGAGCGCGCCAAATAAGGGGAATAGCGGAAATGATACAAGTGGAAACATTCCTGAATGTGGCGGATAATTCAGGGGCCAAGCGTGTCCAGTGCATCAAAGTTCTGGGCGGCAGCAAACGCCGCTATGCGGGGATTGGCGACATAATTGTGGTGGCGGTCAAAGAAGCCCTGCCCACTTCGGCCATTAAAAAAGGCACGGTGGAAAAAGCAGTGGTAGTGCGTACCCACAAGGAATACCGCCGCCCGGATGGCACGTATATTCGCTTTGATGACAATGCCTGCGTTATTATTGACGCCGCGTTGAATCCCAAAGGGAAGCGGATTTTTGGGCCGGTAGCCCGTGAGCTGCGGGAAAAGGGCGATTTTATGAAAATTGTATCCCTTGCCCCCGAGGTTTTGTAGGAGAAATATATGGTTGAAGCGGTACATAAGTTTAAACTCAAAAAAGAAGATACCGTCGAGATTATTGCCGGCAAAGACAAAGGCAAGCGGGGCAAGATTCTCAAAATTCTCCGTGACAAAGACCGTCTTGTGGTAGAAGGGGCGAACATTGTCAAGAAGGCGAAAAAACGCCGGAGCCAGCAAGACCGGGGCGGCATTATCGAAATAGAAGCGGCGCTTCACAGCTCCAATGTGATGATAGTCTGCAAAAAATGCGGGCCTACGCGGATAGGTTATAAAGTTGATGGTGATAGTAAAATCAGAGTGTGCAGAAAATGCGGGGAGGCGCTGTAATGGCTGATAAATATGTGCCCCGGCTGAAAAAGATTTACCAAGAACAGATAGCCCCGGAACTGTTCAAAGAGTTTAACTATAAGTCCGTTATGCAGATACCCAAACTGCACAAAATTGTGGTCAGCATGGGCGTGGGCGAGGCATTGCAGAACAAAAAACTCCTTGATGAGGCAATCACCACCCTGACCCAGATTACCGGGCAGAAAGCGGTCAAGACGAAAGCCCGCAAAAGTATAGCAAACTTTAAAATCAGGGCCGGGCAGGAAATTGGCGCAATGGTAACCCTGCGCGGGGCGATGATGTACGAATTCTTTGACCGTCTGGTGAATGTGGCCCTTCCCCGTGTTAAGGACTTCCGGGGCATCAGCCAGAACGCATTTGATGGGCACGGGAATTATTCCTTGGGGATTCAGGAACAAATTATTTTTCCTGAAATTGACTTTGACAAAATTGAAAAGGTAGCCGGATTGAACGTGGTGATTGTAACAACGGCGAAAACCGATGCGGAAGCAAAGGCTTTCCTCGGTAAATTCGGGATGCCTTTCAGAAAATAGCGTGAGGTGTTTCCAAACCTTATAGGTTGGAATTCCGATTTAACTGCCCGCAGAGCGGGCTTAAAAGAGGAGTATAATGGCAAGAAAAGCAATGATCATCAAGGCGCTGCGGACGCCAAAATATAAAACGAGAAAAGTGAACCGTTGCCGGATCTGCGGACGGGCCAGGGGCTATCTGCGGAAATATGAGATGTGCCGCCTTTGCTTTCGCAAACTTGCAAGCGAAGGGCTTATTCCCGGCGTAACTAAATCAAGTTGGTAGGAGAACAGGATGAGCGTATCTGATCCCGTTGCTGATATGTTGACCAAAATCCGGAATGCCGGAATGGCAAAACATGAAAAGGTTGATATTCCCACCTCCAGGCTGAAACTTGAGATCGTCAAAATTTTGAAGACTGAAGGGTATATCAAGAATTTCAAGAAGTCAAATCAGGAAGGTTCGAACATGATTCGGGTGTTCCTTAAATATGACGATTCGACCGCCCCGATTATTCACGGCATTGAAAAGGTGTCAAAACCGGGACGCCGTGTATACATGGGCTATAAAAGTATGCCGCGAATTTTTAACGGCTATGGAACCCTGATCGTTTCTACGTCTCAGGGAGTAACAACCGGCAGAAAAGCCGCCGAGAAGAAAGTCGGCGGTGAAATTATCTGTACCGTGTGGTAGGTAGGACTATGTCGCGTATCGGAAAAATACCGGTTAAGGTTCCCAAAGGGGTAAAGGTAACATTTGCCGGTGAGCAGATGACCGTTGAAGGCCCCAAGGGAAAACTAACCCAAAAGTATCACCCCGTTATCAGTTTTGAAGATAAGGGTGAAGAAATAATTGTCAGCCGGGCAAACGAGGAAAAGCAGACCAAGGCTTTCCACGGCCTGTACCGGAATCTCCTGAACAATATGGTGACGGGAGTTTCCAACGGTTTTACCAAAACGCTGGTTATCACCGGCGTTGGCTACCGCGCTGAAGTGCAGGGTAAACTGCTGGTGATGAGCCTGGGATACTCCAACGATATTTTTGTCGGTATCCCCGACGGCATTACCATTACTGCCGATGCCAACGGCAAAGTAACGATAGGCGGCATTGACAAACAGCGGGTAGGGGAAATTGCCGCCCAGATTCGCAAGCTCAGACCGCCTGAGCCGTACAAGGGCAAAGGAATCCGGTATGAGGATGAAAGAATCCGGCGGAAAGTCGGTAAATCGGGTGTGAAGTAGGAAATGCGAAGTAATTTCCTGAAAGCCAAGTGCCATTCAGTGTTACTGATTGGCTTGTTAGAATGAGTAGGGAACAGGAAATGCGAAGTAATTTCCTGAAAGCCAAGTGCCATTCAGCTTTGCTGATTGGCACGTTAAAATAGGTAGGGAATATAGTTATATGCTGCGAAAGATGTTGGAAAAAGACCGGAAACGGCTAAAGCGAAAAGTGCATATCCGTAAAAAGATATCCGGCACGACTGAACGGCCCCGAATGACGGTTACGAAAAGCAACCGCAGGCTCTCGATTCAGATTATTGATGACACCAAAGGTCATACTTTGGTGTCCGCTTCTACGCTGGAAAAAGAGTTGCGGAACGTAAAGGCGACGGTTGCCGGCGCCGCCCAACTTGGCGAAATAATGGGCAAGCGGCTTGTAGAAAAGAACATTAAGTCCGTGGTCTTTGACCGCAACGGATACCTGTATCATGGCGTGGTCAAGGCTTTGGCCGATGGAACCCGGAAAGCCGGGATTCAGTTTTAGGATTATAGAGGGTAGCATGAAACTACGTTTCATGTTCGATTTTAATGTGCGGCTATACAGCCGCACCAGATAGAGGGTAAGAATGGAAGACGCAGAGGAAAAAGAAGTTATAGCTGACGACAGCGACGACGGCATTGTTGCGGAAGATCACGGAGAAGCCACAGTCGAGGCTGCGAGCCCCCGGCGTTCCTTTGGGGAAGGAAGGGGCGGCAGAGATGCCGGAGGCCGCAGGGGCCGGGATCGCGGACGCGATCGTGACCGGGATCCGGCTGACAAGGAATTTGTTGAAAAACTGGTAAAGCTGAACCGTACCGCCAAAGTTGTCAAGGGCGGGCGGCGCTTTTCTTTTTCGGCCCTGACGGTCATTGGCGACCGGAAAGGCAATGTGGGTTACGGTTTCGGCAAGGCCAATGATGTTTCCGAGGCTATCCGCAAAAGTATCGACAAGGCAAAGCGCAAAATGGTGAAACTGCCGGTGAAAAACGGCACTATCCCCCACGAGGTAACCGGACTGTTCAAAGCCTCGCGGGTGCTGCTTAAACCCGCTTGTTCGGGAACCGGCATTATCGCCGGCGGGCCGGTACGGGCAATAATGGAAGCCGGCGGCGTTACCGACGTGCTGTCCAAGTCAATTGGCGCTTCAAGCCAGTACAATGTGGTCAAGGCAACTTTCGATTGCATCAGCAAGATGATGGATGCCAAAGCCATTGCAAAAAACCGGGGCAAGTCCCTGAACGAACTGTGGGGTTAGAGGTAATAGTATGGCGAAAATTCGAGTCCGCCTGGTGCGGAGTACCATTCGGTCTCTTCCCAAACAGCGCGCTACAGTCCGTTCTTTGGGGCTGCGGAAAATTGGCTCAAGTAATGAGTTGGAGGATAATCCGGCAATTAGGGGCATGGTACGGGTGGTGTCCCACCTTGTTTCCGTGGAGGATGTTACATAATGGCGCATGATTTTGATTTACACGCTCCCGTTGGCGCAAACAAACGCAAACGGATTATAGGCCGCGGCCAGGGTTCCGGTAGGGGAACCACCGCCGGAAAAGGCAACAAGGGGCAGAAAGCCCGCTCTGGCGGCAAGACCTATATTGGCTTTGAAGGCGGGCAGATGCCCCTGTACCGGCGGCTTGCCCACCGGGGCTTTTCCAATTATCCCTTTAAAAAGGAATGGCAAATCGTTAACCTCGGCGAAATTGAAAAACGCTATGAGGCTTCCGAGACCGTAGACCCCGCTTCCCTTTATAAAAAAGGGCTGGTCAAAAAAAATACGCCGGTAAAAATTCTCGCTACCGGTGACTTTACCAAGAAACTCAGTTTCAAGGTTGCAGCGGTTTCCGCTTCGGCAAAGGATAAAATCGAAAAGGCCGGGGGCGATGTAACCGTTGATCCGCCGCTTGAAAAAGCGCGTCCCAAGAACAAGAAAAGGAAGATAAATGGCTAATCCCATCGTCGGCATTTTTAGGGTAAAGGAACTTCGGGAGCGAATCCTCTTCACATTCGCCATGCTGGTGGTGTTTAGGGTTGGCGCTGTGTTCCCCATACCGGGAATAAATGTCCGCGAACTTTCCGCCTATTTCCTTGCGCAGGCAAATTCGGGAAATCCCATTGTTGACTACCTGGACTTCTTTGCCGGCGGCGCATTCTCCAACTTCTCGGTGTTCATGCTGGGAATAATGCCCTACATCTCCATGTCGATTATCATGCAGTTGCTCCTCATCGTATTTCCCGCCCTTAAAAAAATATCGCAGGAAGAGGGGGGACGTAAAAAAATACAAAAATGGCAGCGCTACGGAACGGTGGTGGTCTGCCTTATTCAGGCGTTTGCCGTTACCCAGTATGCCCAAAGCATTTCCCGCAGCGTGGAGAATCTGCTCAATATTGATATAGTCCCCTTTACCCTTATCGCTTTGCTGACCGTTACTACGGGAACCATGTTTCTCATGTGGATTGGCGAACAGATAACCAAACGGGGTATCGGCAACGGCATATCGTTGTTGATTTTTGCCGGTATTGTCGCGCGGCTGCCTCAGGCGGTGTGGGAGCTTTTCGGCAGGGTTCGTGACGGCCAACTTAACCTGGTTTTTGTCATCGTAGTATTGGTGATGTTTGTGGCGGTGGTCGCCCTGGTCGTGTTTGAACAGCAGGGCCAGCGCAAAATTCCGGTGAACTATGCCAAGCGGGTGGTGGGAAGAAAAATGTACGGTGCGCAAAACACCTACATTCCCTTTAAGATCAACCCGTCAGGCGTTATTCCCGTCATTTTCGCATCGTCAATTCTCACCTTCCCCCTGCAAATCGCTTCGACTGTCGGCGGCAATGTCGCCTGGCTGGCGAGGGTTGCCCAGATTTTAAGCCCGCGGGGTACGCTCTACAATGTACTGTACGTTTTATTAATAATCTTTTTTGCCTATTTTTACACTCAGGTAAGCCTTAACCCCATAGAAATTGCAAAACAGATACGGGAAAACGGCGGCTCCATTCCGGGAATCAGGGCCGAGCGTATCGAAGAATACCTTACCAAAATATTGAACCGGATTGTGCTTCCCGGCTCGTTGTATCTGGCGCTGATTGCGGTAATCCCCACCTTTATTCAGTGGGCGTTTAATTTCCCGTCGTCCATTTCCTACCTCATGGGCGGCACGAGTTTGTTGATTTTGGTAGGGGTTGACCTGGACACGATGAGCCAAATCGAGGGGCTGTTGAAGATGCACCACCACGAAGGCTTAACCAAGAGGGGACGGTTGAGGGGCAGGAATTTATGAGCATAATTGACGAATTATGTGAAA
This sequence comes from Treponema sp., assembly GCA_031283105.1. Taxonomy (GTDB): domain Bacteria; phylum Spirochaetota; class Spirochaetia; order Treponematales; family Breznakiellaceae; genus WQXQ01. The sequence continues at coordinate 6,483 of JAITCL010000123.1, read as the reverse complement.
TTTGTAATAATAAAAATTCGCCCCTGTTTTGGCATGGGGCAGTAAGAGGGAGTAAACAAGGATGAAAGTCCGGACAAGTGTAAAGCCGATTTGCGACAAATGCAAAGTAATCAAGCGGAATGGGATTATTCGCATTATTTGCGAAAATCCAAAACATAAGCAGAAGCAAGGCTAGGAGAGTGTAGATGGCGCGTCTGGTGGGGGTTGACCTCCCGAATAAACACGTTAATATCGCTTTGACCTACGTTTACGGTATAGGCAGGTCAAGTGCGGATGAAATTTGCCAAAAGGCAAAGATCGATCCCATGCGGCTTATCAATGATTTGTCTCAGGAAGAGTTGAACGTACTGAGGCAGATTATCGAAAGCGATTACAAGGTAGAAGGCCGTCTGCGCACCGAAGTGGCGTTAAACATCAAACGGCTTATGGACATTGGCTGTTACCGGGGCTTGAGGCACCGCAAAGGTCTGCCCTTGCGCGGCCAGCGCACCCGTACCAATGCCCGCACCCGCAAGGGTAAAAAGAAAACCGTTGCCGGAAAGAAGAAGTAGATTCAGGAGGAATGAGTGGCTGCGAGCACTAAAAAGCGGAAAGAAAAAAAGTCGGTATATGAGGGGAATGTCTATATTCAGGCAACCTTTAATAATACGATTGTCACCATTACAGACCTGATGGGGAATGCCGTTTCATGGGCAAGTTCCGGTCAGCTTCAATTCAGGGGGGCGAAAAAATCAACCCCCTTTGCGGCGCAGAGCGTTACCGAAACCGCCGCCCAGAAAGCAATGCAGGCCGGTTTGAGGGAAGTCCATGTGTACGTCAAGGGCCCCGGCATTGGGCGGGAATCGGCTATCAGACAACTGGGGGTTATGGGAATAAAAGTTAAATCAATTAACGACGTTACCCCCATTCCGCATAACGGTTGCAGACCGAGGAAAACCCGCCGCATATAACGGCGGCCGTAGAGGAGAACAACATGGCAAGATATACCGGTCCTGTGTGCCGGATGTGCAGAACCGAACAGAAAAAATTGATGCTTAAAGGGGATCGCTGTAAAAGCGACAAATGCCCCATTAACCGCAAACGCGCCGCTCCCGGTAAAGACCCCAAGGCAAGGCCGGGGAAACGTTCCGACTACGGCGTACAGCTTCGGGAAAAGCAGAAACTCAGAAAAATTTATGGAATGCAGGAAAAACAATTCCATCTGTTTTTTGAGCGGGCTTTGCGTATGCCCGGCATTACCGGCGAAAATCTTTTTGTATTGCTGGAGCGGCGGCTGGACAATATCGTGTACCGTCTTCGTTTTGCATCGTCCCGAAGCCAGGCCCGGCAGGTTGTTTCGCATGGTCATGTTCTGGTGAACGGACGGAGAATCAACATTCCGTCGTATTTGGTAAAGGCAGAGGACGAAGTCAGTATTGCCGAGAAGAGCCGCAATATGACGCTGGTTAAAGATGCGTTAAAAGAATTTGGCAAGGCCGGGCTTATGCCCTGGCTTTCCCTTGATCCCGATGCGATGAAAGGCAAGTTCCTGGCTGCGCCGCGGCGCAGTGATATTACCGATTTGGGTGATATTAAGGAACAGATGATCATCGAATATTATTCCAAGTAGGAGTAGTCATGGCCCGTAAGAACCTTATCAAAGGATTTAAGCGTCCTAAAGGTATTACTTTTGAACACGGTGAAATTCATTCCAATTATGGCAAGTTTACCGCCAGTCCCTTTGAACCGGGATTTGGTATGACCATAGGTAATACCCTGCGCAGAGTCCTTCTTTCTTCAATCCAGGGATATGCAATTACCGCGGTCAAGATTACTTCTTACGATGCGGAAGGTACTGCCCATAACATTTCAAGCGAGTTTGAAGAAATACCCAACATTGTTGAAGACACCCTGGAGGTGATTAACAACCTCAAACAGATGCGTTTGAGGCTGCCCGAAGAAATTGAACAAGACACCCTGTTGTATGAATGGTCAGGCAAAGCGGAAATAAAAAGCGATGATTTTGCGCGGACAGGGCAGGTTGATGTACTCAGTACCGGCCAGCACATCATGACTTTGATGGATAACGCCCATGTTGAGCTTGAGATTCAAATTGATCTGGGCAGGGGTTATGTAGCTTCCGAAGTCAATGAACGTTATGTTGAGGTAATCGGTACGATACCTATGGACGCGATTTTCTCGCCCGTCAGAAAGGTAAAATTCGCCGTGGAACCCACCCGTGTGGGGCAGCGCAGCGATTATGACAAACTGGTGATGGAAATTTGGACCGACGGAACCGTCAAACCCGACGACGCTCTTGCCGAAGCCGCCAAAATTACCAAGGATCACCTCGCGGTATTTATCAACTTTGATGAAAACAATCTGGGGCTGGATGAAGAAAATGACGAAGACAACGAGCGGATACGGACAATCCTTAACACTCCGGTTGAGGAACTTGAGCTTTCGGTTCGTTCTTCAAACTGTCTTAAAAATGCTGATATAAAAACCATCGGGGAACTGACCCGCAAGACCGAAGACGATATTGCCAAAACCCGGAACTTCGGCAAAAAATCCCTCCAGGAAATCAAGGAAAAACTGAAAGAGTGGAATCTGAGCCTGGGGATAACTGACTTGAATGTCCTGAAAAATGCGGTTCGGGTGATGCCCCAGAAGGAAACGGCAGATGAAACATAGAAGCGGATTTAATCCCCTTGAACGGATGGCGGCGCACCGCAAGGCGCTGCATCGCAGCATGGTAACCAGCCTGTTCCGGCATGAGCGGATCAGAACTACCAAGGCAAAAGCCCTGGAAGTCCGCCGCACCGCGGAAAAAATGATAACCCGCGCCAAGACAGATTCGGTTCATAACCGGCGGATTGTTTCGGCGCGCCTGTACGATGAAGGAATCGTGGCGAAACTGTTTACCACTATTGCGCCGAGAATGAAAGAGCGCAACGGCGGCTATACCCGGATTCTGAAATTGGGCGAGCGGCTGGGAGATGCGGCTCAAGTGGTGATACTGGAATTGGTGGACTACAAACTGGATATCGAAGGCACTGAAAAAAAAGCCAAAAAGAAGGAAGACAAGGCCGCCAAAAAACAAAAGGCTGAAGAAAAGGAGTAAGGGCATAGATGTCGAAGGCACATAGAGGTAAAGGGATTCGGGAATTGTTTGCCCACGGCAGGGGAACGTGTCCGGTTTGCGGCGCAGGCGGCATAAAGCTCCTGTACGAACAGGATGCGGGCGGTCAGAAAGTAAAGGTGTGCAAACCCTGTAAAGCGGCCATCAAGCACGGGAAGAAAAGCGTCCCGGCCACAGAAGCCGCCCCTGCTGCCGAATAAATCCGAATTTGTACTGCCCTTAAAAGCGGCATAAATGAACAAAGAAGAACTCGCCTGGAAGGAAGAAAGCCGAAAAAAGGTTTTTGACTGCCGGATGTTTTCAATTTATGAAAGTTATTGTAAATCCCCCCATGATGAACTGAGTACATTTACGATCCTCGATGCAGCGGACTGGGCCATTGTGGTGCCGGTTTTGGAAACAGCCGAAGGGAAGAAATTTGTTATGGTATGGCAATGGCGGCATGGTTCGCAGACCATGAGCCTGGAGTTTCCCGGCGGTGTTTTTGAGCCGGGTGAAAATCCGCAGGATGCGGCTGCCAGGGAATTACAGGAAGAAACCGGCTATAAGCCGGGATCAATACGAAAATTGGGAGAGTTCAGCCCCAATCCGGCAATTATGGCAAACAAGGTTCACTTTTTTCTTGCCGAAGACTTGGTGAACACCGGCAGCCAAGACCTTGATGCCGATGAATATGTCGCTGTGGAATTGGTCAGCGCCGAAACAGTTTTTAAGGGCATGGGCAAGCCGCCTTATGTTCATGCGCTCATGAGCAGCGCCCTCGCCCTGTATTTACAGCAGTAAAACTATTGTAGCGGTTTATACGTTTTGTCCCCGTCCCATGCGCCTTGACGGACTTCTCCTTTCAGGCTGGGAATGTCCAAAACTATGCCCGGTTCAATTAAATTGGGATTGTTAGGATTGGGGAGTTTTGCTTTATTGGCATTGTACAGTACGCGCCATTGGTGAGGATCTCCATAGACCCAGGGGCGGCCGGCAATATTCCAGAAACAGTCATGGGAAACACTCCAAGCCCTGATGGTATAGCTCGCCGGTAAAGGGAAGCCATCGGCGGCTGGCGGTGTACTGGCGGCCGTACTGACAGGTATTCCCGTTTGTTGGGCGATATATTCATCTGAAAGTTCGGCGGAACGGATCGCTTCCTCGGCAAAACCGGTGGAGGCATCATAATCACCGTAGTTATAGGCATCTTCGGCAAGTTTAGTAAGCCGCTGGCTTTCCAAAAGGTATTCATTGTCACGAATACTGCCGGATGTTTTTTGTTCTGTACCTGTGGAAGTCTTCGTAAGGACTGACTTTTCAGCAGACGGTTTTTTTTCGGCGGGGGCGGGCTTTTTCCCGGACAGCCCTTCATCATTTTTATTAATCAACTCTATATCTGAAGATGCTTTCAGCGCTTCGGTAAACTCACGGTCAGATGCCAATTCTATGTCGATGGTTTTTCCCCTGGCGGACGCATCCTGCTGGGCGAAGACCGGCTGAATTCCCATCAATATGGCTATTGATAATACCAGATAAAGTTTATGGTTCATCTTGACCTTCCTTTTATGAGGATTTCCGCCTGCCGGGCGGCCTCATCGCTTTTTTCGATTTTTTCATGCGCTTCCCTGATTGCTTCCGCGGCATTGCGGCGTTTTTCTGACGTTGACGCGCTGGCTGCGGCAAACAGAACCTCTGAACTGATAAATTGTTTGGCAGCTTCTTCGTATTTTTGGGAATCATAAGAAGCTACGGATGTTTTATAAGCCTCGTCGGCCTCGGTGAAAAGGTCTCTCACGGCAATATTGGCTTTAATTTCCAGCGCGGTTTGCCGTTGGGCTTCCGCCAATAAAAAACGCTGTTCCGCATAAGCTGCCCATCCGACAGACAAGACCAGGTTGTACCTGATCAGGGCTTCATTGGCATTTTCCCGCGCCAGGGAATAGTTTTCCGCCTGGTATGCGGCCATTGCATCATTGAGGGTTTCTCCGGCGCGGTTAAAACTATCCGCATCGTAGGATTCAAATTTCCTCTCTTTAACCTCCATTTGCGCCAGCCAGGCATTGTGGGCGCTGGTCATCGCCTGGAACATCAGGAGGGCCTTGGCGGCGGAAGCCTTGGCCGTATAGTAATCCTGCGCTTCATACTGATTCAGTGCTGACAGGGCAGTCTTGTCGGCAAGGGCAAAAATCTCCGAAAAAGAAACCCGTGCGCCGGCGGCGACCAGGCTGTTTCTCAGCGCCATGATTTCGTCTTCCCGCGCCTGGGCGTACAGGGGGATTGTCAGCTTAAAAACAGCGTCGAATGCGTCTGCGGCGGCATGGTAATCAGCCGGGGTTTTTGTCCTGCCGGCATTGGCATACTGCGCCTCGGCGGCCTCCCATTCACCGGGAAAATAATAGGGACTTTCAAAATCGACCGCCTTTTTACGGGCATCTTCCGCCCTGGTTATGGCGGCATCCGTTGACGCCGGGTCGGGCTGCGGGGTTTGCGCCGATATCAAACAGGGCAAAACAAGCATGGCAACGATGAAAGGGGCAAAAAAAAGTAGCTTTTTCATGGGCCGCTCTCCTATGGAAACTACGTAATGGTTCAATTATACCATTTTTTGCTTACATATGCAAGTTATACCGCCTTTTTTGTGGTTTTTACTTGACAAAAAGCCCATTTTAGTATATTCTTAAGCATATACTATATAAAATGGGCTTTCTGAGGAAGCCCGCAGGCTTCAAAGGGAGCCTGAATAATCGGTAAGGGGATACATCATGGAATGGATGTTTTGGATTATCCTCCCTCTTGCCGGGTTGAGCTTAGGCTGGATTATAAGATGGCTGTATGCCAGATTTCAACTTACGGCATCGGAGCAGCGCGCCGATCGTATAAAACAGGATGCTATAAAAGAAGCTGAAGCTAAGAAGAAGGAAATACTTCTTGAAGCAAAAGATCAAGTAATCCGAGATAGAAACCAGCAGGAAAGAGAGACCCGGGAGCGTAAGGCTGAATTACAGCGATATGAGCGCCGTGTATTTCAGAAAGAAGAGAGTATAGATAAAAAAACCGCTCATTTGGAGCGGATTGAACAGGCCCTGGCGGAAAAGGAAAAATCCTGCCAGGAACGGGAAGAGGCTCTGACCAGGGAGGAGGAACGCTACCGTGCGGAGCTGGAGCGGGTTTCCGGCCTTAGCTCGGAGGAGGCCAAGCGCCTTATCATCCAGAATCTGGAAAACGAAGCCAAGCATGACGCCCAGGTTCTAATCAACAAAATAGAGCAGGAAGCAAATCTGGCGGGGGAAAAGAAAGCCACGGATATACTCCTGACCACCATCCAGCGGCTTGCCACGGAGGTAACCGGAGAGGTAACAGTAGCCACCGTTACCCTTCCA
>JAITCL010000081.1 GCA_031283105.1 Treponema sp. | reverse complement strand
ATTACCGTTCTCATGCTCTGTCTGTGTTACCTGTTTATTGCCATGCGCCGCGCGGAGGAGCGGGAATCCCAAAGCCGCGCTTTTTCCCATTTGGCGATTGAGGGGCTGGAGGCGGAACGGCGGCGCGTTTCCCGCGAACTTCACGATACCGTTCTGCCGCTTGTTGGGGACGCGCAGGTGTCCGCGCTGATCCGTTCTATCTGCACGGAATTAATGCCTCCCGATTTTACGCGGCTTTCACTAAACGATTCACTTTCGGGACTGTGTGTGCAATTCACCAAACGCGCCGGAATTGAGTGCGCCTGTTCGATTGAGAACGGTCTTTCATTTACGGCGTACAGACCGGAAAACCAACTGCACATATACCGCATGATTCAGGAATCTTTTACCAATATCGAAAAACATTCGGGGGCGGGACGCGCGGCTTTGGTTGTCCGGCGGTCGGCGGAAAATATTTTGATTTGTGTTTCCGATGACGGACACGGCTTAAATGATACGCCTTTGACTGCCAGAGGCATACCGTCGGGGGCAGGTTTGGGCATAAGGAGTATGCGCCAAAGGGCGGCTATTTTGGGGGCAAGGCTTGATTTTATCAGCGAAAGCGGTAACGGTCTTATGGTAAGAATTGAAATCCCGCCTCAGTTGATTGGAGCGTAAATTGACTGAAAAACCACGCATTGTTATTGTCGAAGATCATCCGGTTATGCGCGAAGGGCTTGCCTCTTATTTTACCGGAACCGGACGCTGGCAGGTAATGGGAACTGCCTCTACTCTTGCCGAAGCAAAAGAATTACTGTCCGGCGTTCATGCGGATATTGCGTTACTCGATATTCAACTGGAGGACGGCTGGGGGCTTGATGTCATTTCCTGGCTTGCGGAACAAGAGCAAAACGCTCCCATTATGGCGGTGTATTCCAGTTTTGACGATTACGCCCATGTCAGCGCGGCTCTGGGAATGGGGGTGCGGGCATACATCTGCAAACGCCGGGGTGAGCGGGAACTTGAAAACGCCCTGCAAAATGCCCTTTGCGGCGCTGTTTACATTGACGAAGCGGCGCAGGTAAAACTCAACAACGAAACTGATCTTGCAAGGCTTCTCACAAAAAGGGAAACGGAAATACTCAGTCTTGTAAAAAACGGTCTTTCCAACAAACAGATAGCCGCCCGTCTGGGCATAAGCCACCGTACTGTGGAAAATATACTCCGCTGTGTGTATGACAAGACCGGTATTAAAACGCGGCTGGAATTGCAGAAGATGTAGGAAATGACAGGTTAACATATATGGCAATAATATGCGTATATGTTGTATACTCAAAACATGAGGGAGAAATATGACCTTTAGTGAACGGATGAAAGAACTGCTGGATCAGGGAGTGGCGGCGTCAAAAGAATTTGCCCAAAAAGCCGGGGCCAAAGCCCAGGATTTGGGCGAGCGGGGCATTCTGGTGCTGGAAGTAAAACAGCTTGAAGGGCAGGCGCAAAAACTCCTCAGCCGCCTGGGGAATGAGGCTTACCGGGCATTTGCCGAACAGAATCAGGAAACGCTTGGCCGGAATACTCCCGAAATTGAGAGTGTACTGGCGGAGATTACCAAAGTGCGCGAAACGATTGAGCAAAAGGAAACGGAACTGCGCAACAGGCGGGTTTAATGGCACTATGAGACTCGATCCCATTCTGACCAAAGCAAACAGACTGGTACGTTCCGGCAAATACGAGGCGGCAATACGCACCCTTGAGCCGGAGATAAACCGTTATCATGGCTCGTTTCATTATTACTATCTGTTGGGATCCTCCTGTCTGCGTATCGGAGACTTTGGCGGCGCGTTGACCTATTTCCGCCTTGCCCACGAAACCAAGCGGCAGGAACCTCTGGCAATTTTGGGATTAGCCGCCCTTTTTTTCCGCCGGGGCGAAACGGAACGCGCCGTGGACTATTATCTTGACGTTCTCGAACTCAATGAAAAAAACCGCATTGCCATAAAAGCGATGAAGGTGCTTCGCCGGCAGGCGGGAACCGACAGTTTTTTAAGCTGGATTGAGGCGGGAAAACTTCCTTCCCTGTATCCGCCCATTCCCTTTCCGGGCTTTTCCGCCAAAGAAAAGCTGGGGGCGTTTGCCGTTCTTCTTGCCGTCTGTATCATTACCTTTAGTTGTCTGGTACGCTTCAAAGTAATTTCCAATCCCTTTTCCCCGCGAGGCGGCAGGCTCGGCGTTGCCGGAAGCGCCACCGCGCTTTCCTTAAGCCGCGAAGACAGAATGGCCCCCGTTCAAACCGGCGGCTCATACCATTACATTCTTACCCGTGTTCAGGCGCTTGATGTCTATGAAAAGGCCCTTTCCCAGTTTACCGCTTACCGTGACGAAGCCGCCCGTATCAACCTCAACCGGATACTGGAATCCAATGCCGCCGAAGGGCTTAAAAACCGGGCGCGGATTATTATTTCATACATGGAAGCCCCCGGTTTCGATACCTTCCGGCGCGGCGATAATGTTTTGTATAACGATGTCATCAAAGACCCCCTGTTGTACAATGAGGTACACGTTATCTGGCGGGGAATAGCCACCAATGTGGTAACCTCCGATACGGGCACCAGTTTTGATTTCCTCGTCGGTTACGATACCCGCAAAACCCTGGATGGCATAGTTCCCGTCGTGTTCAATAACGCCATTCCCCTGAATCCGGAACAGCCCCTGGAGCTTCTTGGCCGCGTTATACCCCTCAGCGCCGAAGGCCCCATACGCATGGAAGGCGTCGCCCTGCACCAGTCCGGCAATCTATGAAAGCGGTAATCCAGCGGGTTATTGACGCGTCGGTAACGGTAAACGGCGCGTTAAAGGGGAGTATTGCCTACGGATTACTGGTCTACCTCGGCGTAGCGCAGGATGATACCACCGCCGATGCCGACTGGCTTGCCGAAAAAATCGCCCATTTGCGTATTTTTAACGACTCAGAAGGGAAGATGAATGGTTCATTGCTTGAAATTGTTAACCAGAATAATAAAATAGTTAACAAAAATAGCGTTAATCAGTCTAATAGCGAAGTTAATCATATTATTAATCATAATAATAGTAAGGTTAACGATAATCCCATCGGTGTGCTGGCGATTTCTCAATTTACCTTGCTGGGAGATGCCCGTAAAGGCCGCCGTCCCTCTTGGGGAAAGGCCGCCCCGCCCGAAAAAGCGCGGGAGTTGTATGGGTATTTTATGGAAAAAATCCGCGAACAGGGCTTGGTTTGCGCCAGCGGCGAATTTCAGGCCCACATGGAGGTGAAATACACCAATGACGGCCCGGTAACGATTCTGCTGGACAGCGAGGATAGATAACGCGGCTGGGGCCGGCGAGCGCGGGGAAATGTTAGTTTATTCGTGGCGAGGAAAGGATTTAACCACGGAGGACACGGAGGACACGGAGAACACGGAGGGGGAAATAGGCCAGCCGGAGGGGGCGGGCGGGTAGCGGAAATATTTGGAATTCTCCGCCGGAGCAGACCAGGGAAAAAAAGCAAAAACCAGGTGTACAGTAACAGCGTCCGGCACACAAAGTATGAGGACAGCACTGACTTACAGAAATGAAAAACACTTGGTTGTAGAAAAAAAGGCCGGACGGGGCTGCACAGGCGGGTTCTACAAGCATTTCCGCTCGCCCGTAGCGCCCCCGCCGGTTGAATTTTTACATCTGTGGGGTCAAATTTAGTCGAACCAAAGGTTCGCGCTCTGCCGGCGGGGTTTGTTATTTTAGGTATTTATTAAAACCGGTTTCCATTGCTTGTGTTACCTTTTGGGTTATATCTTTAGAGATACGGGTAAAAAAAAGACCGCACAGGGAAATTCCCTGTGCGGCCAGGATTGCCGGGTTTCTCCCGTAGTATGCGCTACAGAAACCCCTCCAACCCGGCGGTTTGCCTAAAAGCGGCTGAGCGAACATTCGTCCAGGAACGTTCGTTTATGAGCGCCGCTTGCAAGCGTTCTCAAGGAGCGCTGGCTGCCTGTTCCCCTCCCAATATGTTAATCTCACGAATAAACTCGTCCAAATTCTCAAAATGACGGTACACCGAGGCGAAGCGTATATACGCCACCTTGTCCAGGACGCTCAACTGCTCCAAAATCAGGTCGCCGATGACCTTACCGTCAATTTCCCGGCTGCCCTTGCTTAAAATCGCCGTCTTGTCCTCAATATCGTTGACCAGGCTTTCAATTTGCATACTGGATACCGGTCGTTTTTCCAGCGCCCGCACTATGCCCCGCTCAATTTTGCCGCGGTCAAAAGGCTCCCGCCGTCCGTCCTTTTTGATAACCATAAACTGGCTGTCTTCGGTTCGTTCATAACTGGTAAAACGGTACCCGCAGCGTTCACATTCCCTGCGGCGGCGTATTGCCTCGCCATTGGCAAGGGTTCGGGACTCAACCACCTTATCGTCAACACTGCCGCAATGGGGGCATCGCATATTGTGTACCTCTTTATACCATACCCCATATATAGCGCCCCATATCTGGTGTAAGTCCCTGTTTTTCTGGTGCGCTACCTATAGCGTCTCTATCGAGTATACTACACTATATCTTGTGTAGCAAGGGGGGAAATGAAAAAATCAACAACTGCGGAGGCATTGACACGCCCCCCCCTCATCGCTAAACTGAACAATAGGGGTCTAAGTCCCTCGGGCGAGAGTGGTGGAATTGGCAGACACGCCAGACTTAGGATCTGGTGCCCAAAGCATATGGGTTCAAGTCCCATCTCTCGCAACCCGCCGTTCATGCAGGGAATATTAAATTAAGGAAAGCGCCGTGTCCGTAACCAAAGAAATTACCCGCCTTGAAAAATCAAATGTCAAGCTGAGCCTGACTGTCCCGAAAGAGGAAGTGCAGGCCCAGTATCGGGATGTACTCAAGGAGTACGCCCAAAATGCCCATATACCCGGTTTCCGCAAGGGCAAAGTGCCGCAAGAGGTGCTGCTGCGGAAGTTCGGCGATTCGCTGAAAGGCGCGGCGCTGGGGAAAGTTATCGAAAAAGCCGTTGACGAAATTTTTCAAAATGAAAAACTGCCCCGTAACGAGCGTCCCCTGCCGTACTCCCAGCCGGTGATACAGGAGGAGCCCAAACTCGACCTTGATCAGGATTTACATTTTTCCCTGGTGTATGACGTACTGCCCGCCGTTAACGTCGGCCAATGGAAGGGGCTGGAAGTCGAGGTTCCGGCGGCGGAGATAAGCGGGGAAGACATTAACCGGGAACTGGAGGAGGTCAGGGATCGTAACGGTTTTGTCCTTGACCGGGACGAGGACGCTCAGGCCCGACTCGGTGATATTGTCACCATAAATTACTGTGAACTGGGGGAAGACGGCGCGGAAATACCCAATACCCGGCGTGATGATTTTGCGTTTACGTTGGGAAGCCGTTCCCATGCGTATCAGTTGGACGATGACATTACCGGCATGAAAAAGGGTGAAACCAAAGAATTCACCAAGACCTATCCAGCCGGTAACGCCGATGGCGATAATTCACCCTTTGCGGGGAAAACCTTAAAACTTCAGGTTATGCTGACGGCTCTGAAAGAGAAAAAACTTCCCGATCTGGATGATGAACTGGCCCAGGATGTGGATGAGGAATTCAAGACTCTGGACGATTTGAAAAACAGCATCAAAGAACGTCTGGAAAAAAGTCTGGCGCTCCGCATGAAAGATCTCAAAATCAATAAAATCCTTGAAAAAATCATGGAAAACACCCCGGTAATCCTTCCCGAATCCATGGTGAGGGCGGAACTTGACGGACGTTTACGCGCTATGGCGCGGCGTTTTGGCACCGATGTTGAAAAAATTGTGCAGATGATGGCGCTGTCCGGTGAAAATCCCGGTGAAATTGAACAAAATTGGCGTTCTCAGGCGGAAAAGGCCCTCCATTCACGGTTTATTGTGGAAACCCTTATCGAGGAACAGCATATTGAGGTAAGCGATGCGGATGTGGAAAAGGAATTGGAAAACATTGCCGCCGATACCAAAACGCCCCTTGAGGAAGTCAAAAAAAGATACGAGGAAAAAGACGCGCTGGAATATGTCAGGGACAGTATCCGGGAGACCAAATTCTTTGACGCGCTGTTGGCGGAAAACACTGTAAAAACCGGCCTGCGGGCGAATTATCTGGACGTAATGGGAAAAAATGGATAAATTATATAGAGAGAGGCCGGTATGATTGAACAAATGAACAGCCTGGTTCCTATAGTGGTCGAACAGACCGGGGCCGGAGAGCGATCCTATGATATTTATTCCCGGCTTTTGAAAGACCGGATCGTGTTTATTGACGGGGAAATTAACGATCTGACGGCGGACTTGGTTGTCGCCCAGCTTCTTTTTTTGGACGGGCAGGACACGGAAAAGGATATTAACCTGTACATCAATTCACCCGGCGGTTCGGTAACTGCGGGGCTTGCCATTTACGATACGATGCAGTACGTCAAGTCCGACGTGCAAACGATCTGTCTGGGTCAGGCGGCAAGCATGGCGGCGCTTATCGTTGCCGCCGGAGCGCCGGGCAAGCGGATGGTGCTTCCTTCGTCGCGGATGCTTATCCACCAACCCTGGGGAGGAGCGTCGGGACAGGCCCGCGACATTGGCATACAGTCCAAAGAAATAGTCCGCCTCAAAAAAATGACGATTGATTATTTTGCCTTTCATACCGGCAAAGACCCTGAAAAAATTGCCGCCGATATGGAGCGGGATTTTTATATGTCGGCGCAGGACGCTGTCGCCTATGGCGTTGCCGACCGTATTTTAACAAGGGAATACAATGGCACGGCTTCGTAACACCGGTTTGGGCATTGAGCGAATCTGCTCATTCTGCGGCAAAAGCGCCGACATGGCCCGCCGGCTCATTGCCGGGCCTAATGACGTGTTTATCTGCGACGAGTGCGTAGAAGTTTGCCGCAAGATACTGACCGATGAAGATCAGGAGCTTACCAGCCAGTTTACCGGAGACATACCCACGCCGCGTGAAATTAAATTGTACCTTGACCAGTTTGTCATCGGCCAGGATGAGGCGAAAAAGGCCCTGTCGGTGGCGGTGTACAACCATTACAAACGAATCGCCAATCCCGGCAAGGGCGGCGCCCATGACGTTGAAATTGAAAAATCAAACGTGCTGCTGATTGGCCCCACGGGGACGGGCAAGACCCTGCTTGCCAAAATACTTGCCAAAAAACTGAAAGTCCCCTTTGCCATTGTTGACGCGACCACTTTAACCGAGGCGGGTTATGTCGGCGAAGATGTGGAAAACATTCTCCTTAAATTGATTCAAAACGCGGGAGGCAACATCGCCGCCGCCGAGCGGGGTATTGTGTACATCGACGAAATCGACAAAATTGCCCGCAAGGGGGAAAATGTTTCCATAACCCGCGACGTATCCGGCGAAGGGGTGCAGCAGGCGCTGTTAAAAATCATCGAGGGGACTATCGCATCGGTGCCGCCGCAGGGCGGGCGCAAACATCCCAATCAGGAAATGATTCGCATTGACACCACCAACATACTGTTTATATGCGGGGGGGCTTTTGTCGGCCTTGATAAATTTATTGCCCGCCGGGTGGTGCAGCATCCGCTGGGTTTCGGCACCGAAGCCGGCGCCGGGGAAAAGAGCTTAAAAGAGTTATTTAACGCGCTGCACCCGGACGATTTGATTCACTACGGCATGATTCCCGAATTTATCGGCAGGCTGCCCATTGTCGTGAGTCTTGATGAGCTGAAGCGCGAGGATTTACGGCGGATCATCACCGAGCCGCACAACGCCATCGTCAAACAGTATCAGGCATCCCTTGCCTACGACGACGTTATGCTGGAATTCACCGAAGGGGCGATTGACGCCATTGCCGATACCGCCATTAAACAGAAGACCGGGGCGCGCGGCTTGCGTGCCATTGTTGAAAAATTAATGACCGATGTAATGTTCGAGATACCTTCAATGAAGGGCGGCAAACAGGTGACTATCACCGAGGACGTTGTCGAAAAGTCCGAAGCGCCCATTATCCAACTGCTCCAGAAGAGCGCTTAGGCCGCCGGTGAAACGCGGCGGCAGTTCCAAAAAAGCCGGGTTTGCGTCATTCCTGTCCGGCCTTAAACGGGTGAATGTGGGTTGGTTTCCCGAAGGCGCCGGAAGACTCACCCGTGAGGATTTTACCCTGCTTCCCCTGCACGAGCTGGTACTGTACCCCCACACCGTCGTTCCGATTTTTATTACCGCCCATGACGGCATAGCCGCTGTCGATGAGGCGCTCCGCCGCGATAACCGGCTCTTTGCCGCCTGTCTGAGAAAGCGGGAACCGGCGTACCCTGATATTGAAGAACCCTGGCCGGTCGGTACGGTAGTCCGCGTCATTCAACATCTGAGGCTTCCCGACAATACTTTCCGCATCGTGCTGCAAGGTGAGTACCGGGGCAGGATAGTCGGCATGGAGCGGCGGGATGATTATTCTCTGGTAAAAGTCGAGCCGATAGACTCAGGCTTTTTTGCCAATCCGCCGCTGCCGGAAGACGTCGCCCTGATGCGGGCCGTGCAGCGGTCTTTTACCCAGTACGCCGAACTTTCAAAAAAAATCGGATCGGAAACGCTGCTGGCAGTAGAGCGCACGGAAAGTCCCGAACGCCTCGCCAATCTGGTCTGTAACTCCATGCAGCTTAAACCTGAAAAAAAAATTGAGCTGCTTGCCGTATCGGGAGCCACCGAGCGGTTAGTCGCAATACTGGAAACGCTTGAACGGGAAAATGAAATATACGGCATACAGA
Organism: Treponema sp.; assembly: GCA_031283105.1. Taxonomy (GTDB): domain Bacteria; phylum Spirochaetota; class Spirochaetia; order Treponematales; family Breznakiellaceae; genus WQXQ01. The sequence goes on along the minus strand of JAITCL010000081.1, from coordinate 6,224 downwards.
AAAATATTTCGGGCAAGGTCAGAAGCCGCATGGAAAAACACCAGCGCGAATACTACCTTCATGAACAGCTTAAAGAAATTAACAAGGAACTGGGCAAGGACAAAGTAGAGGACGAGTTTGGCGAACTGGAAAAACAAATTGCCCAAAAGAATCCCCCGGCGGAAGTGCTGGCAAAAGCCGGCAAGGAAATCGGCCGTCTGCGCAAGCTCCAGGCCCTCTCGCCGGAAGCGGGAGTTTTGCGGGGATACCTTGAATGGATTTCCGATCTTCCCTGGAGTAATTACAGCGCCGACTCAGGCGACCTTGAGGAAGCGCAGAAGATACTTGACGAAGACCATTACAATATGCGCAAAGCCAAAGACCGCATTGTGGAATTTATCGCCGTACGACGGCTTTTGGACGGCGCGGCGATGACCGCCGTTAAAGGGCCGATACTCTGCTTTGTGGGGCCGCCCGGCACCGGCAAAACCAGCCTCGGCAAATCCGTAGCGCGGGCGCTGGGGCGGCGTTTTGTCCGCATCTCTTTGGGCGGATTGCGGGATGAGGCTGAAATTCGCGGCCACCGGAAAACGTACGTGGGCGCCCTTCCCGGTAAAATTATTCAGTCCATGCGCAAGGCCGAGACGATGAATCCCGTTATCATGCTGGATGAAATAGACAAACTTTCCAGCGATTTCCGGGGAGACCCCGCCAGCGCCCTGCTTGAAGTGCTTGACCCGGAACAAAATGCCGGCTTCACCGATCATTATCTGGAAGTAACCTATGACCTTTCCCGCGTGTTGTTTATCACCACCGCCAATTCCCTGCACAGCATACCGTATCCCCTGCTTGACCGTATGGAAATAATCGACATTCCCGGCTACGGAGAAAATGAAAAACTTGCCATCGCCAAACAATTTCTCGTTCCCAAAGCCCTCATGGAAAACGGACTTGCCGCAGCGCGGGTTACTTTTACCGATGACGCCTTACGGGGCATTACCCGTTACTGGACAATGGAATCCGGTGTACGCAGCCTTGAGCGGGAAATAGCCCGCTGTATCAGGCGTATTGCGAGGCAGGCGGTCGCCGCCGGTTACAGTACGCAGGAAAATAAAACCACGGGAGAAAATGTTATTGATATTGTCAATAATGCTGATAACGCCGCAGCGCTGTGCAAGCCAATCGGCGAATACCGGAAAATCATCAAAAGCGAAGGATTGGAAAAACTTCTGGGCCGGCGAAAATATAAAAACGACGTGGTGTTCAAAGAGGCGAGGGTAGGGGTAAGCTGCGGGCTTGCCTGGACGGAGACCGGCGGCGCCATACTGCCGGTGGAAAGCACCCGTTTCGCGGGAAACGGGGAACTGATTATGACCGGCAACCTCGGCGACGTGATGAAGGAAAGCGCCCGCACCGCCCTTTCGTACCTGCGCAGCGTACAGGATAATTACCGTTTTCAGCTAATCAACATCGGCAAAACTGATTTTCATATTCACGTTCCCGAAGGGGCGATTCCCAAAGACGGCCCGTCGGCGGGCATTGCCATTGCCGCTTCCCTGCTTTCAACCCTGTGCCAGAAACCGCTCCGCGCCGGCATCGCCATGACCGGCGAATTGACCCTTACCGGCAGGGTGCTGCCGATAGGCGGCCTGAAAGAAAAACTTCTCGCCGCGATACGCAACGGCATGGAAAAGGTGCTGCTACCCGCCGACAACCACAGCGAATGGGATGAACTGGACAAGGATATCCGCGTCGCGATTGCCGTTGAATTTGTCGAAAACGCGGCGCAAGCGTTTGCCCTGCTGTTTGACAAAGATATTGTGCATAAAAAAAACAGCCGGTGACAGTCACCCACGGTTTTTGTGGAGTAGGGTGAGAAAATCCGCGCGGCTTATTTCCTGCCCGCCCAAACTGCGCAGGTGATCCGAGGGAACCTGGCAGTCGATAAAAGCGGCGCCGTCCGCGAAAAGATGCCGCGCCAAACTGATAAAGGCGGCTTTTGACGCGTTGGGCTTGCGGGCGAACATCGACTCCCCGCAAAAGACCCTGCCTATGCGTAGGCCGTAACAGCCGCCTGAAAACTCCCCGTTATAGTACGCCTCCGCCGAATAAACCCGGCCCAGTCGGTGTAATTCGGTGTAAGCGGCAATAATGTCGGCGTTGATCCATGTTCCCCCCTGGCCGGGGCGTTCCGTTTCGGCGCAGCCGCGGATAACGGCGGCAAAATCTCCGTTAATCGTAATTTTGAACGCGCCCTTTTCCAGTATGGTATGCATGGAGCGTGATACGTGAAGATTATCGGGAAAGATGACCATGCGGGGGTCGGGGGACTGCCAGAGTAAGGGGTCTTCGGGACCGTACCAGGGGAATATTCCCTGCTCGTAAGCGGAAAGAAGCATCCCCGGTGAAAGGTTGCCCCCGACGGCGATAATACTGCCATCCCATGTATGCGGGGGAGGGAAAAGGTAGCGGTCATGTTCACCAAGATGGGGAAAAGCGGGATCCGGGCCGGGGCGGAAATTCATGCATCCTGCATTTCCGCGGGAACCGGTTCTGCGCGCGCTTGCGTTTCAGGAGAAACGCCTTCCGTTATGTCAATCCGGTATTGCTCATCCCGCCAGTCCACCGTCGCGCTGCCGCCCGCGCTCAACTGCCCAAAAAGAACTTCATCGACAAAGAAACTTTTAATTTTTTCTTCGATGATTCTGCCCGCGTTGCGCGCGCCGAATTCCCTGCTGTAGCCTTCTTCGGCAAGACGGTCAATGCAGCCGCCGGTAACGGACAGGCGCACGTTTTTCTCCGCAAGCTGTTGGGTAAAAGCGTCAATTTCCTTGCGGACAATGGATGCCATAATTTCGCGGGAAAGGTGGCCGAAGTGAACCACCGCGTCAAGCCGGTTGCGGAATTCGGGGGTAAAGATTTTTTCAACCGCGTCGTCCACGGCGCTTTCATCGACAATCCGCTCGCCGAAGCCGATTAATCCCTTGCCGATTTCCCGCGCCCCGGCGTTACTCGTCATTATCAGAATCACGTTGCGGAAATCCGCCTTGCGCCCCTGATTGTCGGTCAGGGTGGCGTAGTCCATTATCTGCAATAAAATATTGAAAATGTCGGTATGGGCTTTTTCAATTTCATCTAACAGCACTACCGCATGGGGCTGTTTGCGTATCGAGTCGGTAAGCTGGCCGCCGTCTTCGTAGCCGACATAGCCCGGCGATGAACCGATAAGCCGGGACACGGCGTACTTTTCCTGATACTCGCTCATATCAAAACGGAACATGGTAATGCCCAAAATGTCAGCTAACTGTCGGGCAAGCTCGGTTTTTCCCACGCCGGTAGGCCCGGCAAAAAGAAAGTTTGCCACCGGTTTGTCCTTTGCCCGGAATCCTGCCCGTGATTGTTTGACAGCCCGCGCTACGGCGGCAATGGCGTTGTCCTGCCCAAAAACCCGTTCCTTTAATTTTTCTTCCAGCAGGCGCAGGCGGTCTTTTTCGTTTGCGCCGACGGAACGTTCCGGTATGCGGGCAATTTTGGAAACAACGGTTTCTATCAGCGGCAGGCCGATTTCGATGGTTTCAGTTACGGTATCTGTTTTACCGGCGGCATCGTTTGCGGCGTTGCCGGAAGCGGCGCCCGCGGCATCGCCGGTTGCGGTGGTATTGGCGGAGCTAATGCGGGCAAACGCGCCCGCTTCATCAATAACGTCAATGGCCTTGTCGGGCAGGCGGCGCTCGGTGATAAACTGGGAGGAAAGGCGCACCGCGGCCTCAATCGCCCCATCGCTGTAACTCACTTTATGAAAATCTTCATACTTTGATTTAAGCCCTTTGATAATCTCGATGGCGTCGGCCTCGGACGGTTCGTTAATGTCGATTTTCTGGAAACGCCGCGACAGTGCGCGGTCTTTGTCAAAATATTTGCCGTATTCCTCATGGGTGGTGGAACCGATACAGCGAAGCCTCCCCGATGTCAGCGCCGGTTTCAGCAGGTTGGACGCGTCCATCGCGCCGCCGGAAACCGCTCCCGCGCCGACCAAAGTATGAATCTCATCAATAAAAAGAATCGCCCGCTCTTTTCTCAACATCTCTTCGATGACGCGCTTGACCCGCTCTTCAAAATCGCCGCGGTACTTGGTTCCGGCAACCAGCGCACCCATGTCCAGGGCAAAAATACTGAAGTCTTTCAGCGCGGGGGGCACTTCGCCCGCCACTATGCGCTGGGCAAGCCCTTCGGTAATGGCGGTTTTTCCCACCCCCGAATCCCCCACATGAACGGGGTTGTTTTTCATCCGGCGGCACAGCACCTGCACGGTACGGTCAAGCTCGTCCTCTCTGCCGATAAACGGCTCCAGTTTATGATCCCTCGCCTGAGCGGTCAGATCGGCGGCAAAACGTTCCAGAGCTGCTTTTTTGGTCCCCTTTGCCTTTTGCCCGGACTCGCCTAAATCTTCATCGGGCAGGGTGTTATATTTGCCGTCATCGTCCTGATTTCTGGCATAGGCGGCGGTGCCATCGATTCCGTGGGAAAGCACGTCAAGCAGTTCCAGCCGTTTGATGCCGGCCTTGCGGAGGTAATACGCGCTGTAGTTTCGCTCTTCATCAAACAGGGATACCAGAATGTCGGCTATATCAATCATGTCTTTTTGGGCCGAGCGGCTTTGTATGACCGCCCGCTCAATCACGCTCTGGAAACCCACGGTTTGGGTCGGTTCCGCAGACGCGGGAATAACCGGAACTTTTTGTTCAAAGTAACTTTCCATGCCGGTTTTAATCTGTTCGGGGTTTGCCCCGCAGGAACTCAGCGCCCCCTGTACTTCGTCAAAAGCAAGCGCAGCATACAGTATATGTTCCGGGGTAAGATACTCGTGTTTGCGTACCCTCGCCTCGTTATATGCCGCGTTGATGATTGCCTGTACATGGCCGGAAATCTTCATAACCCATTATCCCCGATTTAAGCCGGTTCTACAATACAGCGCAGGGGAAATTCGTTTATCCGCGCCGCCGCGTGAACCTGCTCCATTTTGGTAGCGGCAATGTCCCAACTGTACAGCCCCACCAGACCCTTGCCTTTTCTATGCACGTCCAGCATGATTCTGTTCGCGTTCTCCAGGTCTTTATGGAATATAACCATCAGCACTTCCACGACAAAATCCATGCTGGTATAGTGGTCGTTGAGGAGAATCACCCGGTATTCTTCCGGTTCTTTGACCTTCTCCGTGGCCTTTTCTCTTGTTTTGGTTAAAAGCCGGTTTCCCATAATGTGTCTTAAAGACGCATGGTTATTGTAGCATGGATGATTGTCTTGTCAATAGCGCGGTATATGCTGGTGGCAGCATTTACTTTTTTTATATGCACATAGTGTGTAAACCGGCACAGGGAACAGCGCCGGGGCAGCCAGCCGGAGAGGGCGGTGCGCCCGCCCCCGCTGGCTGGTCTCTATCATCATAAGGCGACAGCATTTACCGTGATAGGTAATATAATCAGCCCCGATTACGCTATAGCTTTAACCGGACATATATGCGCACAATTCCTGCAATGAATACATTCTGTTGATACTACTTTTTGACCGTTTTCAATGTATTTTTTTACGTCTATGTCCATTGGACACACATCATTGCATTTTCCGCATTGTATACATTTGTTTCCGCTTGGTTTTATTTTCATCAGTGAAATACGGCTTGGCAGTTTCATTATAAGCGAGACTGGACAAAATATTTTACAGAAGGCGCGTTTCTTTCTGAAAACAAACGCCAATATTATTCCTATTATGTAATACGATATATAGCCAACAAGAAACCAGATAAATTGATCGAGCTTGCGGTTTTCTATGAAATAACTGTTAATTGAGGAATCTATATGTCCGGCATAGTAGTCATACCCGTTTTGAATAAGAATGAAAGGGATTAACAGCGATACAATTAAAACCGGTATCCTTATGTATGTATATTTTTTGGGGATAGTTTTGTTTTCTTTTATAGGCAGCCATTCGAGTAACGCCGCCGTGTAGCAGGCCCAACTGCAATACCCTCTGCCCCAAATCAACGGTCCAAAAACTTTCGCTATCGCATAATGTATTAAAACTCGGGTGAAAATTCCTGTGCTGATGAAATATGCAAAATAAATTACCGTTTCTTCGATCTGCATATTTTCACGCTGCATTATCCCCAGAAAACCCAAAAAAACCAGCGAAATCACCGAAAGGCTGATTCTCCTTCCCAAGTCCGGATTTTTATAACGAATACTGAG
>JAITCL010000063.1 GCA_031283105.1 Treponema sp. | reverse complement strand
CCCACCATGACCGCGCCGTAGTTTGAGCCGATATTTTTAATGCCGAAATTTTGCGAAGTCAGAACAGGATACAGTCCCGAATAACCGCCGTAACAAAACGCCACCAGCGCGATAATCACTATCAGCAGAATCCCATTGGCGAAACAAAGCCCAAACGCGCCAAGCGCGGTTACGGCAAGAATAATTACATCAGCCATTTCTCTGCCGATTTTATCGGACATAAGCGGCGCGCCAAGTCTGCCGAGCGCGTTGGCTATCCCTGTGAACATAACGATTACTGTTGCGAATGATTCCAGACTTCCGGCAATCGCTAAATCTTTAAGGTCGGGGTTGATAATGAAAAAAACGGAAGTACCAAACATCAGGGACAGCGCGATTAAATAGAAGCGCGGAGTTTTAATCATTTCCAGGGTTGTGTACTGTTTGCCTTTCAAAACGGGCGCGGCGGCGTTGGGGATTTGCTCCGGCGTTTTGATAAAACTGAACAGAAGCAGTACTGCCACCGCGAATCCTCCGGCTAAAATCAAGAACGTATAATTCACCATTCCATCAAATTTTTGGTTTAACATGGTAACCAGCGGCGCGAAAATAACAGTGGAGAGTCCAAACGCGCAAACGCTTATGCCGGTGGCAAAGCCGCGGTTTTGAGGGAACCATTTTTGCGCCGTGGAAATGTTCGCGTTATAGCCCGCGCCCACGCCGAAGCCGCCGATTATGCCGTAGAAAAAATAAATAAGAAAGACGGGCGCTTTTCCGCCGGCGGGGATCAACGCCGTCGCCAGCATACCCACAGCGACCATTAGCCCGCCAATCAAAGTGGTGATTTTTACGCCAATCTTTGCCTGCGCCTTCCCGCCCGCCAATATACCTATGACGAAAAAGCAGAGCATAAACGAAGCCGTAAGCCCCACTTCAGACTGTTCCCAGCCGTAATATTTACTGACGGGATTTTTGAATACGCTCCAAACATAAATTATCCCTAAAAATAATTGTAAAATACTTCCCGTTATGAGTACTTTTAGTCCCTGTTTATTCTCTGTGATTGATGACATAATTTTCTCCTTATCTTCGATATATTCAGCATACAGAAATATGGCGAAAATGGCTATAGAAGGAAAGACATTGATTATGAATTCCGCTGTTTGACAAAACACCGTAATTAAGCATAATAACACCAGGAATTTTCATGTATTTTGCGTTAAAAAGAACAGGCGCCGCCCTTATAACTCTTTTTCTGGTGTCGGTGTTTAGTTTTCTGGCGTTTAGCGTCATACGGGGCGATCCGGCAAGCCTGATGCTGGGAACAAACGCCACGGAGGAACAGCTTGCGACATTCCGCGAAGAATTGGGTCTTAACCGCAGTATTCCTGTCCGTTACCTTGAATGGCTGGGCAATTTTTTGTCCGGCAATTTGGGAAATTCCCTGCGCTTCCGCAGCGAAGCGATTTCCGTCCTGATTATTGAACGCCTGCCCATTAGTTTTTTTTTGGCGCTACTTTCCCTTTTTTTTATTGTGGTCATCGCCGTGCCGGTTTCGTTGTTTTCCGTGCGCCGCGAGAACAGCCTTATTGACCGGATAGTGAATATCGGTACTGCAACCGGTATTAGCGTTCCTCACTTTTTTTTGGGAGTGTTGTTTATCTGGATTTTTGGGATAAGTCTGCGCCTGTTTACGGCGGGGGTGTATGTTGGTTACCGCAGTTTGTGTTTTCCCGCTCTGGCAATAGCCGTGCCCAATGCGGCAATACTGACAAAATTTTTACGCTCATGGCTTTTTAAGGAACAGCGCAGTGATTATGTGCGAACCGCCCGTAGCAAGGGGGCAAGCCCTTCCTTCGCTCTGCGCCGCCACGCGCTACGTAACGCCCTTATCCCTTCAATTACCGTGCTGGGAATGATCGTTGCCGAGGTTTTTTCCGGCAGTATCGTCATTGAACAGGTTTTTGCCATTCCGGGAATTGGGCGGCTGCTTATCGCCGCGATTACATCGCGGGATTATCCGTTAATACAAACGCTGGTGGTGTATATTGCCTTTGTCGTGGTCATTGCCAACACTTTGGTAGATATTGCCATTCAGGTTATTGATCCCCGGATACGGCTGGAAAAGGAAGTGCGGGAATGAATAGCGAATTAAAAGCGGGATTATTGTTAATGATATTAATAGTGTTGATGGTATTCACCGGTTTTTTTCTGCGTGATTACAACGCGATGGATTCCAGCCTTCGTTTTATGCCGCCCGGGCCGGGTCATCTTTTGGGAACGGACAATTTTGGCAGGGATGTTTTATTGCGCATAATGGCCGGCAGCAGGTATACCATTGTCCTTGCGCTGTGTACGGTAGCCGGTTCGGCGGCGCTGGGGAGTATTCTGGGGCTGTTTGCCGGTTATGCGGGCGGCATCCGCGATGAAATTATCATGCGCCTGATGGACGCAATCAGCTCTTTTCCGGGGATACTGTTTGCTTTGGTCATGGTCGCCCTGATGGATAACAGCCAGTTTGCCCTTTTTATTGCGCTGATGATTCTGTTTGTTCCCAGTTTTACCCGCATTATGCGCAGCGGCGCGTTGCAGTACAAGGGCGCCGATTTTATTACTGCGGAACGGCTCTTGGGGGCAAGCCATGCGCGGATAATTTTTATGCACATTTTGCCGAACCTGTCGCCTTCCCTGCTGTCGGCTTGCGCGCTGGGGCTTTCCAACGCGATTCTCGCCGAAGCCGCCATGAGTTACCTTGGTTTGGGCATACAGCCGCCCCTGCCCAGTTGGGGCAGAATGTTGTCCGAATCGCAGAATTTTTTGTTTAATGCCCCGTGGTGCGCCCTTGCGCCGGGGGTATTCATCATGCTGACGGTGATTGCGTTTCACTGCCTGGGCGACGGCCTGCGCCGCCGGTTTGGAGAGTAGCCGTGGCCCTGCTGGAAGTTCAAAACCTGAACGTAACTATTAAACATAAGCATAAATGTTTTTCGATATTGAACGGGATTAATTTTACGATTAACGACGGGGAAATCGTCGGGCTTGCCGGTGAATCCGGCTGCGGCAAAACTCTTACCGCTCTTTCCATTACGCGCCTCCTTCCTCCGGCGGCGTATATTACCGGCGGCAGTATACAGTACCGCACCGCTTCCAGTGAAATGGTTAACCTGTGTTCCCTTGACGAAGAATCTTTGCGCCGAATCAGAGGGAAAGAAATCGCCATGATTTTTCAGGAGCCGCGGCAGTCGCTCAATCCACTGATGAGAATTGGGGCGCAAATTGCCGAGGCTCTGGAATTACACGGAACGGAAAAACGCATCGCGCAAAAAGCGGCTTTGGATTTACTGCGCCAGCTTAAATTTCCGGAACCGGAAAAGATTTTCCATGCGTGGCCCCACCAGCTTTCCGGCGGAATGTGCCAGCGGGTCATGATCGCCATTGCGGCAATTTGCCGCCCCCGGCTGCTTATCGCCGATGAGCCACTGACCTCCCTCGATACGGCAAATCAAAATCATATTTTGTCCCTGCTCAAACAGATAAACCGTGAATTCGGCACGGCGATACTGTTTATTTCCCACGATATTCCCGTGGCGCGGCATTTTTGCAGCCGCTTGTTAGTGATGAGTGCGGGCAAAATTCTTGAAAATACCGGCGGGCTTGTGGAGGCGATTCCCCCACGGGAAAACCAGTCCCTCGCCAACATTCCCAAAACGGACGCTCCTGCGCTCATCACGATTCACAATCTTTCCAATGCCTACGTTAGCCGTAATTTCGGCCTGTTCGGAAAAAAGAAAATAAAGCCGGTTTTGCATAATGTCAACCTTGAAATCGCCGCCGGGGAAATTTTTGGGCTTACCGGTGAATCGGGCTGCGGCAAAACCACCTTCGCCCGCTGTATATTGGGTCTTATCGACTATCAGGGTGAAATTTTAATTGGCGGACAGCAGCGGAAAAATTACGGACAGATACAAATGGTTTTTCAGGATCCGGGTGCTTCACTGAACCCGGTCAAAAAAATCGGCTGGCTGCTGGAAGAGCCGCTGCTTATACATCGTCAGGGCACGGCGGCGGAACGTTCCCGCAAAGTTGATGAAATGCTTGAGCGCGTCGGGCTTGATTTTTCATACAAAACGCGGCGGGTACATGAGCTTTCCGGCGGACAGAAACAACGCGCCTGTATTGCCCGCGCCCTGATGCCGGATACAAGAATTCTCATCGCCGATGAAGCCATCAGCTCTCTGGATATTTCTGTCGGGGTGCAGATACTCAACCTTTTCCGTGAACTGCGTGAAAGTCTGGGGCTGACCATTCTTTTTATTTCGCATAACATAAGCGCCGTGGAATACCTGTGCGACCGTATGGTGGTAATGACCTGACGCCGCTAGTTTTCTATTTTGACGAAATATTGTATACTATAATAAAGGTGTACCACTATGGACAAGAAAACTGAATTACCATCTCCCCCCGCAGTTTACTTTAACCGTGACCTGTCATGGATTGATTTTAACGAACGGGTGCTGGAAGAAGGGCTGCACAAGGATTTGCCCCTGTTTGAGCGTTTTCGTTTTTTGTCAATTGTTTCATCAAATTTTGACGAATTTTTCATGGTAAGGGTGGCAACAATCAAGCGGGCGCAGAGAGCCGGGATTTCAGGCGATCCTTCCGGTCTTGGCCCGGCGGAACAGTTGAAGAAAATTTCCGAAAAAGTTCACTCGATAAACCGCCGCCTGTCCGCTTGCTTCATGGGCGAAATATTTCCCGGTCTTGCCGCCGGCGGTCTTGAATTGGTTCGCCCCGATTCCTACACCGTCCCCCAAATGGACTATCTGGAATCCTTTTTCCTCGGTCAAATTTATCCGGTTCTGACGCCTCTGCGTATCGAAGAAGACAAGCCCCTGCCCCTCTTTGAAAACCATTGCATAAACGCCGCTTTTCTGCTTGCTGGTGAAGAGACAGCCCCCATCGGGGAAGACGCGGCGGAACGTATCGTTATGGTGCAACTTCCCCTTTCCCTTGACCGGATTATCTGGCTGCCGCCGGAAGAAAATAAACTGCGCTGGGCATTGTTAGACGACATGATGCTCGTGTGGGGGGGCTATCTTTTTCCCGGTTATCATGTCCGGGAAAGTATGTTGTTTCAGGTAAACCGTGACGCGGATTTTTCCGTTGATGAACGGCGGGACGAAGATTTTATTGAAGCAATGGAAGAAGTTATCGAAGGCAGGGAAAAATCCGAAGTGGTGCGGCTGGTTTATTCCCCCGGCAGTAACAGACTGCGGGATGAACTGGCGCAAAGGTTTTCTCTGGAAAGCGATGATCTGTATGAGTTTGAGGGGCCGTTTAACGCCGATGGCCTTATGGAATTGTCCAGTGTTGCGGGCTTTGAAAAATTTCAGGAAAAGCCCTGGAAGATATATCCCGCACCCGGTTTTACCGAAGATGTTTCAATGTGGGACTGTCTCAGCCAGGGCGACGTTATGCTTCATTTTCCTTATCAATCTTTTGATCCGGTGGTTCGATTTTTTCAGGAGGCCGCCGCAGACCCGCAGGTTATTTCAATCAAGACCGCCCTGTACCGCACCGGCGGCAACGCGCAAAACCCCCAGGCAATTTCGCCCATAGTGCGGGCGCTGGAACAGGCAGCCCTGAACGGCAAGCATGTGACCGCGTTAGTTGAACTTAAAGCCCGTTTTGATGAAGGGCGCAATATTTCCTGGGCAAACCGTCTGGAAAAAGCCGGAGTGATTGTGGTATACGGGCTTTCGCGGCTTAAAGTACACGCCAAAATTACTATGGTACTGCGCCGTGAAAATGAACGTATCAGGCGTTATGTGCATCTTTCCACCGGCAACTACAATGATAAGACGGCAAAGGCTTATGAAGACATTTGTCTGTTTACCTGCCGCGATGACATTGCCTACGACGCGAGCCTGTTGTTCAATATGGTTACCGGTTATTCGCTGAGACAGACCATGCAACGGCTGGTGATTGCCCCGTACAATCTCAAGCCTCGTCTGCTGGAACTGATTGCGCGCGAAGCAAAGCGTTCCGACCAGAAGTACCCCAGCAAAATTATGATGAAGTGCAATTCCGTTACCGATACTGATATGATAAACGCCCTGTACAGCGCTTCCCGCGCGGGGGTAAAAATTTTTCTGTGCGTCAGGGGAATATGCGCCCTTGTTCCCGGCGTTCCCGGGCTTTCCGAAAATATTCAGGTGGTCAGCGTTATCGACCGTTACCTTGAACATTCAAGAATGTATTATTTTGCCAACGGCGGGGCGGAAGAACTGTACCTTGCCAGCGCTGACTTAATGTCGCGTAACCTTGAACGCCGCGTTGAAATTATGTTTCCCATTCAGGATGAAAAAATACGGGCGGAACTTTTTGAATCGCTTAACGCATACTTTCATGATAATTGTCAGGCGAGAGTTTTGGATTCCGGCGGTACATGGAAGCGGCTGAGTCCTGCTCCTGATGAAACCCCATTCCGCGTTCAGAAAGATATGCTTTCCCGCGCCGCCAAGAATTCGGATATTCCCATTCCGGTAAAACAGGAATTTATTGTCCGCCGCAGCGCGACTCAATAATTATGAAGCGAATAATTTTACAGCAGGGCGAAGAAGATCGCATACGGCTGGGCCACCCCTGGGTATACGACAACGAAGTTGACCGCATATACGAGGGCAAAATCGCCGCCACGGAACTTGTTCCCGGCGACTGCGCCGATATTGAAAGCAGCCGCAAAGAATACCTGGGCAGGGCTATCGTTAACCCCCACTCCAAAATTATCGCGCGAATTTACAGCCCTTCCAAAGAAGGAATCGACAAGGGCTTTTTCAAGCGCCGTATCCGTGAGGCGACATTCAGACGCGCATCATTCCGCGACCTTTCCCGCGAAACGGCGCGGCTGGTTTTTGCCGAGGCGGATTTTCTCCCCGGCCTTATCATCGACCGTTTTGTCGGCTGGCCTCTGACCGAGATTGAAGCCGCTAATATCGAGCGTCCCCTTTCCTTTGCATCTGCCGAGGCGGCGCTTGGCCCGCCTCATTCATGGCTTACCGTACAGTTGCTCGCATGGGGAATGGACTGCCGCCGCGAAATGATAATAGATGCGCTGGAAGAAGTCATGACTGCCGGCTACGATTCCCCTGCCGGCATTATTGAAAAATCCGGGGCGCAGGTTCGCACATTGGAAGGGCTTCCCCTGCGGGAAGGTTTGATTAAGGGAATCTTCCCTTCAGGCGGCATAGTTATTTTTGAGAATGATTTGCCCTTTATCGTGGATTTGCCGGAAGGCCAAAAAACCGGATTTTTTTTGGATCAGCGGGATAACCGTTTGTTGGCAGGTAAATACGCCGCCATGCTCCGTACGGCTACTGATGAAACGGAACTGCGTGTGCTTGACGCTTGTTCCTATACCGGGGCGTTTGGCATTCACGCGTTACGTGCGGCGGAAAAAGCAAGGATTACCATGCTGGACACTTCGGCGGCGGCGCTGGAAGGGGCGCGCAAAAATGTCGCGCTTAACGGCGTTGCCGACCGCATCAATACCATTGAGGCTGATGTTTTTGATTCACTGCGCAATCTTGAACGGCGCAAAGAACATTTTGACATGGTGATTCTTGATCCTCCGGCATTCGCCAAATCCCGCACGGCTTTGGGCGAGGCATTGCGCGGTTACAAAGAAATTAACCTGCGGGCAATAAAACTTGTCCGGCCCGGCGGCATTCTGATTACCTGTTCATGCAGTCAGGCATTGGACGAATCCCGCTTCAGGCGCATGATTGCCGAAGCCGCCGCCGATGCTGAACGCCGTTTAATACAGCTTGACTTTCGCTGTCAGGCGCAGGATCACCCCGTGTTGACCGGTTACGATGAATCCCTGTACCTTAAATGCGGATTTTACCGGGTAGTGTAAAGGGAAAAAGAAAAATGCAAAAATCGCATCAAAACTCCCTGTACTCCGTGGTTAAGTCAGTGTGTATGGCGACAGGCACTTTTTTTCTCCCGACGTTTGCCCGTCCTTTTGTATATTTTTTAATGTTCCTTTTTCATATGTTGACTTTGGTTTTTATAAACCTTTAAATTATTTGGCGAATTGTTTAATGGATTACCGTCAATATGATGTACAACTTCCCCAGTCTTAAGTTTACGTCCGAGTTTTTTTCTTCCGCCCAACGGTGTACATATGTACCACTATCCTTAAACCTACTATAGCCTTTTTTTGTAACGTATGTTTTGCGACTTTTTGCTGTTGATCCAGTTCTTTTTCTCATAATTCCTCCCTTAATTCATTATTGTCTTAAACCATTGAGAAAATTTATCCCTATCACTCGAATATGTCATAATCCAGTTTCTTCCAAGTTCAGGTGTATTGGTAAAAATAAGAGTATTGACATTATCCTTACTAATACACATCACTAATACAATCGAACCCCTTCCTGTATTTGATCTTAATGCAAAAACAGTTAATTTTTCTATATCATAAAGAAAACTCCAATCTTCAAAACCATAATCGAACATTTTTATGAATCTATCTTTACTGAAACCTGAAAAGTCATAATAGAGATCATATTGATCATAAAATGTTAATACTTCCCTTGTTACATTATTCAAGGGAACATATCTTTCGGCTTTATCTCTTTCAGTTGACCAAAGAAATTGTTGTCCAAATACAGAGGATGTTAATATTAAAAAAACAAACAATAAAACATATTTTTTCATTCTGTTCTTCTGCCTGTTTTATCCCATTTTTTTGCTTAATGTCAAGTATTTTCTCCCGAAAAATGTTAGGGCAATGTTGCTTAACATTCCGACTGTAGCCCGATCTGCCAAAGGCAGCGTCCTGTCCGCAAAGCGGATTCGAACCGAAGGTTCGCGGCGCAATTACCGTCCTGTTAGGCGCAGGTTTAGCTTCACATTAATGATAATTTTATATATTTTGGATCATATTCCTCTGGAAATAGATAATTTAAATAAAAGCTATAAATTCTATTATCATTTCTTCCTTTTTCAATCAATTTATCACTTTCTCCATATGGACTAATTTTTTTATATTGTGTAATATTTAACTCTTTAATTTTATTAAAATCAAATTCTTCAACACATTCCCCAATTTCTATTTCAGGCTTTAATGAAATAACTTGATACAAATTATCCTCAAATATGAAATATTCTGTATAAAAACCATTGAAATTTTCAAATGGTTCAACAAATAATATTGTGTTTATGTTTTCAATTGTTTTTATTCCATATTTATATAAATAAAAATATACAATTATTCTTTTTTCAGATGAGCTATAATAACATGTTTCATAAAGGTTAGTAAAAGCTCCATATCCATAAAAGCTATTAGAAGCACTTCCAATTTTTATTATCTGTCCCCGTAAATCTATAATTTGTTTTGTTTTATAGTTTAATTCGACTGATCCTACAGCAGTATCAATGCTATATTTTAATTCCTTAATCAACCCCTTTTTTTGTTCTATCATTTCAACAGTCGTAATATTATATCCACAAGAGAAAAAAGGCAATAATAAAAAAAATAAATATTTAATATTTTTGTACATTGTTATAATTATATCACAATTAATTATTATTTCAACCATCTTTTTATTGTATGCGAGGGGTTTAATACCCCGCCATTCAGGGCGGTTAAAAAGGTATTAAACTCCGAGACAAATACCTTACCAAAACAACATACCTCGCCCTTCAGGGCGAGGTATGTTGATTATTTTTTGATATTATATAAACTTGCGCCTAACGTTCCGGCTGTAACTAGCCGCTTTAGCGGCGTACAGTTACAGTCCTGTTATATGCAGTACGGGCGTACACTATAATATTTATATTATATTCATTATAATAAAATGCCCCTTCCCCATTTTTTTATCCATTTATATTTTTAACTTCATAACAATTTTTTGCAATATATTATATAATAAATGTATAATAAATATTGTCATAATTACGGCGATTATTAATATGAAATATATAAATATGTCAACAGTTGATGATAAA